>CAZQMR010000029.1:0-26255 GCA_964594465.1 uncultured Rhodobacterales bacterium
CAGTGTCGCTTGTTCGGGGCGTGATCCTTTCATCTGCTCATCCTTTCACGGCGCCTGCAGTCAGGCCGCTGACGATTTGGCGTTGGAAGAAGAGAACGAGGATGAAAAGCGGCGCTGTCGCGGAGACAACAGCAGCGACTGCATACATCACTTTGCCCTCGACCTGGGTGGTGCCAAGGAAGCTGTTGATGGCGGGAATGATGGTTTCATTCTCGTCGCTCAGAAGCATCGATGTTACGGTGAAGTCGTTATATGCCAGCAGGAAGCTGAAGAGGCCGGTGGTAATGACGCCGGGCCACATCACGGGCACGATCACATGGCGGAAGGCTTGGAACCGGGTGCATCCGTCGACCATCGCGCTTTCGTCCATATCCTTGGGGATGTTCAGGAAAAAGGAGTGTAGCATCCAGAGCGTGAAGGGTTGATTGATGGCCACAAGCACGATGATTGTTGTGGGCAGGTGGCCCCAGATGTTCCATTCAAAGAACGGCAGGAGGTAGCCAGAGACCAATGTGATATGGGGCATGGCGCGAAACACCAGGGCCGCGATCAGGATCCAGAAGGCGTATCGAAAGCCCGAGCGGGCGAGTGCGTAACCGCCCAATGTGCCGAAGGTGAGCGAGATCACGACGGTGAAGAAGACCACGATGCCGGAATTGAGGACGTTGCGCCAAAACTCCTCTTCAACCCATGCGCCGCGATAGCCATTGCTTGTGAACGCACCACCGGTTTCTTTGATCGTGTTGGTGCCGCGCAAAGCGTTGACCCAATCCGCCTTTGAGAAGAAATCGGCCTGCACTTTGAAGCTGCCCCAGAAGGTCCAGATGAAGGGGAAGGCGGCAACGATCAGCCAGAGCCCTACCAGCGCGAATGACAGGAGCTTTAAGGGAGTGATGTGTGATTTGGTTGCCATCTGCCCCTCCTCAATGCGCTTTGCGGCTGAAATCGCGCCATGTGCGGATCAGGACCGGGAGCAGGAGGACGACAACGCCGATGATGGTCAGCAGCGAGGTGGCTCCGGCGGAACCATAGAGCGGGTTGCCGCTTTCGCGCAGGTCGTTGAAAATGATCCAGCTGAGCGAGGTGGCGTGGGCTTCGGCGGCAAAGCTGACAATGGGTTCAAAGACGCGGAAATTGTCCATAAGCAGCATCAGGGTCACAAAGGACACGAGTGGCATCAGGTGAGGCACAACGACGTGGATCATACTTTGCCATTTGCTGGCTCCGTCGATCTGTGCGGCTTCGAGCGTGTCTTCTGGCACGGTTTGGAGACCGGCATAGAAGGTGATGAAGCTGAAGGGCAGGGTGTGCCAAACGCCGTAGACCATCAGCATGGTCCAGGTAAGTGCGGTGGAGGCTTTGAGGCTGAGGGAGGGGTCGTCAAAGAGCAATTGGATGGTCGCGCCGATCACCCCATCGCCATCGACCATCCAGAAGAGAATGAGCGAGCCCACGAGCGGCGTCACGAGGAATGGCAGCAGGGAGACGAAGATGGACGGGCCTTTGATCATTTTGGGCAGGTTGTTGACGCCCACAGCGATTGCAAGGCCCAGGATGATCACAAGCGGGGTAACGACGGCGGTGTATGTGAGCGTGAAGATCAAGGCACGATAGAAGGGCAGGTTGTTAATCTCGCGCCAGAATTCGGAGAAGCTCTCGCTGGTTCTGCGGGCCTCTGCGACCTCTGCGAAGGCGAGGTGGGAGCGGTTTGTGTAGGTATCCAACCCGTTGAAGCGGCCAAGCGGCGCGCTTTCACGTAGCTCTCGGGTCGCCTCAAGATCAACGGCGCTGGATGTAGTGCATCCAAACGGGCCGCAATTCTCAGAGACGACGAGAACTTGTTCATGGGAGACGTAAAGCGACTGGATGAACACAGACACGATGGGCAACGCAATAAACAGGATCATTGCTGACAAGGTCGGCAAGATGAACCAGAAAAAGGTGCGATGCTTCATAGCGGGTGTCTCGGTCGCAATTGGGGTGTGTGTCGGGGGCCATGGACACCATCGCCCCCGACTTTGAGATTATTTCAGGAAGCCGGCTTCTTTGGCAGCTGTGACATAGGCCGCTTCGACATCTGCCAAGGCTTGCTCTGCTGTTTCGTCCCCTTTGAGGAAGTCAGCGAGCTCCGCGCCCAATGCATTGTGCATCAGACCGATTTGCGGAACCATTGGATAGGGTGCGGCACCGCCTTGTGCAGTTGCTGACACACCAGCGGCTGCAGCACCGGGCTTAAAGCCGTCGAGCAACCAAACCGCATCATCGTTGTTTGCTGCAACCATGTCAGCGGTCAAAGCACTTGCGAGCGCTGCGAATGTTGCCTCAGCCTCGGCATCGGACACGTTCGAAGAAATGGTGAAACCATCCCACCAGAGCGTTGCGCCCGGCACGCCACCCGCTGTCACAGACGGTGCTGCTGACAGTATGGTGTTTGAGGTGACTTCTGCGCTGGAACCTTCATCATCGAGAATGACCGCACCGCGTGATCCCCACATGATGCCAAGTGCGGCTTCACCAGCTTCCCACAAGCCTTGGGTTTCGTTGGAAGCTTGGGTCAAGTGATCCGGGTGCATATATTCGACCAGCGCTTTGAGCGTGCCCAAGGCTGCCAAACCTGCATCGCTGTTTACGGATGGCTCGGCACTTCCGGGCTTGAAGAACTCACCGCCATGAGCAAGGAAAGCTAGGTTGAAGGACTCACCCACATTCCAGCCAGTTTTCATGTTCATCACAATCGGATGTTCCATGATGCCAGCAGCGCGAATGGCTTTTGCGGCAGCGATTACTTCGTCGTAAGTGCCCGGTACGCTATCGATGCCGGCTTTGGCGAGAAGGTCTGTGCGCGAGAACATGTGCTGCGCATTGGCCATGAACGCTACAGCCATGATTTTGCCGTCGATGGTGATCATGAGGTTTTTGGGCAGGTTCTGACCGTATTTCGCGACCAGATCATTAAGCGGGCGCACCAAACCATCATTCATCAGCTGTGTCAGTGTCGAGTTTGCGACAATGACGCTGGTGTATTCGGCTGGATTTGGCGTCAGCGCGGCGTTCATGATCTGACGCGCTTCGGTTGTGTGGTTGCGGGTGAATTCTGAGGCTGCACCGGCACAATTTGAATCCGCTGTTCCCGCGACCGCGTGAATGGCTGGAAAGTCACTTGCCAGAATGCGGATCGACTGACCCGAAGGGCCACAATCGGCGGCAAGTGCGGATGTACCCAATAGTGCAGACATTGCGCCCGCGAGTGCTAGTTTCTTAAGAAACATGTTTTTCTCCCTGTTTCCAAATTTGGATGCGCCTTGCAATCACGCATCTTTATTGACCCCATGTTTTCGACATGGGGGATTGTTTACCGAGGCCTATGCCTCAATTCTTGCTCCTGTTGCGCCATCGAACAGGTGGCAAATGGTAGACGGGACGCTGATCGACACAGTATCGCCGATGCTTGCCCGAAATGCTTTGTCCGCTTTGACGCTGACCAATGTGCCGCCAATGCGCACTGAAATCATTGTGGCATCGCCAAGCAATTCCAGTGTGTAGATTGGTGCGGTGATGTTTCCGCCATCGCCCGGAGCCACCGTCGCGTCTTCGGCGCGAAAGCCAAGGGTTACTTTGCTGTCGCGCGCTGATACGTTTTCAACGCGCACGTTTTCAGCTTCAAACACCCCGCCGCGTATGACCCCCTCAATAAGGTTCATCGCCGGGTTTCCGATGAAGCTGGCAACGAATGTGTTTGCCGGTTTGTCGTAAATCTCGGTGGGGCTGCCGACCTGCTGAACCACGCCTTTCTCCATCACCACGACGCGGTCGGCCAATGTCATGGCTTCGATCTGGTCATGGGTGACGTAGATCGTGGTCACCGCAAGCTCATGGGACAAATTTTTGATCTGCGCGCGGGTTGAGACGCGCAGCTTCGCATCGAGGTTGGAAAGCGGTTCATCCATCAAAAAGACGTTCGGCTCGCGGACAATGGCACGTGCAAGGGCGACGCGTTGTCTTTGGCCGCCGGATAACTCAGCCGGGCGGCGATGCATGAATTCGTCCAGTTCTACCATGGCGGAGGCACGTTTGACCCGCGCATCATGAGTGGCAGGATCAACGCCACGCACTTTCAGTGGAAAGCGAATATTCTCGTAGACGTTCATATTAGGATAAAGTGCGTAGCTTTGAAACACCATGGCGACATCGCGGTCTTTTGGGTCCAGATCGTTGACCTTGGTCCCATCAATCAGAATGTCGCCTTCTGTCGGGTCTTCCAGCCCTGCGATCATGCGCATGGTTGTGGTTTTGCCGCAGCCAGAGGGGCCGAGAAGCACCAGAAACTCCTTATCCGCAATTTTCAGATCAAAATTATCTACGCCAACAAAGTCACCCCATCGTTTTGAGATGTTGTGCAGTTGAATTTCGGCCATTGCGAGAGTTTCCTTGAGGCGGAGCGGTTTCCAATTACGCTCAGGCGAGCCTAGACTTGGGTCCAATGTTTTGGCAAGAAGATTTTGCATTCGTATGCAAAAGCTGCAAAGTCGAGGAATATTTTGGATTTTTCCGTCGAAAAACAAACTGTTAGAGACTTCTATTCTGAGCTCGACAGCGCTTATCCGAAAGATGTTCCAAAGGTTCTGGATCGATACATGACCCCAGACGTGACGTGGCGCGGGTACTATCCATTCAATGAAATGCAAGGGCTGGACAATATCGCTAGCCGTTTCTGGACGCCGCTGCGCACTGCACTCAGTTCCCTACAGCGCCGCATGGACGTGTTCATGGCAGGAAAAAATGAAATCGATGGGTTTCAGTCTGTCTGGGTCGTATCAATGGGGCATCTGATGGGATTGTTTGATGCACCATGGCTAGGGATTTCTCCGACAGGAAAAATGGTGTCACTGCGCTATTGCGAATTCCATCGGGTCAAGAACGGCAAGATCATTGAAACAGCGATGTATTTTGATATCCCGCATTTCATGATGCAAGCTGGTCAAAATCCTTTCCCAGCGCAAACTGCCGCGCATTTGGTACAGCCCGGCCCAATGACCCATGATGGTCTTTTATTTGGCGCCCAATCTAAATCCGATGGCGATGCGACTTTGGGTGCAATAAACGCCATGATTTCCGATCTTGGGACGTGGAAGTTGGGGCTTTCGCTCGAGGAAGAGTTAGCGCGGACATGGCACAATGACATGATTTGGTGGGGGCCAGCAGGGATCGGTTCGACCTACACTATTGAACGCTATGCCAAGCAGCATTCTGGTCCGTTTCGCTCTGCGTTCAGTGAGCGCTCAGTTACAAACCATGTTTGTAGGCTGGCAGAAGGCAACTATGGCGGTTTCTTCGGCTGGCCAAATTTCACAGCGCGTCTGACTGGTGAGTTTATGGGGATGCCTGCAACTGACAGAATGGGTGAAATGCGTGTTATCGACATCTACCGCCGTCAGGGTGAAAAACTTGCGGAAAACTGGGTCTTCATCGACCTTCTGCATTTCTGGAAACAGCAGGGCACTGATTTTCTCAAGCAAACAACTGGGTTTTCTGAAAATGATGTTTGAGCCGCAAACGCGCTTTAAGTGGTGAGTGTTGGCTTCCCAATTTAGAAACAGCGCGGACTTTGCTCAATCAATAGGCAGAGTATGAGGTTTTGCTGTCAAACAATTTGGCGACTCTCCTTGGATGTAAGGCACGGGGTTGCCATTTTGTGAGGACATGGCACTAAGCAGATATGCAGAAGATCCACTCCTCCAAATTTATGATCGAACTGGCAGACCTCGTACTGCAGATTTACCCAGAACGAGACTCATCACAGATTTCGGCAAAGATTGTCGAAGCATTTTGGCCCAGCGAGCATTCGCCACGTGCAAGAAAACGGAAACCGAGCAATGATCTGTGGTCCGAAAAGGATGCGCTCCTCATTACCTATGGCAATTCAATTCTTGATGGAGAGCATAAACCTCTAGATCTTTTGCACGACTTTCTGCTCAGAAGGTTAAAGGGTGCGGTGAACTCTGTGCACATTCTACCGTTCTTTCCTTACACATCAGACGACGGGTTTGCTGTTTCAGATTTTCGCGCTGTTAATCCGCAGCTTGGTGACTGGTCCGATATCACAAGGATCAGTGGTGCATTCAATTTGATGTCTGATTTGGTGTTAAACCATGTTTCCAGTCAGGGAGCTTGGTTCAATGCGTATCGACAGGCTCAGTCACCCTATGACAAGTTCTTTTTTGAAGCCTCACCTGACGATGATTTGACCGAGGTGGTTCGCCCCCGCACAACACCTTTGTTGCAAGAAGTCGAAACTGCAAACGGTCCACGCCACGTTTGGTGTACGTTCAGCCACGATCAAATTGATTTGGATTTCCGCAATCCCGAGGTCTTGCTAGAGTTCCTGCGGATCATTCGGCTTCATGTAGACAAAGGTGTCCAGATTATTCGCCTTGATGCGGTTGCGTTCCTTTGGAAGGAAATCGGCACTACATCCATCCATTTGCCGCAGACACATGCAGTTGTGAAGTTGATGCGACTGTTGTGTGATTATGCGAGTGAGACAGTCATTTTGCTTACGGAAACCAATGTGCCCAAGGCTGAAAACCTGAGCTACTTTGGGGACGCTGATGAGGCCCATGCGATCTACAATTTCCCTCTGCCGCCGCTCATTTTGCATGCGGTCATGTCGGGTTCAGCGCATTACCTTAGACGATGGCAAAGCGGGATGCCGCCTGCACCGATGGGCTGCACTTATTTGAATTTCACCGCCAGTCATGATGGAATTGGCATGCGCCCAGTTGAGGGGATTTTACCGGACAACGAGCAGGCCAAAATGATTGAGACCGTCAAAAAAACGGGCGGTCTGGTTTCCATGCGTGCACTACCCAATGGTGGCGAGGCACCCTACGAAATCAACACGACCTACTTTGAGGCAACGGGTCAAACGTTCAATGGCGAAGACGATCTTCAGCTGGAACGTTTCTTGTGCACTCAGACGATTGTTATGTCGCTGGAAGGGATTCCAGCCTTTTATATTCATTCAATGCTGGCTACGCCAAATGATCATGCGCAAGTCGCTCATCGTGGAATGAACCGCGCAATCAATCGGCATCGCTGGGACTATCCGACCCTGAATGCACTGATGGACGATCCTCAAACCATGCAAGCGCGGATTTTTGAGGCCCTAAGCAAGCGCTTGAAGGTCCGAGCCAAGCAAGCGGCGTTTCATCCCAATGCAACCCAGTTCACCATTCCATTTGAGGATCAGGTGTTTGGCATTTGGCGGCAAAGCTTGGATAGGCGCCAATCAATTTTTGCCTTGCACAATGTATCTGACCAATGGGTAGACGTGGCGCATATGTCGATGAACTTGATCGAAGACGAACATTGGGTCGATATCTTAAGCGACGATCAGATTGATATGAGTAAGGATTCCATTTCGCTCGCCCCTTATCAATGTCGCTGGATAACCAATCAAGCTTGAGGGTTACTGGAATTCCTGCTCGTCCGCATGGGCCGCTGCGTGCATATCCGCCAGGAATAGCGAGTCCGCTGCATGAACTCGGTTCCACGTGGGTATGAACGGTGTCTCATGTGGATTGTCTAGGAAAACCTTGCCAGCGCGCATGATGTTTTCAGCAAATAGTTCGATTGAGTTTTCTTCAGAATGTCTGTCGATCAGGAGGCCATTCATCTTTGCATCGCTGTAATAGGCCTCGAGACAATCCAATGCGCAGCGATAGTACGTGGCCTTGATCGTTCTGAAGGTGTTAGGCGTAAAGACAGTTCCGTCAGCAGCTAACTTGCGAAATATCGCCTTACAAATGTCTGTGGACATGCGGTTAAGCCCCGCATCGGCAACTTCAGGGCTCAAATCTTGGTGTTTGTGGTCGTAAGCATCGGAAATCTCGACCTGACAAACCGCTTTGGGCGCGAGGTTGCGCCATGCTTCGGATAAAACGCCAATCTCAAGCCCCCAGTCCGATGGGATGCGCAGATCCGGTAAGATAGCACTTCGCATGGCAAATTCACCCGAAAGTGGATATCGAAAACTGCGCAAGTAATCTATGTAGTCACGTGCGCCAATGACCCGGTTCAATGCGATTAGAAGAGGGCTAACGAGCAACCGTGTGACGCGCCCGTTCAGCTTGCCATCCCCAATTCGCGGATAGAACCCCTTGGCAACCTGATAGGGGAAGTTCGGATTGGCAACTGGGTAAACCAGTCGTGACAACATGTCTTTTTCGTAAGTCAAGATATCACAGTCATGGATTGCCATAACCGAACTATCCGCACAGGCAATAAGATAGCCCAGAGAAGACCATACATTCTTCCCCTTGCCTTTTTCAGATGGTGCCAGTCCCATGGCCTGAAGCCGGGCACCCAGCTCAAGCATGCGAGGGCTATCGTTCCAAATGACGATATGGTCTTGGTTGAGAGCCCTAAAGAAATTCTTAGCGTGGCGAAACTGGGCTTCATTCGCTGCATCCAGACCAATAATGATCCTGTGCAAATAATTCACCTTGGACAATTCAGCTAAGATGTGCGGAAGCGCGTCGCCCTCAAGTTCGGAATAGAGGCAGGGCAAGATCAGTGAGATATTCCGCGTTTCAGCAAAAACAGAAAGTTCCTGCTCGAGTTCCTGTGCAGGTCTGACCCTAAGGTTGTGCAGCGTGGTTATGTTTCCGTTTTGATGGAAGTCGGCCATATTGGATTTTTGCCCTATCGCAAGTTTAGATGTTCAATCAGGTCTAGTATCGCTTCATTCCAGCCTAAAGGACCAGCTTTGGTCGTTCGGGAAATCCGACCTTCAGCTTCTCCATTCAGTGGCGGCAATGGTGGCCGGTTTGGGTTGGCAATCACAACCCCAAAATCGACGGCCTCAAGCATCGCGACATCATTCGGTGCGTCCCCAAGTGCGACAGTCGTTTTGGGCGCATAAAGTTGATTCAACTGGCGCAACTGATCGACTTTGTTTTTGCCAAATGAAAGAGTCAAAAAGCGCCCGCCCTCTATCGCCTTAACGCCGAGATATCCTAAGGCTCTAAGAAATTCGGCTTTCTGTTGATTAGTGCCAGACCAGGTTCCGGGCTCCGAGAAACGGCGATCTTTTGCGCAAATTGCAGCTTCATTTGATAACCCGGTCATCTGAGCGACTTCCTCACAAGAGACGTCGTTAAATCCGGTGAAATGGTGGCGCAGATCGTCTGACACTTCATTGAGTGCTTTTAGCAGCAGCGCATACTCCCCGCTATCTTCGATTTCGCTTACATTTGCAGGTAAAATACCGGCTCCGTTCTCAACAATTGCCGGCCAGTCTTGTGTCCCAAGCTCATTGCGCAAAACAATGATCTCTGCAGCTGTTTTGCTACTGGCCAGAACCAGGCCTGCCGAAATTAATTTCAGCGCTGAGACTGCTTCGCTGGCCTCTTCCCAGCTATAACTCTGATGGTCAATTAGGGTCCCATCTAGATCAGAATAGACGATGAGGTCGCAGCCATTTTGCATGGATGAACTATGACTATACGCTGTGCAAATCACAACCCAACTCACCGCAAAGAATTGGTCGCTGGGCCACTCACAAAGTTGACGCCTAAGTAAGAGGAACCATCAACCGCCGCCCGTGGACTCCTGCATTGGTTTCATATCGTCAGGGCGGCTCGCAATATAGGCTAAGAGTTGCCTTTGTGTTTCTGCGGCGGCTGATGTTCCAAAAATATTTTCCATTTCACTGGGGTCTTTTTCAAGGTCATACATTTCGCCTTCGCCCGACAGTTCGTCAAAGGTCAGCTTGTGGGTCTTGGTAGCTACGCAGCGCAAATGCAGTTCTTGCCCACCACGAGTTGCGGAAAGATACCATTCATTCAGCGCAAATTTGCGCGGCGCATCATGGCCTTGCATCAAGGGAAGCAAACTTGTGCCATGTTGCGTGAGCTGAGGTTCTGTTTTCGAAAGCTGCATGAAAGTCGCCGATAGATCGAGCGTGGATACAATTTCGTCGCAAGTGACACCTTTGGGCACATCTGGTCCTTTGACCATCAGCGGGACTTTCAGCAGCCCCTCATAATGCATCGGACCTTTCAAGATCAGCCCATGATCCCCCAGCCAATCGCCATGGTCAGAAATGTAGATGACATAGGTATTGTCTGCGATGCCTGCATCCTCAACTGCTTGCATGATTTTACCGACATTCTCATCTATCAAAGTGATCTGACCGTATGTATTTGCAATGATCTCTCTCAGCTGCTCGTCGGTTTGTGGCTCGATGCGCGAATACTCCTTGCGCAGTTTGGCCATCTCAGCGTTGCCAGTTGGCTCATTGGTCAAGATTGCTTCATGCCAAAAGGGTCTCTTGTCCAAATCCCGTGTCCGGTTTTGGGGCAAGTCAACCTCAGCCGGGTCATGCATCCGGGAGTATGGTTCCGGGCAATCAAAAGGATGGTGCGGATCAGGGAAGCTGATCCATGTCACAAAGGGTTTGGCGTCGTCACGCCCAGTCTTAATCCAATCGCTGGCCTGATCTCCGATCCAGGTAGAGTTATGGTACTCAACAGGCAATTGTGAGTGCCACGTTTGAGCCGCGCCTTTGGTGTCGCCGCCATTTTCCCAATAAAGCTCTTGCAGGCGATCCCCAAGCGGTGACCCCCAGAAGAACCGCTCGTAATGCAGACCCATTGGTGGCTTGGGAATAGGGAACCAATTGTGCCCCAGGATGCACATCTCGACATGCTGGAAACCCATGTAAGGGCCATACCAGTCTTCGCCGTGTTCCATGGAGCCATTGAGGTTTTCTGGAAAATCGGTGGCAGGCGCCATACAGCGCACCCAATGACCTTTGCCAAAAAAGGACGTCTCATACCCGTTTTGAGCCATCGCCCCCGCAAAGCCAGCCTCGCCCGTGTCTTTGTCCAAATCCATACCATTGTCATGCAAGCCATGGGTGCGTGGCAATTGACCTGTCAAGATGGACGAACGCGCGGGCATGCACACAACGCAAGGCGTGATCGCGTTGGTGAAAACCATGCCATCTGCCGCCAGTTTGTCGAGATTAGGCGTTTTGACATTGCGACCGCGGTAACCAAAGCAATCAGCCCGATGTTGGTCGGCAGATATGAGAATAATGTTAGGTCGGGACATTTAATTTAGGTGTCCTTGTTTTGGAGATTGAAGAAAACTACGGCAACCGCCAGAAGCATGAAAGCCCAGCATACAAAGCTGGAGAACAGGAAGAACGGGTCGCTGCCAGTCGCTGCAAAGGCCTGACGGCAGGTTTCCTCCAACCGCCCGCCCAAAATGAACGCGATGACAAAGGGCAAGGGTGACATGCCAACCCGGCGCATAAAATATCCCAGCAGCCCAAAGCCAATGCCAAACCACATGGCTTCCATGCGTGTTTGCTCAGCATAAATTGCGGTCAGGGTTAGGACCAAGACAATCGGCAGAAGAATGTGCTTTGGCACGCGGGTCATGATTCCCATCATGCGCATAAATACGCCGCCAATCGTCCAGTTGAACCCGTTTGCGATGAACATCGCCGTAAAGATGCCAAAGGCAATCACAAGCTCTGGATTGATCCCATCCTTGGGAACAGTGAAAACGCCAGGTCCGGGGTTGAAACCACCGATACTGTCCATCGCAAGGATCAAGAAAACAGCCGCGGCATTTCCCGGAATGCCAAGCGAAAGCACAGGAATGAGGTTCGCACCGGAAACCGAACTGTTGGCGGCTTCAGTGGCTGCAATTCCCTCGATTGCTCCATCACCCATTTTGGGCTCACTTGGTTTGCGCTGTTTCTCGTGACGGCGCTTGGCGGTCGAGTAGCCAAGGGTTGCCGCCAAGGTTGAGCCTACGCCCGGCAGCGCGCCAATCGCCGTTCCAATGAGGGCCGAGCGCCCCATATATGGCGCTATGCGTTTCACATCACTCCAACCAAACCCTTGGCTCCCTTCGACAGAAACACGGTGTTTGGCTTTGTCCTTGCGATTTCGTTCAACATATAAGTCTTCAAGGGACTTAAATATCTCGCCCAAAATCAAAACGCCCAACACTGCGGTGGCGATAGGAAAACCTTGCGCGAGTTCTTGTGTGCCAAACGACAGGCGCGGATAGAAATCCTCACCCGTTGCTACAAATGCTGCAAGTAAACCCAGCCCCATCGAAATCAGACCTTTAGCAACTGAATTGCCAATGACAGATGCGATGAACGCCATCGACAAGATAAGCAGAGCAGCTTTTTCAGGGAAATCGAGATAGGCCTCAACAAGAACAGCCAGAAATGGGGCGGCCAACAGCAGCACAATATCAGAGAATGTATCGCCGGTAACCGAGGCAAAGTGAGCAGTTTTGAGCGCCTTTTTTGCTTCGCCGTTTTGGGTCATCGGGTACCCATCTAATGTGGTCATATAAGCATCTGGGGTGCCGGGCGTATTGAACAAGATCGCGGGGACTGCCCCACCCACGGTTGCACCTTTCATGATCCCAATTAAGAAGCCCAATACTGGGAGCAGCGCACCCTCGGAAAATCCGAACACAGAAATGAGAATGGGGAGTGCAATCGCCATAGCCATTGGGCCAGCAAGACCCGGTGTAGCACCAACGGTGATGCCCGATAGAAACCCTGCTAAGATCATCACAAGGGTCACAGAGATGGGCAAACCGAAGATCGACACCAATTCTGGGCCTTGAAGCACCGCCAGAATGCCCAACCAAATATGGTCGATCAACCCCATCACACGTCACCATTGGGTGGTAGAAGCAGGTTTTTGAATGGTAGATCGTAAAACGCAGTGATCAGGCCAACAGCAACAAGCGCAAGAAAAAAACTCTGCCACCTTATGCGGCGTTCGACAAAAGAAATCAGTGCGAAAATCAGGAAACAACCGCCCAGAACAAAGCCTGTGTAATGCCAAGGTGGTGTTGCTCTTAAAGGGCGGTAACCGGTTTCTGTCAGTATTCCGGCGAGCAGTGGCCCTGAGTAACGCATGATCGCAAAACTGGTTGTCACGATTGCAACAATGATGATGACGTAAACCAGATTGTCCCGTGTTAGTCCGTCTTGCTCGTTGCCCCTTTCGAACATCAGCAGGATAGCCGCCAACAAAATCAAAACACCTGCTACAGTCGGAGCCAATGCGTCACCCAGTAATACTTGGCGCCGTTGTTTCTCAATGTATCCTGAAGCTGTGTCGAGCGGTACCCATGCGAAAATGAGCAAAAGTGCAAACCCGATGAAAAATAGGCCAAGCCAGCGATTTTTTGTCATCTTAAATTCCAGCTTGGCCCAAATTTAGCTTATTGCGATGCTTTCATGAGCGCATCAGATTCATTGAAGCCCTTCAGCATAAGTGCATCCAGATCCGCGCCAGAAATGCTCTGAACACCGCCAAAAGCTTTGGTGATCATCGCGTTTGCTTTGCCAGCATTCGCACCTGCAACAAGCGCATTTGTTAGCGCCTCACGCGCATCATTTGGCATTCCAGCGGGAGCCACAAAGACAAAGTACCCATCTGAGTCATACGCGACTCCCAGATCGGCAAATGTCGGCGCGTCTGGTGTTTGGTTCAATGGCACCGAAAGCGCTGACGCTAGGTTGACCAGATCACCTGATGCAACGCCCTTAGCTTGAATGCCTGCCATGAAGCCAATATCCATGTCACCAGCTTGAATGCCGTTCATCACAGCTTTGCCGCCTTTGACCTGAACAATGTTGATGTTGGCACCCGTGGCTTCACCCATCAGATAGGCCAGATCAGACAAACGCGGGCTCATTGTGCCAAACCGAAGCGCGTCGCCTTCTTTAGAGGCGGCGACGAAATCTGCCATTGATTTCCAGCCTTTATCGGCCTTTGCGACAACACCCATTTGGAAACCGGCTGTGGTTGTGAGGCCTATGAAATCAGAGGGTGACATGCCACTTCCCTTGGCATTGAACAAGTTGTACCCGAGCGATTCCGTCACCACCATTGCAATAACCGAACCGTCGTTTGGCATTGTTTTGAGAGCTGCAAGCGCGTTTACGCCGCCTTTGCCTGTCACCTGCTCAGGCTGAATGTCCCATCCTGTTGCACTTGAAACTTCGTCGGCAATCAAACGCGCCTGCGTATCGGCACCACCACCAGCAGAGAATGCGATGATCATCTTGATTGGACCGTTGGGCTTCCAGTCAGCGGCCATCGACGCACTGACGCTGAGAGCCGTGATAGCGACAGCCGCTGCCGCGGCTTTCAAAATCGTTTTCATTAGGTTTCCTCCCTAGGTTTAAACCTGCCAGTGAATAGAGTTAATTATGGTTGACCTGTCAACTATAATTGGAAAAGATGCTGCTCATGGGACAAGCTAATAATCAAGTTTCAAAGCACGCATCTGCACAAGAGCTGGAGCAAATGCGCGACTTTATTACCTTTCGGATTTCGCGTTTATTGGTCAAACTGAACGCCCAATCGTCTGAAATTCTTAGAAAATCTGTCGGCCTCACCTTGGTTGAATGGCGCGCAATATCCTTTGTCGCGATGTTGCAACCCACCGGCGTGGCCGAACTAAGCCACGAATTGGGACATGACAAAGGACTGCTTAGTCGCACCATCAAAAAGCTACGCGACAAAGGGTTGGTGTTCGAAGAACGTGATTCTGAGGATTCACGCCGCTCACGTGTTAGTCTCTCGCCAAAGGGTCTGGCGCTCCATAGCAACAACTTGCCAACCATGCGAAAACGCCAAGCTGCGCTTCTGAGCGGAATATCAGAGCAAGACAAAGCAGCCCTGATGCGCGCACTGAATATCCTTGAAGAAAATTCAAAACTGCGAGACTTCTGATGAGCCCTTCTAACTTCCTCGTAATCATGTCCGACGAACATCTTGCGACTGCACTTGGCTGTGCAAATCACCCATTCGTGCAAACTCCCAATATGGACAAACTGGCAGCGCGTGGCATCCGCTTTACCAACGCCTACACGCCAAGCCCTATTTGCGTGCCTGCGCGGGCCGCCTTTGCAACGGGACGCCGTGTGAATGACATTGGGTACTGGGACAATGCAATGGCCTATGATGGCCGCGTCAAGGGTTGGGGTCATGCGCTCCAGTCAGCAGGAATTGCGGTCGAGAGCGTAGGCAAGCTGCATTACAAAGGCGACGATTTCGACGATGGCTTCGATGAAAAGATTGCCCCAATGTACGTGGTCGGCGGGCATGGAATGGTTTGGGGATCAGCGCGACGTGAAGATGAGCGTCGCCCTATGGGTGGAGGGATGTTGGGCCCAGAAATTGGTCCTGGCCACAGCCCATACACAGACTACGATTCCAGGGTCGTACTTAAAACTCAGGAATGGTTGAAATCACGTTCTGGAGACGTTGACCCTTGGTGTCTTTATGTTGGGCTGGTGGCGCCTCATTTTCCATTAGTCGTGCCACAAGAATTCTACGACCTCTACCCCCATGATCTGTTGCCCGACGCGATTTTGCACCCCGATCACGGATATCAAGCACACCCATGGATCGAAAAACAGTCAGACGATTTTGCGGTGGACCGTAAACTGGACAAAGACGGCCGAAAAAAGAGTGCTATTGCTGCCTATTACGGTTTGGTGACTTGGCTCGATCATAATTTGGGCCTGATATTGGATTCATTGGACGCTGCAGGTTTTGGAAACAATACGACGATCGTTTACACGTCTGACCACGGTGACAATGTTGGCAATCGTGGGCTTTGGGGAAAGTCAAATTTGTATGAAGAGGCCGCGGCCATACCTATGATCATGGCTGGGCCCGGTTTAGAAGCCGGGACTTGTGATACGCCCGTTGATTTGCTGGATTTGGCAAAAACAATCCCAAACCATTTTGGTGTGCAATTCCAAGGTGAAGAATCTGCAAAATCACTCTATGAAATTGCAGCAGAGCCATACGATCCAGACCGGGCCATTCTTAGTGAGTACCACGCAATTGGGGCTGTAAGCGGTGGCTTTATGCTGCGTCAAGGCAAGTGGAAGTTAATCCGCTATGTTGGGTTTGAAGACGAATTATTCAATTTGGAGACGGATCCACAAGAGACAACCAATCTCGCAGGCGATCTCGATTTTGCCCATATACAAGAAGAACTCCGGCAAACCCTCGCTGGAATTTGTGATATACAGACCGTCAACAGACGGGCCTTTGAAGACCAAGACGCTCTGATCGCAAGCCACGGAGGGCTCGAAATTGCGTTGACCCTTGGCGCGCCGGCTGCAACACCACCTCCAAAAACGTAAGTCTGCAAGTTTTACCAAAACTATTATGATGGACTGCCAAAATTGAGTTCAAAACCCAAATCAGATGGCACATGCTGCATGCCCTCAAACGGGTCTGATAGGCGTGAACCCACAAATCAAACTTTTCTCTCTAAGACCGGCGCTCAGTCAAATGCGGTTCATATTCCTGAAGGCATAGCTCTGATCGGAACCAATAAACCGCTTTTTCCAGACGATGGTGAATCTCCACTACGTAAGAAAAAAATTGCCCCGTTTCTCATGTCGCCAACGACTGTTACCAATTCCCAATTCGCTCAATTTATTTCTGAAACAGGATACGTTACCGAAGCCGAGCAGTTTGGGTGGTCCTTTGTCTTTTGGTCTGATTTGCCCAAAGATGCAGCTCCAACCTTAGGCGTCGCAGGGGTGGAGTGGTGGCGCAGAGTGGATGGGGCTACGTGGAATTGCCTTAATGGCGCAGAAGCAAAACCATTGCCAGACCATCCCGTTGTTCACGTTTCCTGGAACGACGCCAAAGCATATGCCACATGGGTAGGTGGGCGCTTACCAAGTGAAGCGGAATGGGAACATGCTGCACGCGGCGGTTTGGGTGACGTTCCTTACCCTTGGGGCGAGGATGCTCCAAATGATACCAACCACTTTCCGTGCAATATTTGGCAAGGAAATTTCCCTGACAAAAATACTATCGCTGACGGTTTTGCCGGGACTGCGCCAGCGGAATCTTTTGAGCCAAATGGGTTCGGTCTTTACAACATGGTAGGCAATGTATGGGAGTGGTCAGCCGATCCGTACCGGTTGAAATCCCTAAAGAAGCATGTGCGCCAAAGAGGAAAAACCATGCGCGGTTTCAAAGTCGCAAAGGGCGGCTCATTTTTATGCCATCAGTCCTATTGTCACCGCTATCGCATCGCCGCACGTACCGGTAGCTCGCCCGATAGCACGACAAGCCATCAAGGTTTCCGAGTTGTTTGGGATTTAAAGTAGCGGGGGAAACATGGTCCGAGTCAGTTGAAGCTCAATTGAATCTTGAGCGCACGTGTTCGATCTGATGCAAGATCAAAGGCTTCAACGGCGCGTTCCATGGGCAAGGTATCAGTAATAAGCTGCTTCACGTTCAAGCGGCCGTTTCGCATCAAATCGACAGCCTCAAAAAACTCTTCGTGAAAACGGAACGACCCTTTGAACTCGATTTCCTTTGCAGTGATTGCCTGAACCGGCAGCGTCATGTCGCCACCCAAGCCGAGCTGCATGAGAGTTGCTCCAGGCCGCAGCGTTGGGATCGCAGACGTGACAACGGGTGCCACGCCAGTGCACTCAAAAAGCACATCGAAATGCCCTTTGCCTTCTGAGTAAGCATCCAGCGCAGAAGGATCCTCAGCCACATTATGCACGCGGTCTGCACCGACTTTGTGAGCCATTTGTGTTGTAAAATCGGTGATGTCCGTAGCTACAATTTGCGCGGCACCAGCAGCCCTTGCAACCAGAACAGCCAGTACCCCAATGGGCCCGCAACCAGTCACAAGCACACGTTTGCCCAGCAGGTTTCCAGCCCGTTTCGCAGCATGTAAAACCACCGACAATGGCTCGGCCATTGCCGCCTCGCCAGCGCTCAGACCGTCAGCAACAGCGCATTGCGCAACGTCTGCAACCAACCATTCCTGAAACGCACCCTGAATATGAGGGAACGGCATTGCTGAGCCGTAAAAGCGCATGTTGAGGCAATGATTTTGCTTGCCCTCAAAGCAATAGACGCAGTTTTGGCAGGGCCGTGACGGTGAAATCGCCACCAATTGACCCGGTTTAAGGCTCGTGACGTCCTCGCCCAAGGCATCGACTTTTCCCGAAACTTCATGACCCAAGATCATTGGTTCTTTCAGGCGCACGGGCCCAAAACCGCCGTGATTGTAGTAATGAAGGTCCGAGCCGCAAATTCCACCAGATTGCAGTTGGATCAAGACCTGACCCTTACCAAGCTCAGGGCGAGGCTGCTCTTGGATGCGGAGGTCTTTGGCTGCATGCGCGACGATGGCTTTCATTTGATTTCCTTAAGTCACAGGTGTGAGCAGAGCTTGGCCCGAAAAATGGGCTGTCAGATTATCGCGCAGCAGTTTTCCCATGGCTTTGCGTGTTTCGATCGTACCAGAGGCGTGATGGGGCTGCAAAAGCACATTGTCCAGATCGAGAAAGCGAGGATCCAGTGCTGGTTCATTTTCAAACACATCCAAGGCCGCTGATCCGAGGTCCCCGTTGGTGAGGGCTGTGATTAACGCGTCCTCATCAATGTTTGACGCTCGTGAGATATTGATCACCATGCCCTCAGGGCCGAGCGCCTCGATCACGTCCTTGCCAACGATATGGCGCGTTTCAGCAGAAGCTGCGAGCGTGACAAACAAGAAGTCAGAGCGCTTGGCGAGTTCCAAAGGATCCGCGATGAACTCCCAGTCAGGTGCATAGTCTTTCGCCGCGATGTCACTATAGGCGATGTCCATATCAAATCCAGCAAGACGCTTGCCAACTTCAAATCCGATGCGGCCCAGCCCGAGAATGCCTACCTTGCGCCCGAAAACACGGCGTTTCGAGGGGTAAAGACCATCGCGTGCCCATGACCCATCGCGTGTCCATATTTCTGCGCCAATCATCCCGCGAGATTGACAAAGCATCATTGCGACGCCCAAGTCGGCTACATCTTCTGTGAGAACATCTGGTGTGTTGCTTACATGTATCCCGCGTTCTTGGCATGCTGTGAGGTCCACTGCGTCATACCCGACACCGTATACGGAAATCACTTCAAGGTTTGGGCATGCTTCGATCATAGCGCGACTTGCGCCCAATTCGCCGCGCGTAGCTATTGCACGAACATTAGGTCCGACCTCTGCTAAGAATGGGGCTTGATCAGGCGCCTCAAACAGGCGCTGCATGTCAAAGGCTTGGTCAAGTGGCGCTTGATCCCACTCTGGATAGGGGCCAACTTGTAACACGATTGGCTTGGACATGCCTTAGTTTCCTTGCTTGACAATGATTGTTATCGGTAACATGTTATCGGTAACAATTTTGGGCATGTCAAGGCGTGCAACTGACAGAACTCAAGGGAGATGCAATGTCTGACTTATTTTCGCTCGCAGGAAAGCGCGCGCTTATCACCGGATCCTCACAGGGAATTGGCTATGCTTTGGCCAAAGGCCTGATCGACGCTGGCGCACAGGTCATCCTAAATGGCCGCAACGTAGAAAAGTTGACATCTGCCGCAAAAGAGCTGGGTGGTGATGTTGCGACGTTAGCTTTTGACGCGACGGATCATGAAGCGGTTCGTGCCGCTGTTGATGGGTTTGAAGCGGAAACTGGCCCGATTGATATTCTTGTAAACAACGCTGGAATGCAGCACCGCACGGAGCTGGAGAATTTCCCGGCGGATGCGTTTGAGAAGCTTCTGCAAACCAATGTGGCAAGCGTTTTTCATGTTGGTCAAGCGGTTGCGCGACATATGATCGGGCGCGGCGCTGGTAAGATCATCAACATTGCCAGCGTGCAAACTGCTCTCGCTCGTCCGGGTATTGCACCATACACGGCCACCAAAGGTGCTGTGGGCAATTTGACCAAAGGCATGGCGACGGATTGGGCCAAGCATGGTTTGCAATGTAATGCGATTGCGCCGGGGTATTTTGACACACCGCTAAATGCGGCGCTTGTGGCGGACGCTGATTTCTCAGCTTGGTTGGAAAAGCGGACACCTGCTGGGCGTTGGGGCAATGTTGAAGAGTTGGTAGGGGCCTGTGTGTTTCTATCGTCCCCTGCATCAAGCTTTGTGAACGGCCACACGCTTTACGTCGACGGTGGGATTACGGCGTCTCTCTGATGGCAAGTTTCGTACTTATGGGCGTATCGGGCTGCGGTAAAACCTCTGTGGGTCTGGCGCTCGCGGCCAATTATGGGATCGCCTTTATTGATGGCGATACGCTGCATCCAAAAGCGAATATCGAAAAGATGGCGCGGGGCGAACCGCTTGACGATGCGGATCGGGTCGGATGGCTGGCAGATGTGGGCAAGCAGTTGAAGGAGAGCGAAAAATCTCTCGTAATTGGCTGCTCTGCCCTTAAGCGAAGTTATCGTGCTCAGATTCGCCTTGGCGCGGCCAGAGAGGTGCATTTTCTGCATCTCGCAGCCCCCAAGGAAGTGCTTGCAACGCGAGTTTCAAATAGACCTGGGCATTTCATGCCGGCCTCCCTTTTGGACAGTCAATTTGAAGCGCTTGAGCCGTTGCAGGCCGACGAATTGGGCCGAGAGATTGATATTGCTCAATCCCTCACAGACGTGATCCTCGATTGCGCTGCTTATCTAAAGGAGATCGGATATGAGTGAAAAGATTGCATTGATTGGTGCTGGTGCAATGGGCGGTGCGATTGGCACGCGATTGCTCGAAACGGGCAATAGTCTGGCGGTTTTCGACTTGGATGCTGAAAAGGTAGCGACCTTGGTTGCAAAGGGCGCTGTTGCGGCTGCTTCGGCGGCTGAGGCCAGTAAAGATGTGGACTTTGTAATCACCAGCTTGAATGCCTCTCGCATTGTTGAGATCGCGGCATTTGGTTCGGGTGGTATCGCTGAGGGTGCAGCGCCCGGCACGGTGATTATTGATATGTCCTCAATTGAACCAGATGCCACACGCAAGTTTGCGGAAATGGCCGCTGAAAAGGGATTGGCTTGGGTCGATAGCCCTTTGTCAGGCGGTGCGCCCAAGGCCCTGATCGGTGAGCTGACCTTGATGGCTGGCGGAGCGGATGCAGATGTGGCGCGGGCTCATGTGGCTCTGAAGCATGTCGCAACAAACTACACGCATATGGGCCCATCTGGGGCTGGGCAAACGACGAAACTGATCAATCAAGTCTTATGTGGTCTCGGGTTTTTGGCGGTGGCTGAGGCGACGCAACTGGCTCTTGATGCTGGCGTTGATGCGGCCAAAATTCCGCAAGCTTTAAAGGGTGGCCGAGCAGATTCTTCCCTATTGCAGGAATACCTGCCGCGTTTCGTTGAGAAGGATTACCGCCGTACAGGGCGGATCGACAATATGGTCAAGGATCTGAACGCTGTGAATGACTTGGCGCGCCAGACCGGCACATCGATGCCGCTCACGAGCTTATGCGCGGAAATTCACCGGATGCTGACTGCGGCTGGGCTTGGTGGTGAAGATCAGGCCGCGGTGATGGAATTTTTCAAGGGTGCAAAAGAGGAGTTTGCAAAATGATCACACGATTTGCCTTGTTCGAAGGATCGGTGAAACCGGGACAGATTGATGCGTTTCGCGCAGCCGTTAAGGAGCGGCTGGTTCCGCTTTGGACCCAGTTTCCCGGCAATGTTGATGTGCGGGTTATGTTCAGCGATGATCGCGATGAGGGTGCGCCGGAATTTCCGCTGATCCTTGCGATCACCTATCCTGATACGGCAGTTATGGAGGCGGCTCTTGAGGCCCCGGCGCGGTTCCAATCCAAAGAGGTCACCGGCGAGATTGTTGCTGAGTACTTTGAGGGGCGCATCCATCACCATGTAACGCAGTTGAATACCTATCCTGCCTAAAATGAAACGCAAGATCACAATGCGCGACGTAGCCAAGGCGGTTAATCTATCGCCGATGACTGTCAGTCGCGCATTGCGAGATGACAAAACTGTCAGCTCCAAAACCCGTGCGTTGATCAAGGACACAGCAGAAGAGCTTGGCTATGTTTACGACAGTACCGCGCAAGCTTTTCGAACTCAAAAAAGTGGGTTTGTTGCTGTCACCTTGCCCTCGATTAACAACGCCAATTTTGCGGAGACGTTTCGTGGTTTGTCGGTTGGGCTAGACGGGAGCGGCATCCAACTTCTGCTGGGTAGTACAAACTACCAAGTCGAAAAAGAGCACGAGCTTGTTTTGCAACTTTTAGCCCGCAAGCCCGAGGCGATAGTGATGACGGGCGGGTACCACTTGCCTCAAACGCGCGATGTGCTTGAAAATGCACAATTACCAGTGATTGAAATCTGGGATCTCCCACCTGATCCGTTGAACCATGTGGTGGGGTTCTCAAATGCTAACGCAATGGCAGAGATCGTGAACCACTTAGTGGCAAATGGATTGCGAAGCCTAGCCTTTGTTGGGGCTTCTTTGGGCAGTGATTTGCGGGGTGCAGCGAGGCGGGAAGGCGTGATTGCGCAAGCAAAGGCACTGGGCCTTCCGGAGGTCAAATTGATTGATGCAGGACCTGCCCCGGTTTCGATGCGACAAGGTGCACGGGTGATAACAGAGCTTGGCGCTTCCGTTACGCAATTTGACGCATTGGTATGTGTGTCCGACCCTGTTGCATTTGGTGTTTTGAACGAGTGTCAGCGATTGGGCCTAAGTGTTCCAAAGGACATTGTTATTACCGGCTTCGGTAATTTTGACCTAGCAATGATTTCAAGCCCG
The DNA here is from genome assembly GCA_964594465.1 of uncultured Rhodobacterales bacterium. GTDB lineage: Bacteria > Pseudomonadota > Alphaproteobacteria > Rhodobacterales > Rhodobacteraceae > CAZQMR01. The sequence goes on from CAZQMR010000029.1 coordinate 22,650, forward strand.
AAAATTACGACTGTTGATGTGCAAGCCGACGAAATTGGCCGTAAAGTTGCAGGTGTGCTTGATGACATTTTTGCAGGTAAGTCGGAGCAGCAAAGGATAGAGATCAGTCCTGAGTTGGTTCTCGGTGAAACCAGTTAACTTTGCAACGGGACGTCAAATGGCGATATTTGTTCAGTCGCTCTTTGGTTAATGCCCAATGAAGTGAGACGAGATCATCTTGCTTGAAAAACACGATACCTTGATCCAAGTTGGCGCAATCAAAATAGGGGAGTGCGGGTGTCGCAATCTGACAATAGCGGTTCGATCGTGACCATGAGAGATGTTGCACGGGCTGCTGGTGTTTCTCGTATGACTGTGTCGCGCGCGCTCAAAAAAGACAGCCCTGTTTCTAACGAAACGCGCGAACGCATTTTGCAAGTCGTACGCGACATGAACTACGTGCCGGATCAAATGGCCGGTAGTTTGACAACTAAGCGCTCAGGCTTTGTTGCGGTCTTGGTGCCCTCGCTCAACAACCTCCACTTCGCAGAAACGGTGCAAGCGCTCACCCAAGAGCTGGAAGGGATTGGGCAACAGGTTTTGCTTGGGTATACGGACTATTCAGCTGAGCGCGAAGAGCAGTTGGTTGAAACAATGTTGCGACGGCGTCCAGAGGCGATTGTACTGTCCTATGATGGCCATTCAAAGCGTACCTTGCAGCTGCTGAGCAAAGCACATGTGCCGGTTATCGAATTGTGGGAGCGCCCTGAAAAGCCCATTGCCCACACGGTTGGGTTCTCTAACACCGCAGCGGCAGGGGAAATGACAACTGCGCTCATTGAGCGTGGATATCGCAATATTGCTTTCCTTGGTGAAGGCGAAGATGATTGGACCCGTGGCGCGGCGCGGCGCAAAGGCTTTGTTCAGGCCATGGAGCAAGCAGGACTGTCTGCACACCGATTGCTACTCATCGGAAAGCCGCCGTTGTCAATTGAGGATGGTGCCGCCGCTGTGCCCAAGCTGTTGGCTAATTTCCCCGATACGGACTGCATTTTCTGTGTTTCGGATCCACCTGCCTTTGGCGCAATTTCAGCGCTCCAAACGGCTGGGCATGCAGTTCCAGACGACATTGGCGTTGTCGGATTTGGTGACTTTGAAGTTTCTCGGTTTGCCAACCCTACGATTACTACCGTTACTGTGGATCCTAACACGATCGGGTCTGCCACAGGAAAAATGATCGCTGAGCTGTTGGAAGCTCGAGATTCGTTAGCGGAGGCGAATCGACAAATCAGCGTCAAGGTCCAACTGACCTTCAGAGGAAGCACGAAAACGCTCTAAAAATCGCTTGGTTTTAGGCGGTTAGGGTCTCGAAAAATGAACTTGTGTTACCGGTCACATTTGATATTGTGACCGGTACCAACTGAGAGTGACGGACATCTATGCCTACGATCCATCTTGAAAAACTGATCAAACGCTATGGCGAAGTTCAGGTGCTGCATGGCATCGAGCTTGAGATGGCAGATAACGAATTCACCGTTCTGGTTGGGCCTTCTGGTTGTGGTAAGTCGACAACGCTTCGCATGATTGCCGGGCTTGAAGACGTATCAGATGGCGAGATCTATATCGACGGTCAGCCTGTGAGCCATCTGGAGCCCAAAGATCGTGATCTCGCGATGGTGTTTCAGGACTACGCGCTTTATCCGCACATGAATGTGGCGCAAAATATCTCTTTTGCTCTGCGGCTTGCCAAGCGACCCAAAGCAGAAATCAATGCAAAAGTCCGCGAAGTGGCGCAGCTTGTTGGCCTGACTGATTTTCTGGAGCGTAAGCCCGGCGCTTTATCCGGTGGTCAGCGGCAGCGTGTAGCGATGGCCCGTGCGCTGGCCAAAGACAGCGGCATATTTCTCTTTGATGAACCGCTCTCAAACCTCGACGCGAAGCTGCGCGGTCAGATGCGCGCTGAGCTTGCTTTGATGAGCCAGAGCGTTGAGAAAAACATGATTTATGTGACCCATGATCAGATCGAAGCGATGACGCTGGCGGATCGCATTGTTGTGATGCATGGCGGTTACATTCAACAGCAAGGCACGCCGGAGGAACTTTTTAAGCGCCCAGCGAATAAGTTTGTAGCAGGCTTTCTGGGTATGCCGCCGATGAATTTTTTGGACGGTGAAATTCAGCAGCAAGGTGAAGACGTCTTCATCAAGGGCGATGGTTTCAACCTGCGCCTGCAAGGCGATAAGGCCACGGCAGCCAAAGCGCATTCGAGCAGCAACGTCATCCTTGGATTGCGGCCATCTGATTTAACGTATCAACCAGATGCAGCCGCTGATCAGGCCCTGCAATTGCAGGTAAAAGTCTCTGAATATGTCGGCGCGCAGTCCGTACTTTTGTGCAGCTGTGGTGCCAGCAATGTGACGGTTGAAATGAATTCCGAAACACCCATGGCTTTGGGTGAAACGCTCACTTTCGGGGTAAGTGCAGCAAGGGTCCATCTTTTTGACCCACAAACTGAGAACGCACTGAAATAACGACTAAATCAATGGGAGGATACCATGTTTAAGACGATCAGAAATACAGCGCTGGCAACAGTGCTCATGGCTGGAACGGCGCTTGCCAATCCATATGCCGAATACGAAGGGACCACGCTCATCGTGAATTTCCCAGCGCATCCACATTACGATGCGGTGATGCAGATTTTGCCGGAGTTCACTAAGGAAACTGGCATTGAGGTAGAAGTTGATCAGCTTCCTTACCTCAAAATGCGCGAGCGTCAGACGCTTGAGCTGGCTCAGGACGAAGGCGAGTACGATCTCATCGCTTACGTTGTTTTCTCCAAAGCCGATTACGTTTATGCGGATCAGTTGGAAAATCTCGCTAAATACGTGATGAACCCAAAGCTGAGCGACCCAAACTATGACGCCGATGATCTCATCGACGGTTATGTTTACAACATCGGCTTTGCAGGCGGTAACAAGGGTTATCTCGCGGGCAAAACTGGCTCGCTCTACGGCATCCCTTATGGCTCCGAGACATCTGTTCTTGGCTACCGCAAGGACATCTTTGAAAAGCACGGCCTGAGCGTTCCAGAAACGTATGAGGAGATGCTCGACATCGCGTGTAAGATTCCTGAGCTTGAGCCAGGCATGGGCGGTCTTTCCTCGCGTGCGGCTTCTGGCCACCACGCATCCCACGCGTATCTTCTGCACCTCGCCCCACTTGGCGGTCGTGTGTTTGATGACAACTGGAACCCAACAATGAACAGCGCGGCTGGCGTTAAAGCTGCTGAAGCTCTCAAAACCATCGTTGATTGTGGCCCTGAAGGCGCGAAAAACTTCGGCTTTGGCGAAGCGCTTGGTGCGTTCTTGAACGGCGACACAGCGATGTTCCTCGACACAACTGTTGTTGCTGGCCAGATCGACAATCCTGACAAGTCACAGGTTGTTGGCAAAGTTGGTTGGGCTCTGCACCCAATGGGCACACGTCGTGGTTCGCAAACTGGTGGCTTTGGCATCGGGATCCCGGCGAATGCTGAGAACAAAGATGCGGCTTACCTGCTGATGCAGTGGCTCACTTCCAAAAAGGGTGACAAGCTCGTCGCACTTGCTGGTGGTAACCCATCGCGCT
>CAZQMR010000030.1:0-25892 GCA_964594465.1 uncultured Rhodobacterales bacterium
TGTGTCGGCCACAGTGCGGGCAATTGTGGCGGCGGCTTTGTTAAGCTCATGGACTCGGTTTTGTGCGTTGTGCAATTTGAGACGCGCCGCGGTGCCGCCAAAGGAGTTGGTTAGGAAGACATCCGACCCCGAATCCACCCAGCCTTGGTAAAGGGCTTTGATCTTCTCTGGCGCATCGACATTCCAAAGCTCAGGTGCCTCGCCGGCCTCAAGCCCCATTGCAAACAGGTTCGTGCCTGTTGCCCCGTCGAGCAAAAGCCAATCTCGGGATGCAATCAGGTCGGCGGCAATGGCCATTTGGAACTCCTTTAAAAGGGTTAGGACGTGGCAGACGCAGCAACGGAGCGCACCCGCTCGACCATGGCGCGCAGGCCGTTGGAGCGTTGTGCGGAGAGATGTTGATCAAGGCCCAACTCAGCGAAGCGGGCCAGTGCGTCAATTTCAAGGATGTCGCTGGCCTTTTGGCCAGAGTAGAGCGTTTTGAGGATTGCGATCAGGCCCCGCACAATCATGGCATCAGAGGTTCCGGTGAAGAATACGCGCGTGCCGTCCTCGGTGCGAATTTCTGGTACAATCCAGACCTGGCTGGCGCAGCCATCGACTTTGGTGGCTGGCACCTGAAGCGCTACATCCAGATCAGGCATTTCTTTGCCCATGTCGATGATGTGGCGATAGCGGTCTTCCCAGTCATCCAGAAAGGCAAACGTGTCGACGATGTCGTCAAAAGTGTCTTGTGACATAACTCATTGGCTTAATTTGTGAGGGTTGGTCTTCATCTATTGGGTTGAGCTGCATTGGTCCAGTGGAAAGCGGGTTTTCAAGGCGTTGTGGACCAGATAGGGTTTCCGCAAGATGAATTTTGGGGGATTTCGTGATTTCTAGAATTTTGGGCACCGTCGCGATTGGAGCGTTTCTGAGCGGATGTGGGTGGCTTGGTTTTGGCGGTGAGGACCCAGTCTTGCCGTCAAATACAATTGTAGATTCTGCCGATCCATTGGCCGTACGCGCGAGCTATCTTGCTGGCAATGCTGACTACAGGTTTTTATCAACGTCTCAACTTTTGAACATAACTGAAGCGCCGGTTGGTGTCAGGAATGCGGTGCTTGAACGCCGCTATGACGGCCTCATTCTGCGTGGGCTGGTGGAGGCCAGCACTCAAGGGTTTACGCGGCCAGTTTTGGTGCGTGATCCTGAGGCTTTTGAGGCCGATCCCGCGAACCCGGTCTACCTGATCCGATTGACGCCCCCTGCCGGGCCCTCGCCGGTTGGCAACGCGATCAACCGCGAGGTTTTGTTTGCCGGATTTATTCCGCAAGAAATGGCAGCGCGCACCAAGTCCATTACCTTGGTTGCGGCCCAAAATCGAATAAGGCTGCGATTGCGTTAGATCTCAACGATTTTTACGCTTGAGCCTTGCGCAGAAAGTGCGATTTCGCCGCGCTTGAGCGATGTGGCGTATTGTCCAAACACCTCGTTGCGCCATCCCGACATAGCGCGCATGTCCTCTGCCCCCGAGGCGATTTGATCGAGGTCTGCTGATGTTGCGATGAGTTTTTGGGCGACACCTGCATCCTCAGCTTTTGCTTTCAGAAGGACCCGCAAGAGATCCGCCAGTCCTTCGGTCCCGGGTTTGCGCTGCAATGTTTGCGGTGCCTTGGGAAATTCGCTTGGATTGATTTCAGCGGCGCGTTTGACCGCATCTAATATCCCTTGGGCAATGTCACCTTTGCGGGCTTCGCGCAAGAGCAAGCGAGAGCGCGAAAGCTGATCCACATCTTTTGGCCGCGTGGAGGCAAGTTCCATCAGCGCGTCATCTTTAAAGATGCGATTGCGCGGGACATTGCGGCTGCGGGCCATCTCTTCGCGGAACTGCGCCAGCTCGCGCACCAACGCTAGGAATTTGCCTGAGGAGGATCGCGGTTTGAGACGACGCCAAGCTTCTGTTGGCTCCACCTCATAGGTGTCTGGGTTGGTCAGAATTTCCAGCTCTTCTTCGACCCAGGCCGTGCGCTTTGACTTTTGCAAGCGCTCAGACAGGTATTCGTAGACCTGGCGCAAATGCGTGACATCGCCGATCGCGTAGACCTTTTGCTTGTCCGAAAGCGGCCGGTGGGACCAATCGGTAAAACGGGACGATTTGTCGATCTCGCCCTTGGTGATTTTGCGCACGAGCGTCTCATACCCGACTTGCTCACCAAAGCCGCAAACCATCGCAGCGACTTGGGTGTCGAAGAACGGTTCCGGAATAACATCGCCCATCTGGTAGAAGATTTCCAAATCCTGGCGGGCCGCATGAAACACCTTCACGACAGTTTTGTCGCGGAAAAGACCGTAAAGCGGCGCAAGGTCAATCCCAGGCGCCAAAGCATCAATGAGAGCACCATTTGAATCGTCTTTTCCGGGCATCGCCACTTGAACAAGACAAAGCTGAGCATAATAGGTTCGCTCGCGCAAAAACTCGGTATCTACAGTAATGTAGGGATGGTTTGCGCACTCATTGCAAAACTCGCGCAATGCATCTGTATCAGTAATCGTAATCATAATGGTACTGTTAAGGACTAATCTTGGTGAACACCATTAAAATGAGCAACCGATGGTCGATAAGGTGCGTTGAATTTGTGAAACTTATTAGTGACGTTGGCTCCGGCAGTAGGATTCGAACCTACGACCTGCGGATTAACAGTCCGATGCTCTACCACTGAGCTATGCCGGAAGAACCACGTCGGGCAAGGCGTTCGTGCCTTGCGTCGCGGTGCTATAGCAAAGCGATTTGGACCCGTCCAGTGGGAAAGTGATGAAGCTTATCGAATTGCGCACAAGCTTGGGTTGGCGCTATGAAGGTCGACATTTGACACAACTCTGAACGGGCAGAAATGCAAGCAATCAACATTCAAGGCCATGTGATGCACTACCGGGTTGAAGGGCCTGAGGATGCACCGGCCGTTCTTTATGCGAACTCGCTGGGCACCGACATGCGGGTCTGGGACCAAATGATGGCTGCAATGCCAAGCGGTCTGCGCAGTATTCGCTATGACAAGCGAGGCCATGGTTTATCAGATGCGCCAGAACCACCCTATTTCATGGGCGATCTGGTGCAGGACGCGGCTGGATTGCTGGATCACTTGGGCGTTAGGAACGTGGTTGTCGTTGGGCTTTCGATTGGAGGGATCATTGCACAGGGGCTTGCAGCTGAGCGACCAGAGCTGATTAAAGGGATGGTGCTGATGGACACCGCGGCCAAGATTGGGACGCCACAAATGTGGGAAGAGCGCGTCGCAACCCTGCGTGACATCGGTATTGCTGGCATGTCAGATGCAATCTTGGAGCGATGGTTCTCAAAGAGCTTTCGCGCAAATAAAGCCGCAGAATTAGCAACTTGGCGGGCGATGCTCACCCGCACAACAGAAAACGGTTACGCGGGATGTTCACTTGCAATAGCGCAAAGTGATTTGCGCGACAGTACCGCCCGTCTTAGCGTACCGACGATTGGAATTGCCGGTTCAGAAGATGGGGCGACGCCACCCGATCTGGTGCGTGAAACTGTGGATTTGATTGATGGAGCGGCGTTTCATATCATTCGCGGTGCCGGGCACCTTCCATGTGTCGAGTTCCCGGAGGAAACCGCAGAGATTGTTACCCGGTTTCTGGAAGAGATTGAACATATTTAACGAAGTTAAAATATAGGGATAACGCAAATGTCTAATGTATCAGGCAAACCATGTATCATTTGCTGTGCGATAACCGGCTCGGTGCCAACAACACGCGATAACCCGGCCGTACCGGTTACGATCCCTCAGCAAATTGAATCTATGCACGAAGCGTTTGAAGCGGGCGCATCCATAGCACATTGCCATGTTCGCAATGAAGATGAGACCCCGACAGCCGATCCTGAAAAGTTTGCTGAACTGAAAGCGGGCTTGGAAAAGCACTGTCCGGGGTTGATTGTGCAGCTTTCAACGGGTGGGCGATCTGGGTCTGGCAAGGAACGTGGCGGGATGCTGTCCTTATCGCCGGATATGGCATCGCTCACGGTCGGCTCGAACAATTTCCCGACGCGCGTCTATCAGAACGCGCCTGATCTCATTGACTGGCTGGCCGCAGAAATGATCACTTATGACGTGAAACCCGAAGTAGAAGCCTTTGATTTATCTCATATTCATCAGGCCGTGAACATGCACAAGGATGGGCGCATTTCTGGACGCTTATATGTGCAATTCGTCATGGGCGTGAAGAACGCAATGCCTGTGGATAAGGATGTTTTTGACTATTACGTAAAAACGGTTGAGCGTTTGGCGCCTGATGCGGATTGGTGTGCTGCTGGCATTGGTGCGGGGCAGATACTCTTGAACGAATGGTCGATTGCGGCGGGTGGGCATACACGCACGGGGCTTGAGGACAATATTCGGCTAGATCGCGAAAGGCTCGCGCCTTCTAATGCGGCGCTCGTTAAGCGCACTGTTGAACTTTGTGAGAAATATGAGCGGCCGGTTGCGACGGTTACACAAGCACGCGATATATTGGGGCTTCGACCTGCTTGAGATATCACGTGTAACCGACTGGTTTGATTAACTTTCACCCGAAAGACTTAGACCAAGTGGAACTTAGCTTCAGGGGAAAGCGAGCCCTCTGTAGAGACCAGACCTCGCGTTGTGAGATCAATCAAATGTGCAAAAACGTTTCGGGCGGCGGCTGGATGCAGCGTTTTTGGGACATCGTGATACATCGCCGCTGTTAACTCAGAAATTTGTTGAGGTTTCTCACGCAAGTAATTGATAATCTGGCTTTCTCGGCCTTTTCGATGTGAAATCAGGTGTTCCACAATTTCCCGTGGATTCTCAACTGCTGCACCATGGCCTGGGTAATAAACCCGCTCAGACCGGCCCAACAGTTTTTCCAAGCTTTCCATGAATTGTGTGAGATCGCCATCGGGGGGTGAAACAAGCGATGTGGCCCAGCCCATGACAATATCACCGGAGAACAATGCCCTACCATCGGCAAAAGAGATGTGGTTGGAAAGATGACCGGGAGTATGAATGACGTCTAGTTCCCAATCCATGCCTTTGATGACCTCTCCATCGGTCACGCAATGATCCGGCGCGAATGCTTCGTCTATTCCTTCGCCCCCGCCAAGATCAAAGGTTTGGACGAGTTGTTGCATGGTTTCGCTGCGCCCTGCATGTGACGTGCCAAACGCAATCACTGGTGCACCGGTTTTTTGCTTCAGCTTGGCAGCGAGTGGCGAATGATCGACATGGCTGTGCGTGATCAGAATATGGCTGACCTCTTCGCCCGGACCAAGCGCTGCGAGCAAGGCATCCAGATGTGCTTCATCGTAAGGACCGGGATCAATAATAGCCACCTGCCCGCGCCCGTAGATGTAACTGCGCGTACCGGTGTAGGTCATGGGTGAAGCATTTCCGCAGGTCACGGCGCGCACGGTCTTTGAAAGATGCTCGACGGCCCCAATGACGGGTGCGTGGTTTTGAATGAAGGGGGATGAAGACATGACGCAGCTCTTGCTTGGCTTGAGGGGAGTTGGCGTATAGACCATGGCTATGGATTTCAGCTTCATCAAGCATTACATGCCTCGCTCCCTGTTTGGCCGCGCAGTGCTGATCCTTTTGATGCCCGTTGTGCTGCTGCAACTTGTCGTTGGAGCTGTGTTTATCTCGCGCCACTTTGAAGGTGTGACACAGCAATTGGCCCGCGGCGTTGCTTTGGATCTGGCCTATGTGTTGGAGCATTTGGAAGATGATCCCGATGACGTTGCCCAGATTGGCACAGCGTTTGAGTTGGAGCTTGGGTGGAGCGAGAAAACAGCGCTCACACAGGGGCTGAAGCGGCGCTTTTACGACATATCAGGCGTTTACCTTACCGAAACATTGCGCGAGGAGGTCAAGCTGCCGCTCGCCGTCGATCTGGTTGAGAACCGGCGTATGGTCTTTGTGGAGATTGATACGGGCGACCGGATCCTGGAGGTGCGCACGCGGCGACAGCGTATGGCCGCCTCTAATCCGCATCAATTGCTGGTTTTGATGGTGGGTGCGTCGATGGTACTGGTGCCGGTTTCGGTGTTATTTCTGCGCAATCAAGTCAAACCGATCCGCAAGCTTGCTGCCGCGTCCGAGGCTTTTGGTAAGGGGCGCAGCGAGCCGTTTCGACCGGCTGGCGCTGAAGAAGTGCGGCGTGCGGGCCATGCGTTTATGGCGATGCGTGGGCGCATTGAGAGACATGTGGATCAGCGCACTCAGATGTTGTCGGGCGTTTCACATGACTTGCGCACGCCACTGACGCGGCTCAAGCTAGGGCTTGAGATGCTGGATGTAGAACCGTCTGAGACCGAGGAAATGCAACGTGATCTAAGTGAAATGGAAAGCATGTTGGATGCCTTTCTTGATTTCGCCAGCGGGGATCAGGGCGAGGATATCACACCGATCGATCCCGGCGCTCTGGCCCGCCAGTTGATTGCCGATATGCGCCGCAGTGGCGTCGCGACGATGATTGATGATGTTATGGGGGATGCGGAGTTGGTGGAGTGTCGCGCGATTGCGCTGACTCGCGCGCTGCAGAATTTGCTCAACAATGCGTCGCGCCATGCAGATCGCATTAAACTTTCGATCATTGATGCGCCGAGCTTTGTGGAATTTTGTGTCGAGGACGATGGGCCGGGCATTCCTGAGGCCCAACGCGAGCAGGCGCTGCGCCCTTTCACAAGGCTTGATCTTGCGCGCAATCTTAACAAGGGTGGCAATGTCGGGCTTGGGCTGTCGATTGCATTGGACGTGGCGCGTGGTCATGGGGGCGCATTAACTTTGGGCGAAAGCGAACAGCTCGGCGGGCTAAAAGCGAGCCTGCGTTTGCCGCGATGAGGAGGAAAACTGATGCAGATTGGTACGGTTGAAGAGCTTGCGGCGATAATCCCCGATGGGGCGTCGATTGCGCTGGCCAAGGAACCTATGTCGCCGATGGCACTGGCGCATGCGATGATCCGACGCGATGCGAAGAAATTGACGCTGATTACGGTGCCGACTGCTGCGATTATCGCGGATTTGCTGATCGGGGCTGGATGTGTTGCGGAGGTGGAAACCTCTGGCGTATCGCTTGGAGAATTTGGGCCAGCTGGGCGATTTGTGAGAGCGGTTAAGGCTGGTGAGATCATCTTGCGCGATAGCACCTGCCCTGCGGTTTATGCCGCCTTGCAAGCAAGTGAGAAAGGGCAGCCATTTGTGCCAATTCGTGGGCTGATTGGCAGCGATTTGCTGGCGACGAGGGATGACCTTAAAACGATCGACAACCCCTTTCCGCCGCATGATCCTTTGGTGCTCCTGCCTGCCCTGCGCCCGGATTTCGCGCTCGTACATGCAGAGCTTTGTGATGAAGCTGGCAATCTTTACATCGGTGGCCGCCACGAGCTGAAATCTATGGCGCATGCCTCCGGTCAAGTGATTGCGACGGCGGAGCGCATGATTGAGGGATCGCTGATGGAAGATCCACTGCGCGCGCCCAATTGCATCAATGCGCTGTACGTGGAAGGGCTCGCTGTGGTTGAGGGCGGTTCTTGGCCGACTGCTTTGCCCGGTGGCGCTGAGGCGGATCGTGATCAGATGATGCGATATGCCAAGGCGAGCCGCTCTGATAAGGCTTTTGAGCAGTATGTGCAGGAATTCGTGTTTGGCAAAGTGATCGCAGCACAATGAGCGACGTGAGAATTGAAGAGCAGCTGATTTACACGATTGCTGGATTGCTGAGCGGCTGTGGGCATGTGGCGGTTGGTGTATTGTCCCCTATTCCGGGTGCGGCGGCGATTTTGAATGCGCGGCGCGAAGGTGGGAAAATTTCGATAATTGGCTCAGAACATCCCAAGCATCGCTGCGACGGTGGAATTTCTTTTTTCGATCAGGCGGCGCAGGGGCGTTTGGATGCGTTTTTCCTATCCGGCGGGCAGATTGACGGGAAGGCGAATATCAATCTGACGGGGATTGGCGACTACCCGACTATGGACACACGCTGGTCGGGCGCGTTCGGCTCGGCCTATCTCTATTTTCTGGTGCCCCGCGTGATCTTGTTTCGCGAAGAACATACGCCGCGTGTATTTGTTGAAGAGGTCGATTTTATCTCCTCGCCCGGTGTCTCGGAAAGTGGCGTGCATCGCCCCGGCGGGCCGCATGCGCTGGTGACAGGCAAATGCGTGATGATGTTTGACAAGGAAAAGGCGCGGTTTTCGCTGGCGAGCGTGCATGCGGGGGTGAGCGTGGAAGAGGTGCACGATTGCACTGGGTTTGACTTTGATGTGCCGGATTTTGTGCCTAAGACGAAAGCTCCAGGGGCGGATGATCTGGCGATTATTCGCACAGAGGTGGCGCAGGAGATTGCCAATCCCTATCCCGGTTTTGCCAAGTCGTTTTTTGGTGTTGAAGCCGCTTGATCAGGTTTCGGCTGGAAAGAGCGAAACCGGCAGATGCTCCTCACGCATGACGCGGCGCAAAACTTCGGGATAGAGCTTGTGCTCTTGGATGAGCGCGCGGGCGGCGAGGCTTTGGGCAGTGTCGTCTTTTAGGATCGGGACCACGGCTTGGCCAAGGATGGGGCCAGCATCAAGCTCTGCGGTGACTTGATGTACCGTGACGCCGTGCACGGCCATGCCTGCATCTATCGCGCGTTGGTGGGTGTTGAGACCCGTAAAGAGCGGCAGGATGGAGGGATGGGTGTTGAGCATGCGCCCCTCCCATTTGCTCACAAAGCTTGCGGTCAGAATGCGCATGAAGCCCGCGAGGCAAATGAACTCGGCGCCATGATCCAGCAGCGACTGGTGAAGCTGATCCTCAAAACTCTCGCGATCGGCAAAGTTGCGGTGATCGATCACTTTTGTGGGGATGCCAAAACCATTGGCTTTGGCAATGCCGCCAGCCGCATGTGTGTTGGACATCACGACACATGGCTCGGCGGGCAGATCGGGGGATTTCATGGCCTCTACGAGCGAGACCATGTTGGAGCCGCCGCCGGAAATCAGGATGGCGACCTGTTTGGGGCGGCTCATTTAAGGCTTTCTTTGTAGCTGACGCCCTCGCCTGCTGTGATCTGGCCAAGGACGAAGGCGCCGCTTTCTTTGGCGATCTCTTCAGCGGCCTCGGGCGCGACCGCCATGACCATGCCAACACCGCAATTGAAAGTTTTGAGCATTTCGGCCTCGGACATTTGGCCGTTGGCTTGGAGCCAAGCGAAGACCGGCGGCAAGGTCCATGCAGCGAGGTTGATCTCTACGGCGCAGCCTTCAGGGAGCATGCGGGGGATGTTTTCAGTCAACCCGCCGCCGGTAATATGGGCGAGGCCCTTGAGAGCGGGGTTGGTGAGCAAGGGGTTGAGCTCTTGGACGTAAATTTTTGTGGGCTCGAGCAGCGCTTCGCCAAGGGAGCATTGGGCGAAGGGGGCGGGTGCATCCCATGTGAGGCCGCTTTTGGCGACGATCTTGCGGATCAGGGAATAGCCGTTGGAGTGAGGGCCTGAGGAGGGCAGCGCGAGCAATACATCTCCTTCGGTGACATCGCGGGGCAGCATTTGGCCGCGCTCCATTGCACCAACAGAAAACCCCGCAAGGTCAAAATCGCCATCGCCGTACATGCCGGGCATTTCCGCTGTCTCACCGCCGATCAAAGCGCAGTTGGCTTGGCGGCAGCCTGCGGCGATGCCTTCGATTACGGCTGCGGCGTCATCAATCTCTAGCTTGCCGGTTGCGAAATAGTCGAGAAAAAACAGCGGGGTTGCGCCTTGGCAAATCAGATCGTTGACGCACATGGCCACGAGATCAATGCCCACAGAGTTGTGCTGCCCGGTCTCAATCGCAAGTTTGAGCTTGGTGCCTACGCCATCGGTTGCCGCGACCAGAATAGGATCGTTAAAGCCTGCGGCCTTGAGATCGAACAAGCCGCCAAAGCCGCCCAGTCCGGCCATGACCCCTGCCCGGTTGGTTGATTTGGCCGCCGGCTTGATCCGCTCAACCAGCGCGTTGCCAGCGTCAATATCAACGCCCGCATCCGCATATGTGAGGCCGTTTTCGTTTTGCGTGCTCATGGCTGCCCTACCGTCTTTTGCGATTGGGCTGTGCTTTACGACTTTGACACGGCTAACAAAAGGGGAGATTGCCTTGACCCTCCAAATCGGCTTGGGTAAAGCGCAACACAGCCGGGCCTGTAGCTCAATTGGTTAGAGCAGAGCGCTCATAACGCTTTGGTTGGGGGTTCGAGTCCCTCCGGGCCTACCATTCCCACCGGTTTTGTTGATGCTGTGACTTGGAATGAGGGAGTTTTTCGCGTGACTGATGATGAGCTGACAACCCATGCGGCGGCGGAAGACGCGCGTAATGAGGATATTCTGATCTATGTGGATGGGGAGCTGAAACCAAAGGCTGAGGCGTTGGTTTCGGTGTTTGACAGTGGTTTCATGCTGGGAGACGGTGTTTGGGAAGGGTTGCGGCTTTATCGCGGCACATGGGCGTTTCTGGAGGATCACTTGGATCGGCTGTTTGAAGCGGCGCTGGCGGTTGATCTGGACATCGGCATGGATCGCGATGGTGTCAAAGCCGCGTTGGAGGCGACACGTGTGGCCAATGGCATGGAGACGGATGTTCATGCGCGCCTTATGGTGACGCGCGGGCGCAAGATCAGGCCGTTCCAGCACCCTTCGCTGTCGCGCTTTGGGCCGACTTTTGTGATTATTATGGAGCATTCCAAGCCTGTGGAAGGGCTTGCAAAGGGGATTCGATTGGCAACGGTGCCCCAAGTGCGTGGGCTACCGATGAGCCAAGATGCCAAGCTGAACTCGCATTCCAAGCTGAATTGTGTGCTTGCATGTATTCAGGCGGAGAAGGCTGGCGCGGATGAGGCGCTGATGCTCGATCCGCATGGGTTCGTGAATACGACGAATGCCTGTAACTTTTTTGTGGTCAAGAAAGGCGCGGTTTGGACCTCGACCGGGGATTATTGCATGAACGGGATCACGCGGCAGAAGGTGATTGATCTTTGCCGCGCCAACGAAATTCCGGTTTTTGAGCGGAATTATTCGCTGGTAGATACCTATTCAGCGGATGAAGCCTTTCTGACCGGCACATTTGGGGCGCAAACCCCGGTTGTGGAGATCGACGGTCGACAGATTGGAGATGGTTGGGCGGGCCCGGTTACGATGAGGCTCCGCCAACTTTATAAGGACCTGATCTCGATCTCTTGAGATCGTTCAATGGTCGTATACGATGTATGCCACATCAAGCAGCGTAATTTCTTGCTTGCCTGTATCGACCCAGCCAGATCGATCGCCCTTGTGCATTGTCACATCAACGATGATGCGATCGTTCATGAGGTGATCCTTGCGATACGCAACCTTGCCAGGACGTTTAAGTGCAGGTTTTCCACTCTCAGGAAGCATATCACCGACCATCCCGGCAACCGAAATCCCGTCGAGCACGTTACCCATGATGCTAATCGCGTTCACGGCTTCACCGGCAACACCAAGCGCCGCACCTTGCACTGCGCCTACAATTTCTTCTGTAGCTGATTTCATCACATTGTTGACCGAAACCTGAATTGTAAAACCGGCTTCATGTCCTTTGACCGTTTCCTCGCCACAATCCATGAGATGCCGCAAAATTGAGGTCTGATATCCCACAAAGCGATAGGTTGCATGAACCGGCAGGCCGATCTTACCGTAGAGTATCCGGCTGGGAGGGGCCATAAGTGTGTAGCCTCTAAAGGACTGGTTGCTTACCAAACCATGTTTCATTTTATCTATCCTAATTCAAATTATCGCGCCGCATAATCCGCAAGTGTTTATCGAACGCTCCTGAGTGCCCGGATACAGGGAGAATCAATCCACTTCGGTGTCCAAACGCACACTCAACAAAAAAAACGCCGCCCGATTGCTCGGACGGCGCAAAATTTCAGATACGGTGCGTTTTAGCCGACGATTTCAGTCGAAGAGAAAAAGAATGCGATTTCGCGGGCGGCTGATTCTGGGCTGTCGGAGCCATGGATCGAGTTTTCGCCAAGAGACAGCGCGTGGGTTTTGCGCACTGTGCCGGCGTCCGCTTCGGCTGGGTTGGTGGCGCCCATGACTTCGCGGTTTTTCAGAACGGCGCCTTCACCTTCGAGCACTTGGGCTACGATTGGGCCAGAGGACATGAATTCTGTCAGTTCGCCGTAGAATGGGCGCTCAGAATGCTCAGCGTAGAATGCCTCGGCTTGTGCGAGTGTCAGGTGGATGCGCTTTTGTGCGACGATGCGCAGGCCTGCATCCTCAAGCATCGCGTTGATTGCGCCGGTAAGATTACGCTTTGTCGCGTCTGGTTTGATCATGGAATATGTGCGTTCGAGCGCCATTGTCTTGTCCTTTGGTTAAGTATTTGGCGGTCCGTTAACATGCGTGCTGCGCGGCGCAAAGGGGAAATTCCTGCAGAGAGTTGACAGCGGGTCCATTGGGCAGCATTGAGCGGGCATGTTGAAGATTTCTGATATCAGTTTTTCGATCGCTGGGCGGCCGCTTTTTGAGGGCACGTCTTGCGTTATTCCGGCCGGTCACAAGGTGGGGGTTGTTGGGCGCAATGGCACTGGTAAGACCACGCTTTTCAATCTGATCCGGGGGGAGATGAACCTTGATGGTGGCTCGATCACCATCCCTAAGGGGTTGCGCATTGGGGGCGTGGCACAGGAAGCGCCTGCCAGCGAGGCGACGCTGCTGGAAACGGTTTTGGCGGCGGATGAGGAACTGTCGGAGCTGAATGCGGCGGCTGAGACCGAGACTGATCCTTATAAGATCGCGGAAATTCAGATGCGGTTGGCAGAGATTGAAGCTTATTCGGCAGAAGCACGGGCTGCGACGATTTTGCATGGGCTTGGCTTTTCAGGAGCGGCGCAACGGCGTGCCTGCAGCGAGTTCTCCGGTGGGTGGCGGATGCGGGTCGCTTTGGCTGCGATTCTGTTTTCGGAGCCAGATTTTCTACTGCTCGATGAGCCGACCAACTATCTTGATCTTGAGGGGGCGATGTGGCTGGAGAATTATCTCGCCAAATATCCCCACACGGTTTTGATCATCAGCCATGACCGCCAGCTTTTGAACCGGGCTGTTGGCTCGATTCTGCATCTTCAGGATCGGCAACTGAATTTCTATCAGGGCAATTACGACACGTTCGACAATACCCGCCGTGCCAAGCTGGCGGCGCAAGAATCGATGCGCAAGAAGCAGGAAGCGGCCAAGGCGCATATGCAGAGCTTTGTAGATCGTTTCCGCGCGAAAGCCTCAAAGGCGAAGCAGGCGCAGGCGCGGATCAAGATGATTGAGCGCATGGAGCCGATTGCCAGTGTGATGGAAGGTGGCGTGGCTGAGTTCAACTTCCCTGCCCCTGAGGAACTGTCGCCGCCGATCATCCGGCTTGAGGATGTGACTGTTGGCTATGATGACACGCCAGTGCTCAAAAAGATCAACCTGCGCATTGATCAAGATGACCGGATCGCGCTGCTTGGCGCCAATGGTCAGGGCAAGTCGACGCTGTCCAAGCTGATTGGTGAGCGGCTCGGCACGATGGAGGGGGCACGGCATGCCTCCAACAAACTGCGCATCGGGTATTTTGCGCAGCATCAGATGGATGAGCTGGAAGCGGGTGATACGCCGATTAGCCATCTTCAGCGGCTGCGGCCGGGACTGCTGCAAGGGAAATTGCGCGCGATTCTGGCCTCAGGCGGGATTGGTGCGGATATTGCAGATACGGAGATTTCGCGCCTGTCCGGTGGACAAAAAGCGCGGATCGCGATGCTGACGGCGACGCTGGATGCGCCCCATCTGGTGATATTGGACGAGCCAACCAACCATTTGGACATTGAGAGCCGCGACGCGCTGGTGCGTGCACTTACCGGGTATGAAGGCGCTGTGATTCTTGTGAGCCATGATGCGCATTTGGTCGAGGCGGTGGCGGATCGCTTGTGGCTTGTGGATGGTGGGCGTGTGGCGCCGTTTGAAGATGACATGACGGCTTATCGCAAGCATTTGCTGAGCCGGCGCAACAAGCCGGAAAACGACCCTGCCCCTGTGAAGCCTGCGAAAAAGAAGCTTTCCAAGGACGAGGCCAAGGAAATGGCCAAGGAGATCGCGCAATGCGAGGCGCGAGTGGAAAAGCTGGAGGATATGCTGGCGCAGATTGATAGCAAGCTGACCGCGCCTGAGCTTTACGAGGCGGATGGGCTGGCTCGATTGGAGAAGCTGCAGGTTAAGCGGGGCGAGGTCGTTGATGGGCTGGCGCGCGCCGAAGAGCTGTGGCTGAAGGCGCAAGCTGAGCTGGAAGAGGCAAGCTGACATGACGCTGGAGCTTGCGATCACGGCTTTTGTCACGCTTTTTGTGATGATCGACCCGATTGGGCTTACGCCGATTTTCGTGGCGCTCACGGCTGGGCGCACGGCCAAAGAGCGGCGTTCCATTGGTTTGCGCGCCTGTGTAATCTCGTTTGTGCTGCTGGCAGCCTTTACCTTGGTGGGGCGCGAATTGCTTTCGGGCATCGGGATTTCGATTGCAGCGCTGAGAATTTCGGGCGGGCTCTTGTTATTCTTGATCGCAGTGGACATGTTGTTTGAGAAGCGAACAGAGCGCCGCGAAAACCATGCGGAGGCGCTGCCGGACCCCTCGGTCTTCCCGCTTGCCCTGCCCCTTGTGGCAGGACCGGGCGCGATCACGGCGGTGCTGGTGATTTCAGCGGATTACGCGGGAGACATCATGGCGAGCCTGATTTTGATGGCCGTGATCCTTGCGGTTCTGGTGATTGTCTTTGTGCTTTTTTTGTTGGCTGGTCTGGTCGAGCGGATGTTGGGACAAACAGGAGTGGCGGTGATCACACGGGTTTTGGGAATGCTATTGGCGGGACTAGCCGTACAATTCGTGCTGGATGGCTTGAGCGATATAGGCGTGCTTGAGGCTGTGCTTTGAGCGGCGACGACAACGCTGAGCTTCTTTACCTGTCCATTCTGGGCCTGTTCCTCGTGTTGGGCCTTTTCTCGACGTTTCGCACGCGATTTGTTGCCTCCATGCAGCAGGCGGCGATCTGGGGGCTGATCTTTTGTGGCGTGATCATCGTTTATAGCTTTCGCGATGTGATCGAGCGGGAGCTTTATCCCGGCAGTGCGGTTCTGGTGAATGGCGATCAAATTGAGTTGAGCCGGGCGCGGGATGGGCATTTTTATGCAGTGCTGGAAATCAATGGCAATGATGTTGAATTCATTGTGGACACAGGCGCGAGCAATGTGGTGCTGACACGCGAAGATGCGGCGCGGGTTGGCTTTGATCCTGACGGACTAAGCTATCTGGGGCGCGCAAATACGGCCAATGGCACCGTGCGCACGGCCTCAGTGCGGCTCAGCACGGTGAGCTTTGGCGGGACGATTGTGAATGATCTACGCGCAGCAGTGAATGACGGGCCGATGTTTTCATCGCTTTTGGGGATGAGTTATCTCTCGCGGTTCACGCGCATTGAGATTGAGGGCAACCGCTTGAGGTTGGTCTGGTAAGCTATTGCTTTTGCATCCATTTGCCATTGTCTTGAGCCCAGTATTTGGCTTCTAGATTGGCAGCCTTCACCGCTTTCCAATCGGCACGGGCCAAATCAAGCGCTTGAGCATCATTGCCGTCAAAAAACACGCACACTCGCTCGAACTCCGAAAAGCCTTGAGGGTCGTGGCGTGCGCCGTCAATCAGCATCAAGAGCTGCGGATTGTTCGCAGCTTTGCTTTGGGTTGAGAGCAGAACGGGTTGTTCCGCATCATTTCCTTCGCCCGCAATGGCGTGAGGCAAAAAGCCCTCTTGGGTGTAGGACCAAAGGAGCTGGTCAAAATGCTGCATCCGCGCCGCATCGGATCCTTGAACATGCACCCGCCATCCACGCGCCAGAGAGCGCTCAACCAAGCTTGGTAAAGTCGCCTCCAGCGGTGTGGATGTCAGGTGGTAGAAAAGAACGTCGGTCACAGATTACTCTGCTTCGTAATTGTCACGGATCAAGCGATCAAGCGCGCGCACGCCCCAGCCTGTGGCACCGTTTGGTGCGAAGTCAGTCTCGGCTTTAACCGAAGCGACGCCTGCGATGTCCAAATGGATCCACGGGGTTTCGTCTTTCACGAAGCGCTTGAGGAACTGAGCCGCAGTGATTGAGCCCGCCGGGCGACCCGCGGAATTCTTGATGTCGGCAATGCGTGATTTGATCATTTTGTCATAGGCCGGGCCCATCGGCAGACGCCATGCGCCCTCGCCCTCTGCCTCTGCCGCTTTGAGGAACTCTTTGGAGAGATCATCGGAGTTGGAAAAGACGCCTGCATGTTCATGACCAAGTGCGATGATCATGGCGCCTGTGAGCGTTGCAAGATTGATGATACCAGAAGGGTTAAAGCGGTCTTGGGTGTACCAAAGCACATCTGCCAAGACCAAACGCCCTTCGGCATCGGTGTTGATCACCTCGATCGTTGTCCCTTTCATAGAGGTGACAACATCGCCCGGGCGCGTCGCGTGACCGTCGGGCATATTCTCAACCAAGCCAACGAGACCAACGACATTGGCCTTGGCTTTGCGCAAAGCCAGCGCGCGCATGACACCTGCCACAACGCCTGCCCCGCCCATATCCATGGTCATGTCTTCCATGCCACCCGATGGCTTTATTGAGATACCGCCTGTATCGAACACCACGCCCTTGCCCACAAACGCAAAGGGTTCTTCATCACCGCCGCCATTCCATTTCATCACGACCATCTTTGTGGGGCTTGGCGAGCCATGGCCGACGCTTAGAAACGAACCCATGCCGAGCTTTTCCAAATCTGCTTCTTCATGGATTTCAACGTCTAGACCAAGCTCTTGCATCGCTGCGAGCCGGGCTGCGAAATCTTCGGTCGTGAGCACATTTGCAGGCTCGTTGGTGAGATCGCGGGTGAAAAACACGCCTTCAACCATAGCTGCATGAACGGCCGCCTCAGCCGCCACCTCTTCAGGTTTGTTGACCATGAAGGACACTTTTTGATCCGGATTTGGCTTAGTATCAGTTTTGTGCGGCGTGAACTGATAGGCACGCAGCGCCAGACCGTAAGCGACTTCACTGGCACGGTTGTGACCTGCACAGATCATCGTCAGGGATTTTTTGCCTGTTAGTTTGGCAAGCTGCGCCCCGGCACGCCGCGCGGTTGCGATATCAGCGCGTTTGGCGAGTTTGATCACGACCAAACCGTCTGCAGCCATGCCGGCTGGAAAGGCGAGCAGCTTGGCATCGCCCTCTTTCATATCGGAGAAACCGTCACTTTCGGCAAAACGCCCCAATGCGCTCTTCATCGCCCGGCTGATTTTGCGCCCTGCTGGGTCAAGTTTGCCGGTTTCTTCGACGATTACACCAACAAGCCCTTCAATTTCGGTCAGGTTGCTCAGATCGGTTTCACCGAAGGCGATGTTAAGGGGGGTGGTCATGCACATTCTCCACTGGGATAGGATGGCTGGACAGGAATCAAGCCGCTGGCGCAAGTTAAGCAGTTTGCACACCCTTGACCAGTGAGGCGCGGCTGCTTAGCACAATGGTTAAGGGAAGGAAAAGAATTGTCCCGTTTGAACCGCTACATACTTGTCCGCTTGCTTGGGCCCTTTGGCTTTTTTGCGCTGATTTTCACCGGCGTGATCTGGCTGACCCAAGCGATTCGACTGATTGATACGGTTTTGAACAACGGTCAGTCGGCACTCGTCTTCGTTGAATTCTCCGGCCTTTTGCTACCGCGCGTTCTCGTGGTGGTCATGCCGCTGGCGGCGTTTTCTGCTGCGCTTTACACGATCAATCGATTATACGCGGATAGCGAACTGGTTGTCGTGCTTGCGGCGGGGCAAAGCCCGCTGAAACTGTTGCGCCCGCTTCTTATTTTTGGCGCGATCATTATGAGCATCATGTATGTGGTAACACTTTACCTCGTTCCCTTATCTGCGACGCGGCTCGCTGAGCGAAGTTTTGAGATTCAGGACGAACTTACAAATTCGCTGATCATTGAAGGCCAGTTTTTGCATCCATCACCAGGGATCACCTTTTTTATACGGGATACGACGAAGGTTGGTGAGATGGCAGGATTGTTCTTGAATGATCAAACCGACCCCAACGGCACAGTGACCTATTCCGCTAAAAAGGCCCTGCTTGCGCGCGATGGAGAGCGTGCGCGACTGATCATGTTTGAGGGCATTGCACAGCGTTACCAGCCAGAGACCCGGCGTATGGATACGATCCAGTTTGAACAATTTGCCTACGATCTCACTGAAATCATTGCTCAAAATGGAACGCGAGATCGCAAGCCGGTAGAGTTTTTTGTAGGCGAAATTCTTAATGCAGACGGTCCACCGGACTCAGATCGTTATTCCGCCGGCCGTTACCTTTCGGAGGCGCACGAAAAACTGTCAGCACCCCTGCTTGCCTTAACTTTACCCCTGATCGCCCTTGGGTCGGTTTTAGTTGGTGGGTTTAAGCGCGGTGGAATTGGGTCACGTATTACCGCCGGGGTCTGCATTTTGCTTGGCATTGAGGCGCTTACAATCGTTGCCAAATCGGCCATTCGCGCAAACGGTGACGTTTGGGCGCTGGCCTATGTGCCGCCACTGATCACGGTCATAATCGCTATGGGATTGATTTGGTCCACAAGCCGAACACGCCCAGCCACGAGAAAGACTGCCCCAGCATGACTTTGACACTTTATATTGTGCGGCTGTACCTAACGGCGTTCCTCAAGGTTTTGACTGCGATCATCCTGTTAATCTTGCTGTTTGACGGGATCGAAAACTTGCGTCGCTTTTCAGGGCGCACGGACGATTTGAGCGAAATTTTGATCTACACGATTTTCAAATTGCCCACCGTGCTCACGAAAGTTTTGCCGCTGACGGTCCTGATCAGTTCACTGACTTTGTTCCTTGGACTTGCCCGATCAAGCGAACTGGTTGTATCACGTGCCTCTGGCGTCTCTGCGCTTCGATTGTTGCAAGTGCCTGTGATCGTTGCACTTTTGATCGGCGTGCTGACTTTGTTGGCAATCAATCCGATCGTCGCCAGTACAACCAAACGGGTTGAGGCAATGAAAGACAAGCTCTTGAGCATTGATAGTGGTTTGGCCTCAATCTCAAGCGAGGGCGTTTGGTTGCGACAAACAGATGATGTTAGCCAGATTGTTATTCAAGCGCGGAGAGCCGATAGTGAGGGAACTTCGCTGTTTGGCGTTACATTCCATATTTTCAATCAAGGTAATCAACTCAAAGAGCGTTTGGTGGCAGATCAAGCGCAACTGCGGGATGGATTTTGGAAACTGCAAAACATCACGCGCTGGCGGATCGCACCAGAAGGAAGTCAGTTTGTCGATCAACCGATTTTTCAAGAAACAGCGGAGATTGCGACCTATCTGACTGCCGATCAAATTCTTGATAGTTTTGCGCCCCCTCAGACCATTCCAGTTTACGCCCTGCCCGGCTTTATCGCGCAGATGGAAAAATCCGGCTTTACGGCGACGCGACACAAGCAGTTTTTACAAAGCTCCCTCGCGCAACCGTTTTTGTTTGTCGCGATGGTGCTGATAGGCGCCGGATTTTCGATGCGCCATATCCGGTTTGGTCAAACGGGGGTTATGGTTTTGTTCGCTGTTCTGAGCGGATTTGCGCTCTTTTTCTTCAAGGACATTGCTGACAGTCTTGGGGCCGCAGGCGAAGTTCCGCACTATGTCGCGGCCTGGACACCACCGGTTGCGGCAATTCTGATGTCACTTGGCCTGTTGCTTCATCTCGAAGATGGTTAAGCTTAGTTTTGTAGACTTCTCTGGGGCCGTGAGCGCGTAATGATCCGCATCCTTTTTATTGCCGTCTGGGTAGTGCTTTGCGCTGGTGCGTCTGCCATTGCGCAAGACTTGCCGCCGTCTGCTTTGCTGGCTGATAGTGTTTCTTACGACCCTACCAGCAGCGTTTTGACGGCGCAGGGCAACGTCCAAGTGTTTTTCGAGGGGCAAACGCTAGAAGCATCAGAAATCATCTACGATGATGCCGCTCAAACGATAAAAGCCAAAGGGCCACTTACGATTGCAGGGCCCGATGGGTCGGTGATCCTCGCAGATGCTGCCGAGCTGAGTACTGATATGCGGGACGGCCTGATCTCCGGTGCGCGGCTTCTTTTAGAGCGAAATTTTCAATTTGCAGCGAATGAGGCGCGTAAAATCGGCGGGCGCTTTACAAATCTAAGCCGCGCTGTGGGCAGCTCTTGCAGGGTTTGCAAAACCGGATCGCCGCCAATGTGGATGATCCGTGCAGATCGGGTCATTCGCGATGAACTAGAGGGACAAATCCATTTTGAGAATGCGCGGATTGACATTATGGGCAGCACCATTGCCTATCTTCCCTATTTTCGTATGGCAGATCCGGCCAAGGGGCGGGCAACCGGGTTTTTAAACCCAGAGTTTTTGTCTTCGGATTTGTTTGGCGGGGCAATTAAGGTACCGTATTACGTCGTGATTAGCCCGCACGCGGATGCGACGATCACACCCTTTGTTACCAATACGAGAGCCGTCATTATCGAAGGTGAATACCGCCAACGGACCAATACTGGTGGTTTTGACATAAGTGGCTCTTACGCCATTGATGATGGAATTGCCGGGCGGGCACCGCGTGGGCATTTGTTTGGCGACGGATCCTTTGGTCTTGGCAATGGGTTCACTTTGGACCTGTCCCTGCGCCGCGCAAGCGACAAATCGTATTTGCGCCAGTTCGATTACTCGACCGATGATCGCTTGGAAAGTTCTGTTCGCTTTTCGCGCCAGCGCGACCGAGAGTTTCTGTCGCTTGCGTTTGTCGCGGTTCAAAGTCTTCGCGACGACGAAGACAACGCCACCATTCCCTATGTCCTGCCCGAGTTGATTTATGATCGTTACTGGCAAGACACCGACTGGGGCCAACTCAGGATCAAGGCCAGCACGCTTGGTCTGGTTCGCATTACTGGGCAAGATGTATTACGGTTTTCTGGCCAAGTTGATTGGTCAAAAAATCTGCGACTGCCCCATGGAATCCTTGCGCGTGGATTTGCACGCGGCAATGCAACGCTTTATCGCGTTAGCAACCGAACAACAGGGCAAAACGGTGAGTTTGTCGTCTCGACGCCAGCGATCGGTGCTGAACTGAGATGGCCTTGGGCGCTTTCCACAAATAGCGCAACGCATGTCATTGAGCCACGTATACAGGCCGTTGCATCTTGGCTCAGCGGGGATCTGAGCGACGCCCCCAATGAGGACAGCAATCAACTGGATTTCGATGAGAGCAATTTGTTTTCGCTCAATCGGTTTCCCGGCACCGATTTGATTGAAGACGGGTTTCGCATCAACACAGGTCTCACATACACGCGCTACGATCCTGACGGGTGGTCGATTTCGGGAACGCTGGGACAGGTGTTTCGCATCAGGGGTGAAAACCAATTCTCCAATGGGACTGGATTGAATGGACGCAGCTCTGATTTTGTAGCGGCCATGACCTTTGAGCTTCCGCCCAAAATCAGCCTGATCAACCGCGCCCTGTTTGACTCCAGTTTAAGGTTTAGTCGGGCGGAAAGCCGCCTGCGGCTCGATTATGACCGTTGGCAGCTTGATGGCGCCTACGTCTATCTGGCACCGGATGTTCAAGCAGGTGCACTTGAAGAACGGCACGAGCTGTCCTTAAAGGGTCGCTACCGCATTGGAGATCATTGGGCGATTAACGGGGAATGGCGCCACAATCTGGGCATGGGAAGCGACATCTTTGCTGCTACAGGGTTAGAATACGGAAATGAGTGTATCGATATGAACTTTTCCGTCTCGCGCACCTTCACAACTTCGAATAATGTGCCCCCAGCGACCCGATATGGCCTACTTGTAAGGCTTGCAGGTCTTGGGTCTAACGGTGAGCGAAAATGGCCTACTCGCAAATGCGGGCAAATTAACTAATTCCCGTCTAAGGGACGGGCTGGAATAAATGGGTGTCTTAGCGCTATGAATGCAATGCTGAAAATTTGGCTCTTTGCGGTACTAACAATGGCTGGCAGTGTCGCGCCGGGCATCGCGCAAAACTACTACAAACCTGTTTACACCATCAATGGTCAGGTGGTGAGCGAGTATGACATCAGCCAGCGTGTGCGCATTCTTCAAGCCTTTGGAGGCTCAGGCGACACTAGTCTTCGCGCAACCGCAATCGAACAGCTTATTGATGATCGCCTACGCGAGACCGCTGCGCAGCAGATTGGCCTCACTCTGGACGCAGACGAACTGGAGGCCGGTGCCGAAGAGTTCAGCCAAAACCGCGGTGTAACCAGTGCTCAAATGTTATCTCGCCTAGGCAGCAATCGGGTTTTTAAGGAGAGCTTTTATGATCTCGTAAAAGCGCAATTGCTATGGCGCAAAGTTGTGCAGCGTCGCTTTCGCGCCCGTGCAACGCCGTCAGAATCCGACCTAGATTCCGCGCTAAACATCGCAGCTTCCGCCGCACGTGAACAAGTTCTGCTCTCAGAAATTTTGCTGGCGAATGCGGAGCGTGGAGAAGCCGGGACCATGGCTTTGGCACAACGTCTGTCGCGTCAATTGAACAACGGTGGCAATTTTGGCGCTGCCGCACGCAAATATTCACGTGGCGGGTCCGCGCGTCGTGGCGGACGCCTTGGTTGGACGCCAGTTGAAAACTTGCCACCGGCAGTTGCAGGGCAAGTGCTCGCATTGTTGCCCGGTGAGGTGACAGCCCCCATTCCGTTCCCGGCAGGTGTCGCCATCCTCAAGGTCACTGATATTCGCGAAGACAATTCAAATGTCGACAAAAACGTCTTCGTGTCATGGGCGCGGCTTGTTATCCCCTTGGCTCAAAATGCTTCCAAAAGCGCCGTCACCGCCGCTCAGAGCAAGGCCGATTCCATTGCAAGTGAGATTGATGACTGTGTTTCCATGTCAGCCCTTGTGGGTGAATTTGGCGAAGGCAGCGGACGTGAAGAACCAATGGAACTGGGCAAAGTCCCCAAAGATATAGGGCTTGTCCTTGCTCGCCTTGACCCACGCGAAGTGTCCACGGACTTGCGTGATGCGCGTGGGATCAATGTGATCATGCTATGCAACCGCTCGGTTGAAGTGGACCCAGACGCACGCGAAACGCTGCGCAACCGGCTCTTTGGACAACGTATTGAGAGCTTTGCACGCGGTTACCTTCAGGAATTGCGCGCTGATGCGGTGATCATCGAACAATGAAACCCATTGCCCTGACCATGGGCGACCCAGCTGGCATTGGTCCTGAAATCACTGCCAAAACCCATCACGCATTGGCAAATCAGTATCCGTTGCTGTTCATTGGCGATCCAGATGTGTTGCAGGGATGCGAGGTCTATCTGGTGGACCATCCAAGCGCTGTTGACCCTAACCGCGCTGAATTGGCAGTGCTCGCGTGCCGTAACAGGATCGCGCCTATCCTTGGGGCCCCTGATAGCAAGAATGCGACGAGCGTAATTTCGTCCATCCAAACGGCCGTCGACCTCACCACCTCTGGTGCAACATCAGCTGTGGTCACGAACCCGATCGCAAAAAAAGTGTTGCGCGATGGCGGTCAATTCCCATGGCCGGGTCATACGGAATTTCTGGCGCATCTGACACATGCCAAACGACCTGTCATGATGTTGGCAGGGCCTGATTTGAAGGTCGTTCCGGTCACTATTCATATTCCCTTAAACGACGTGGCAAACGCACTGACGCCCGAGTTGATCGAAGAAACTCTGCGCATTACTATCACTGATCTCAAATGTCATTTTGGCATTCCCGCACCCAGAATTGCAGTTTCGGGGCTCAATCCACATGCTGGCGAGGGTGGACTCATGGGGGATGAGGATCGGACCATCATCGCACCGGTCATTCAAAAGCTGGCGACTGAGGGGCATTCGGTTTTTGGCCCCCTTCCCGCAGACACCATGTTTCATGCCCGCGCGCGCGCAGACTATGATGCGGCGGTTTGCATGTATCACGATCAAGCCTTGATCCCGGTCAAGACGCTCAACTTTGATGAGGGTGTGAATGTCACGCTTGGCTTGCCGATAATTCGCACCTCTCCAGATCATGGCACTGCATTTGATATCGCCGGGCAAGGCATTGCGAACCCATCCAGCTTGATTGCCGCTGTTCGACTTGCAGCGGACATGGCAGCGACATGAGCGAAGATGGGCTACCCCCTTTGCGCGATGTGATTGAAACGCATGGTCTACAGGCGAAAAAGGCGCTTGGGCAAAACTTTCTGCTTGATCTAAACCTCACCCGCAAAATCGCGCGTGCTTCAGGGGACCTAAGCGGTAGCGACGTTCTGGAAATCGGCCCCGGCCCGGGCGGGTTGACCCGCGCGATGCTGATGGAAGGCGCACGTAAGGTCGTAGCGATTGAGCGCGATCCACGTTGCTTGCCTGCATTGGCGCAGATTGCTGACGCTTATCCCGGTCGTCTGGATGTGATTGAAGGGGACGCACTCAAATTTGATCCAGCGGCTCATCTGAACGGCCCAGTCAAGATCGTTGCCAACCTGCCCTATAATGTTGGAACCGAGCTTCTGATTCGATGGATCAATCGCCCCGATTGGCCACCGTTCTGGAACAGCCTAACACTCATGTTTCAGCGCGAAGTTGCACAACGCATTGTGGCCGCGCCCGGTGACAAAGCATACGGGCGACTTGGTGTGCTCGCCAATTGGCGCACAAGCAGCCGGATTGTGTTTGACGTGCCGCCCCATGCCTTTACTCCTGCCCCAAAAGTTACCAGCAGCATTGTGCATTTGAGCGCGCTTGAAGCGCCGAGATACGATGCAGATGTCGGGAAGTTGGAGCGCGTGACCGGGAAAGCCTTTGGGCAACGCCGCAAAATGCTGCGGGCATCGCTTAAGGGACTGCTTCCAGACCCAATAGGCCAGCTGACATCGCTTGATATTGATCCGACCCGGCGCGCAGAAACGCTCAGCCTTGAGGAGTTTTGTGCAATCAGCAGGCTGATTTAGCCCTCAGCAGGTGTCGTGTCGTCTTTGGGTGCCGCAGCTTCCTCTTTGGGCTTGCGTGGCGTGCGCTTTCGCGGTGCGCGTTTTGGCTTTGGTGGATCAGATTCAGGAGTTTGAACCAGTTCAACCGGCTCTTGAGGCTGATCCCCGAATGTTGCAAGGCCGCTGTCGCCAATCTCAGGCTGCGGCTCGCTTCCGTCATTGACCGGAAGTTGCGGCATCATGGTTGACGACTTGCTTTGCTCGCGCTTTTCGCTTGGCTGACCATGTGGCTGATCAGGTTGAGCCTGCTGTTGCTGCGGTTGCGGTTGAGGCTGCTGACCACTGCCATTATTGTTTTGTTGATTGTTGTTCTGGTGGTTGTTCGCGTTATTTTGCTGTTGTTGAGCCTGCTGTGCATCACGGCGCTCATTCATCTCACGTTGCGCCTCTGACAACATCCGAGTGTAATGCTCGGCATGCTGCTGAAAATTCTCAGCGGCCACGCGGTCACCAGCAAGCTGAGCATCCCGGTAAAGCCCTTGATATTTTTCAATAATCTGCTGCGGCGTGCCGCGCACCTTGCCCTCAGGACCAGCACTGTCAAATACGCGGTTAACAACATTGCCCATGTTATTCGTGCGGCGATTGTTGTTCTTATTTCTAGAGCGGGATTTATTAGATGATCGCATCGATACTTTTCTGATGTCACCGCAACATATCGACCCCTTGTTCAAGTTTACCAAGGTCTGAATTGCGTTTGAAGATATTCGAGGCGGTGCGATGACAATTCAAATTAAGAGACTGATCGGCACCTGCCTGCAGACAGCGTCATCTATACCTCTTTGGCGTTTAAAAACAAGCTAAAACGACAAATTGTTTTGTCAAA
>CAZQMR010000031.1:0-21258 GCA_964594465.1 uncultured Rhodobacterales bacterium
CTGTCGGAAGTGGCGCGTGCAGCGTCGGACAAAGTTCTCACGGATCGGATGAAGGGGTTGGGCGGTAAAGCCTCGATCTGCTGTATTCCGCATATTGGCACGGTGGGTGTGATCATCCGTGATGCCAAGACGGCCAATCTGACGGCCAATGAGGGCCTTGAGATTGCCAGCGAGATGATGGGCAGCATGGGTGAGTTGGCCAAGGGCGGCAAGCCGGTGGCGCATATCTTTGAGGATCTTATCATTGCCGGGTATTTCCCGATTGATCCAATCATTTTTCAGGACTTCTGATGTCGGTTGATAAGGATCTGATCTGTCCATCGGCGCAGCCGGACATGGACGGGGCGCAGGTGCTTGGTGTGGTGGAGCGTGGTCCTGACGGGCCTGCTCTTGCCTATGCCAATGGCCATGTGCCTGTCAGCGACGCGTTGCTGGAGGCGGCGGCACCGGTGCCACCGCAGATGGTGTTTCGCTTTGCGGCACCCTGTGTGACCAAGAAATGCACGCATTTTGACGGCACGGATTGTCAGCTGGCCAAGCGCATTGCCGCAGGGCTTGCGCCCAAGGTTGCCAAGCTGCCGCCTTGTGCGGTGCGCAAGACGTGTCGTTGGTACGCGCAGGAAGGTGACAGTGCCTGTCATCGCTGCCCAAGCGTTGTGACCCATGTGACGGACAAAGCTGATCCGATGCGTGAGATTGCGATGCCGGGTGGTGTTGAGGCGTAGAGATTGGGCTGGGCCTCTTTGGAGGCCCAGCTTTACTCGGAAAGGGCCAAGCGCAGGCCGAGGAAACCGAAGGCTCCTGCGAAGCTGCGTTTGATCCAGTTCATGACATTGGGCCGGGTGATGACGTAGTCGCGTGCAGCGGCGGCGAAGGCACCATAGGCGACGAAGACGATGAATGTCATGAGCATGAAGGCAAGGGCTAGGGTGATCAGTTCTGCGGTAGCGTTGCCCGCGTTGGCGGAGACGAATTGCGGGAGGAAGGCGAGGAAGAAGAGGGAGAGTTTGGGATTGAGGATGTTGATGAGCGTGCCGGTGATGGCGATCCTGGCGTAGCTTTTTGTGGTTTTGTTTTCGCTTACGTCCATTGCGCCGCCTTCTTTGAGAATGCTCCACGCCATGTAGAAGAGGTAGAGCACCCCGAGGATTTTGATGATTTGGAAGGCCAGCGCGCTGGTGTGCAGGAGCGCTGCGAGGCCGATGATGCTAGCGATGGCGGCTGGGAGGATGCCGAAGGTGCATCCGATTGCTGCGGCGATGCTGGCCTTGAAGCCGCGCCCGAGGCCAATGGCAAGGGTGTAGATGACACCGGTGCCGGGCAGCAGGACGACGACGAGGGATGTTAAGAGGAATTCCAGTGACATGGTGTTTCTTCCTAGTGCTACTTGTCGCGCGACACCACGTAGAGCGCGGTTTGGCGTAGGTTTTCCCCGGCGGAGCCGTAGGCGGAAATAGCGTCGCAGGCGGCTTCGGCGAGGCGGTAGGCTTCGCGTTGGGCGTTATCCAGACCGAGCAGGGAAACGAAGGTGGCTTTGCCTGCGTCTTCATCTTTGCGCAGACGCTTTCCTGCGACATCGGCATCGCCGGTCACGTCCAGAATGTCGTCCTGTATCTGAAAGGCGAGGCCGAGCGCCTCGCTATAGGCGGTCATGGCGGACATGTCGGCTTTGCCCAAGAGCGGGCCAGCCTCTGCTGCCCATGTGATCAGGGCGCCGGTTTTCTTAGCTTGCAGCTCTTTGATAGCAGGCAGATCCAGCGGCGTTTTGGCGGTCTCGGCGGCGATGTCGAGCGCTTGGCCGCCCACCATGCCTTTGGAGCCAGCCGCCAGTGCAAGACGCGAGATCAGTTTGAGGCGCACGGCGGGATCGGGCGCGGTTTGTGGCGCGGCCAGAATTTCAAAGGCGATGGTTTGGAGCGCGTCACCTGCAAGGATTGCGGTGGCATCATCCCATTTGACATGCACCGTTGGATTGCCACGTCGTGTGTCATCGTCATCCATCGCGGGCAGGTCATCATGCACGAGGGAATAGGCGTGGAGCGCCTCAATAGCCGCCGCCGCACGGTCGGCCTGTTGGGGTGGCACGTTGAAGATGCGCGCGCCTTCCATCACGAGGAACGCGCGCAGGCGTTTGCCGCCGGACATCACGCCATGGCGCATGGCAGCAGGGATCACACCACGATCAGCGGGCGGCAGGCAAGCGTCCAGGCAGAGCATGACGCGCTGGGCTGCATCCTTGAGCGCCAGTTGGAACGCTTCGCTGGCCGCGTCGCTCATATTTACGAGATTTCGACGGCTTTGGCACCGCTGGCGGAGCCATCTGCGGCTTGGGTGATTTGCGCGACTTTCTCCTCTGCGGATTTCAGCTTTGCTTCGCAATGCGATTTCAGCGCCGCGCCCCGCTCGTAGAGCGAGATGCTTTCCTCCAGCGGAACTTGGCCGCTTTCTAGCCGACCTACCACATCTTCCAATGCTGCCATGGCCTCTTCGAAGCTCATGTTTGCCACGTCTTTTGGATCACTCATGCGGCGTCTCCTCGTTTCATCAAAACCTCGACATGGGCCGCTGTAGAAGCTGCCAGTGCATCCAGATCATAGCCCCCCTCCAGCGAAGAAACCAGACGGCCCTCGCAGCACTCATCAGCCAGATCACAAAGCGCTTCTGTGGCCCACGCGAAATCGGCCTCCACCAGATTGAGATTGGCGAGCGGGTCAGCAGCGTGGGCGTCAAAGCCTGCAGAAATGATCACGAGATCGGGGTTGAACGCTTTGAGCGCAGGCATCACCTCGCGCTCCATGATGCGGCGGAACTCGACACCGCCGGCATAAGGTTCGAGCGGGGCGTTCAGCACGTTGCCATGAGCGCCAGTTTCATGGGCCGCACCGGATCCGGGATAGAGTGGCATCTGGTGGGTACTGGAAAACAGCACGCGCTCCTCGTTCCAAAGCAGGTCTTGCGTGCCGTTGCCGTGATGGACATCGAAATCCATGATCGCTACACGCTCGGCCCCTTGGGAGAGCGCATATTTCGCGGCAATCGCGACAGTGCCAAAGAGGCAGAAGCCCATGGGGATCTCGGTCTCGGCATGGTGGCCCGGCGGGCGCACGGCGGCAAATGCGTTGGCGGCCTGACCGTTCATTACTGCATCCACGGCGGCGATATTTGCGCCGACTGCACGTAGCGCCGCGTTGAGCGAGCCGGGTGCGACATGGGTGTCGGCGTCAAGGCTGTGGTGGCCGTGATTTGGAATCGCACGTTTGATCCGGTCGATATGGCTTTGCGGGTGGACCATCAGCAGGTGATCGTCATTGGCAAGGGGAGCCTCAAGGCGGGTCAGGGCGTCAAATTGCGGGGCCGACAAGGCCTCGTTGATGGCCACGAGACGCGCAACCCGTTCGGGGTGGCCATCGGGCGTGACATGGGTGAGGCAGTCGGGATGTGTGTAAAGATGTGTTGTCATGGGAGGGAGTGTAATGGTGCAAGGAGAGGCGTACAACAGGTGGATAAACAGCGTGATTATAACAGAATCGTAACATTTATTTACGGAAGGTGGACGTATTTTCGCCCATTTGAGGGATTACGCCGATCACATGAGCGGCTAACGTTCAAGACGTAACAAGTTTCAAACGAGTAACTTCCATGGCTTTTGACCAGACAAATTCCGAACCCTCAAATGAAGACCCAACACCAGATTTTCTCAAAGACCTCAGCAAGGTGTTTGCGAAAGGCGAGTTGACCAACGCGCTCAAGGAAGATCTAGAGACGCTCGCCTCGTTCAGCGATACAGAGCTTGAGAACAAGGGTCTTACTCGGTCACGTGTGGAACGCGCAGTGCGGCGCAAACATATTCAATCTCTATACGGCTGATCTGTTGCATTGAGTTTGGCTGCCGCTTGTGGTCACACTGGCGGTATGTCTCTTATTGTCCGAAATGCTCTGTCCAATGATGCGGCTCAAATGTGCGATCTGCTTAATGAGATCATTGCATTAGGCGGCACAACGGCTCATCGCTCCCCGTTTTACCCTGCAAAAATGCAGTCGGAATACATTCTCAATCCGCGCGGTGTGTCGTGTCGTGTGGCGGTTGAGCGCCACGGCATTGTGGGATTTCAGTGCTTGGAGCGTGCAGATCCAAACTGGGGCGGCGACCATCCGCTGCCCAGTGATTGGGGTGTCATCGCGACATTTGTGGCAGATGGGCAGCAAGGTCAGGGCATTGGTCGGACTTTGTTCCACGCGACCGTCAAGGCGGCGCGGGCAGCTAATCTGGTTGCGATTGACGCGACCATTCGCAAAGAGAACACAGGCGGGTTGGCCTTTTACGCTGGGCTTGGTTTTGTGGATTATTGCGAGCGCGGCGCGGCGCAGGCCAAGCGGTTTGATTTACAGAATGATGGCGGATGATGGTAATCCGATCTGCCCGCTTTGTTTGCGCCCCATCCCGCCGGGTGTGCCGCAAAGTCAGCACCATCTGATCCCAAAGCTGAAGGGCGGCAAGGGTGGGCCGGTGATTTTAGTGCATCACATTTGTCACAAGGAAATCCATGCGGTGCTGAGCGAGGCGGAGCTGGCGAGAGTGTACAGCACGCCTGAAGCGCTTAGGGCGCATCCACGATTGGCGAAGTTCTTTGATTGGGTTGCCAAGCGCCCGCCGGAATTTATCAGCAGGGTGCCCAAGAATTCAGGCCGGCGCTAGGTTATTCGGCCGCGATGGCGGCTTTGCCTTGGCCAAGCATGGACAGCTCCCGTATCACCTCGGTCATGGTGTTTTGCACATCACCAAACATGTCGTTGGGTTTGATCGCGGCTTCGTCCATGTAAAGGGCGCGGTCGATTTCGATCTGGATGGCCTGCAGGCGTTTGGAGGGTCGCCCATTGATCTGGGTGATGTAGCCACCGGCAAAGGGCGCATTGCGGGCGACGCGAAATCCGGCGCGCTGAAAAATCTCGGCCACGGCATTGCTGACCCAACGATCACAGGACGCGCCGAACCGATCGCCAAGGATGATGTTGGGGCGTTGGCCGTTCACCATCGGTGCGGCCGCCAGAGCTTCGTGGGGCATTGAGTGGCAATCGATCAGGAAGGCGGTGCCGAATTTAGCACGACGCTCGTCACGCAGGGTTGCAAGCTGTTGGTGATAGGGGCGGTGAAACCGGGCAATGCGGGTGTCTGCTTCGTCGCGTGGAATTTTACCATGGCGAATGATGCGGCCCTCTGCGACGACACGTGGGATCACGCCAAGCCCCGCGGCCACACGGGGATTGGAGCCACGACGCGGCACATCTTCGATCATTGCAGGGTCAAGTTCATCTTCGGCACGATTAAGATCCACATAGGCGCGCGCCATGGTGGCCGAAATGAGCGGGGCGCCAAATTTGGGTGCGGCGGCAAAAAGCTGATCGACAAAGCTATCCTCTGACGAGCGCAATGTGTGGCGATCAAGGCGGCTGTCAGACACGAAACCATCAGGCATCGCCGCACCGGAATGGGGCGAGGAAAACACCACGGCGCTGGTGCTTTGCAGGGGATGTTTTAGGATATATGGCAGCATCTGCGGCCCTTTGCCTGCGCGTTTAAGAAGTGATCATGGGTGATGGGGGCGATCCTGTCCAGTGATTGTGGCTCTTAGGGGAGCGTTCAAGGGGTTAAGGTTCGGTTAAGTTACCGCAAAGACGTGGGAAAATTGCGGCAATGCGCAATGGCTGTCGTGGCGCTGGGCAAAAGCTCTTGATTGAGCGCGCGACTCCTTTTATAGGAGCGGTTCGAGTGCGGTTGGTCTGACTGATCGTATGGGCTTTTCGGGCGTATAGCTCAGCGGGAGAGCACTTCGTTGACATCGAAGGGGTCACTGGTTCAATCCCAGTTACGCCCACCATTCACCCCCCGGCGATTTTCCGCACCGGGATGACAGTAACCCGAGGGCCAGCCCCTTGTGACAGGATCAGGAGAACGGCCATGAAGGTCAGAAACTCACTCCGCTCGCTCAAGCAGCGTCACCGCGATTGCCGCGTTGTGCGCCGTAAGGGCCGCGTTTACGTGATCAACAAGACACAGCGTCGCTTTAAAGCACGCCAAGGCTAAAGCCTTGATCTAAAATGTGAAAAGCCCCGCTCTGGCCAGACCAGAGCGGGGCTTTCGCGTTTGTGGCATGGATTTTTGCCTAACCTGCGAAGTACCCGGCGCCCGGGCGAAATGGGATATCTGTGCCGCCATAGTCGATCCCCATGGCGTGCAGAGCGGTTGTGACCTGACTGCGGTGATGGGTCTGATGCTGGAAGATTTGCACCACCATCACCCAGCGCGGACAGGTTGGGGGCGTGTCGACTTTTAGGCCCTTTACGGCGATCACCTTGGCCAGCCAATCCTGCGACCAGTCTCGCCCACCTGCGCTGAGAATATCATCCTGTGTTAGCCGGGTGGCTTTCAGGTCGTTCCAGTCAGGCCAGACGATCTGCTTGGGCGATTCTCCTTCCCATGGCTCCTTGTTGAGGAACGCGAGAATCGAGCGGTTCACCATGCAGATGTGATCCAATGTGTGATGGATCGACCCGAAAAATAGACCACGATCGCGTTGGCGCTCGTCTTCCCCGATCTCGTCACAGAACTGGTAGAGGCGGTCGTTTTGCCAGCGCGAGAAGGCGGCCATCTCTGTGATGTAGGCGGAGGTGATCAAGCTTGCTTACTTTCGGCTGAGCTTCATAATCGCCTCAACGGTTGGGCGGTCAAAATAGCCGGTGGCACTCATGCCTTGCTTCTTCTGGAAGGCGGCAATGGCCCTGCGCGCCCGCTTATCAAGTTTGCCCTCTGGGAAGCCGGGG
Source organism: uncultured Rhodobacterales bacterium (assembly GCA_964594465.1). Classification (GTDB taxonomy): domain Bacteria; phylum Pseudomonadota; class Alphaproteobacteria; order Rhodobacterales; family Rhodobacteraceae; genus CAZQMR01. Next base: position 6,820 of record CAZQMR010000031.1, read on the forward strand.
TTGTAACCGATGGAACCCAAGCGCAGCTCTAGCGAGGCACGATCAAGCTGACTGAGCTTGAGCGCTTTTTCAGCAGCGGCTGGATCTGCGGCGGGCTTTGTTGGTCGCTCGATTGCATTGGCACGCAACACGCGAATTCGGGTTTCAGCGTCACGGCGGAATTTGCCGCGTGGCTGGGCGTTTAGATAGCGCTCGTAAGATGCGATTGTGTCTTGGCGGAAGGCTTGATCCCAGTCGCGCTCATCTGAGGTGCCGGACAGGCCGAGGCGATCCATCTCGCGCCGGGCCTCGTTGGAATAGAGGCCATTGGGGTAGCGGTTGAGATAGGCGCGCAGATCATCGGGGCGACCAGAGGAGCCGGTTGAGCGCCAAAAGCGGATGTCCTCATCCTCGGCCTGTTGCTTGGCGCGGCGTTCCTCTTCTTCGACTTCGGCTTGACGCACAGCGGCGCGGCGATCCAGCTCGCGCAGCATAGAGGTGCTTAAGTACCCGGTAGGATCATATCCGGTGGAGCGCTGAAAGCGCTTGATTGCATCGCGTGAGCCATTGCCGAAAATACCATCGACGCCGCGTGTGGAGTAGCCGAGCAAGGTGAGTTTGCGCTGCACGTCGCGTCGTGCGGTGCGGTTGAGCTTGAGGTCTTGCTCCGCTGCAAGGGCTGGGTCGATTTGGGGGGCCGCGGCGACCTCTAGGCGGCTGCGGGCGATGTTGGAAAAATCGCCTTGCGGGAATTGTTCGAGATAGGCGGCATAGCCCGCTTCGCTGTCGGCAGCATTGGCAACGCTCCAGGCGGCGCGGTCGCCATCAACGTTGGAAAAGCCTGTGGTGGGTTTGGGCGAAGGTGCGAGCACAAGCGACGGGCCTGCATAACCAACCACTGAAACGTCGCTGTCCAGCTTCATATCCGCGATTTTCACGCCCGGGCGTAAGGCAGCGGCGAGCGTATCGGCAAGTTCGTCAGCGGGGCCGCGCAATACGGCGGTGCCGGGGTCAGGGTTCAGCGTGCCAAGGCCGGATTGAAGGCCGAATTGTGTGTTAAGTCTGCCTTTGCCATTGGTTACGAAGGCAGCTGAACGGCCATCGAGCACATCAAGAGTGGAGAGGATCGCATTGAGCGAGACGCTGCTTTGCTCCATCCCAATCGCTGTGTTGGCGTTGGTACGTGGGGACATCAGCCAGTTTGCGCCGCCTTTGGAGGCGAAGTTTCCTGCGATGAACAGGACAGCAGAGTCGGCACTGCCAGCATCTGCCTCAAACAGTTTCAGCGCCTCGATTGTTTCACTGCGGTTCAAATTGTCGCCGCCATAAAGCGCATATCCAGCACGCCCCAGTGCAGTACGCGCATCCCGCGTTGCCGCAACCGCATCGGAGTTGCGCCGGTCATAATCGGAGACGCCGAGCACGAGCGCGATGGGGTCAGCATGCGCGATAGTTGCAGTGGTGGTGAGCAATAGGGTCAAGAGACCGGTTTGAAATTTGTGCAGCATCGTATTCCCTTGGATGGTCAGACTGTTACCCCTGCGCCAAAGCCTGCACCAATTTTGTGCAATTATCCAGCTTGCACCTTGCCCAATGTTACAATCTGCGGCGAGGCACCTTTGCGCCGCGCCACCTCGCCGCGCACTTCCAGCTCCAGCTTGACGCAGGTGACATGCCAGCCAAGGGAGCCGAGGCGTTTTTTCTCATCCGCTGAGAGATGTGTGCCGACCTTGCGGGACAGTTCGGAGAACGGAACGTCGCCAGCGCGCAGTGTTTTGAGCAGCGCGTCGCGGACAAGATCGAACTTCCAAGTGGGAATATTGGTGACGCCGTCCCGGTCTTTGGCGGGTGTGCGACAGGGAGTTTTATCAGTCATCGGGTGCCCTCCTATGAGGGAACTTAACGCAAACGTTGTAAAAGTACAAAAAAGGCCCGCCGGGGGAGGCGGGCCATGATACTGGTTAATCAGGTTAGATTAGGCGGCGACTGTCGCCTTTTTGCTGGATTTTTTGGCCTTGCCTTCAATGGCTTTCGGCCCCGCGATCTGGATTTGACGCGGCTTCAGTGCCTCTGGCACTTCGCGCACAAGATCGACATGGAGCAGGCCATTTTCGGTCACGGCAGCCTCGGCGCGGACGTGATCCGCAAGCTGGAACCGGCGCTCAAAGGAGCGGGTTGCGATGCCGCGATGGAGATAGCCTGCTTTGTCGCTGCTCTCAGCTTTTTTGCCGGAGATTACAAGCTGGCCGTCACGGGCCTCGATGTTGAGTTCGTCATCGGAAAATCCGGCCACGGCAACCGTGATGCGGTAGGCGTCATCACCTGTTTTCTCGATATTGTAGGGCGGGTAGCTCGTTTGCGAGACGTCTTGCGTCAGGACGCTGTCCAGCATTGTGGCCAAGCGGTCAAAGCCAACAGTTGAGCGGTAAAGGGGGGTAAAATCGTAGTTGCGCATGATTAGCACATCCTCTCTTGAGCAATGTTTCACGACATGCGGTGCTCCATCTGGACCCACCGCGTTTCATATCAGACCCATCATTGGCATCCGATGATAAAGATATGGGGAGCGGGAATTTTGGGTTCAAGGGGGCAGAGTGTTGGAAATTTATTTTTGTTTAAAAACAGTTATTTGATGCGTGATCCGGGGGCGATGGTGGGTGCGGATTTGTTGAGTTTTTCTATCGCAAAGCCTGCGGCGGCTTTGTATTTGGCCATGAATTCGGCGCGCTCATCGGCTGGGATCACTGTATCAATATCATCGAAAACACCGCCGCAGCGCTCATCGAGCATGTTGAGCAATCCAAAGGGGCCAGCGCCGCGATTGCGCAGGACCAGCTCTGAAATTGGGGCGCAAAGATCGGCGTCGTAGGCCTTGATCGCGGTGGGCGTGACGCCATGTTCCAGCATCTTGGCACCGATCACGCGGGCATCAACGATGGCTTGGCTCGCGCCGTTGGAGCCAGTGGGGTACATCGCGTGGGCGGCATCGCCCATCAGCGCGACAGGGCCGTCGATCCATGTATCAACAGGGTCGCGGTCGATCATTGGGTTTTGGTAGGAGCAATCGGCCTCGCACAGCATGGCGGGCACGTCGAGCCAGTCGTATTGGAAACCCTCGAAATGGTGGATGAAATCGGCGATCTCCACCGGCTTGAACCAGCCATCTTGCTGCCAGCCATCGGCATTGTCCTGCGTGACCTCAGCGATCCAGTTGATCAGCGCGGTGCCATCTGCATCTGTGTTCGAGATCGGGTAGATCACCATGCGGTGGCGATGGGTGCCAAGACCGACGAAGGACGACGCGGTGCGCAACGGTTTGGCGCGCACGGTGCCGCGCCACATCACAGCACCGCCCCAGTGGATCGGGGGCTGATCCGGGTGCATTTGCGCGCGAATGGCGGAGTGGATGCCATCGGCACCGATCAAAAGCGTGCCGGTGAGATTGGATTGCGTGCCATCGGCGCCGGTGAGATGGGCGGTCACGCCATCTGGCGTCTTGGTGTAGCCGGTCACCTTGGTGCCAAGACGCACGGCGTCCGCGCCGAGGCGATCCTGCACGACGCGGTAGAGCAGCATCAGAAACTCACCGCGATGCACGGCGTATTGGGGCCATTTATAGCCCGCGAGCTCCCCACGGGTTTCGGCATAAACCTCTTTGCCATTGAGGCCGACCAACGCCCATTCCTCAGCCGGGACACCGATTTTATCCATATCTTCAGCACTGATGCCAAGATCAAACAGCTCGCGCACCGCATTAGGCTGCACATTGACGCCGACACCAAGGGGTTTCATCTCGCGGGAGGCTTCGACCACGATGCAATCCACACCAATCTGATGCAATGTGAGCGCCATAGCGAGACCGCCAATGCCGCCGCCGGCGATGATAACTTGTGTGTCGGACATGGTTGCACCCCTTAATCAGTATCAGAGGCTTAGCAATATCGCATCGCCACGGTCGTGCAAGCGAATGTCGAGGGGTGTGGCGCTTGGTTTGGCATTTTGATTGATCATGTGGGGGTTTGGGGGGCCGCGCGTGAGGGCCACCCCATGAGGCATATCAATCAGCCGGATCAAACATGGGAACACCGGAAGCAGTTTCCAGAACCTCTTCCTGCATGATGTCCCAATGCTCAACAATCTTGCCATTTTCGACGCGGAACACATCAACGACGATCATGGGTGTGGGTGCGAAGCCGGTGACGCGGGAGTGAAACACGACCTTGTCCCCTTCGGCGATGACCATACCGATTTCGTATTCGAAGTTGGGCGGCATGTTGGAAAATAGCTCTTTGATCACAGCACGGCCTGAGGGGAAGTTTGGATTGCGCTGGATGTAATCCACCGCGAAATACTTATCGACCGCGGTAACGTCGCCGTTCACCAACAGCTCGGTCACGGCCTTGGTGACAAACTCTTTGGTGGTCTCGGCGAGGGCCAGTGTCGGTGCGGATATGAGTGCGAGCGAAAGGGCCGCAGATTTCAAAAGGGTGGTCATGTCAGATCTCCTGTTTGCTTTGACAGGGAGAGATCTACAGACTAACTTACAAAAAGGAAGTACGCACAAATTTGTTAGTATCAACTTTTTTCGAGCGATCTGGTCGAAAGTAGGAGCCGAGTGAAATGAAACCCAATGTACTGGCCGAAAAATGCCCATCGCGGTCCATTCTGAACCATGTGACCAGCCGTTGGGGCGTGTTGGTTTTGATCGTTTTGCAAGATCGGACGATGCGATTCTCGGAGCTTAGGCGCGAGATCGAAGGGGTGAGCGAACGCATGTTGTCCCAGACGCTCAAGACGCTGGAGGGCGACGGGTTTGTCCGACGCAAAGCCTATGAAGTGGTCCCGCCGCATGTGGAATATTCGTTGACGCAAGCCGGAACGGAGGTGTCCGGGCATGTGAAGACTTTGGCCACTTGGCTTGAGGACAATCTTCAAAATCTGAAACCGGCAACCGATTAGACCTTTAGAACGGCAGGCCGATATAGTTTTCTGACAGGTCGCGCCGGGCGGTTTCGGAGCGGGAGAGATGGGAGAGGGTGGCTTTGCGCATTTGGGCGGCGAAGCTATCTTCGCCCTCAAACTGGTGCAGCATTGTGGTCATTTGCCAGCTAAAGCGCATGGCTTTCCAGATGCGGTTGAGCGCGCGGGTGGAGTACTCGTCGATCCCGATTTCCGACCCCGTTTTGAGCGCGTCGATCAGCGCTTGGTAGAGGTAGTGGACATCCGAGACGGCGAGGTTGAGGCCCTTTGCGCCGGTGGGTGGGACGATATGGGTGGCGTCGCCCACGAGGAAGAGGCGGCCCCAGCGCAGCGGTTCGTTGACGTAGGAGCGAAGAGGCGCGATGGATTTTTCGATGGAGGGGCCGGTGACCATGGAATTGGCGGTCTCCGACGGCAGGCAGCTCTGCAGCTTTTCCCAGAAACGGTCATCGCTCCAATCCTCGACCTTATCAGTGAGCGGAACTTGCACGTAATAGCGGCTGAGATTTTCATTGCGCTGGGAGGCGAGCGCGAAACCGTTGCTGGAGTTCGCGTAGATCAGCTCGTGATGGGCAGGCGGCGTGCGGGACAAGACGCCGAGCCAGCCGAAGGGATAGACCCGCTCGAACTCCTGGCGCTTGTCTTCGGGGATGGTTCTGCGGCTGACGCCATGGAAGCCATCGCAGCCCGCGACATAGGCGCAATCGAGGCGATGGCGGGTGCCCTCCAGCGTGTATTCCACGAAGGGCGCGTCGGTGGTGACGTCGCTGATCACGACATCCTCGACACCATGCACAATCGTGGTGCCTATCGCATCTTGGGCGGCGTAAAGCTCAGTTGTGACCTCGGTTTGGCCGAAAACCATGACGCGCTTGCCGGTCAGCTCGTAGAAATTGATGTGGACCATCAAATCATCGTCGGTGAGGTAGCAGCCGTCATGGGGCATGCCCTCGCGGTCCATGCGCTCTGACACACCCGCTTCGCGCAACATGTCTACGGTGCCGGATTCCAAAACGCCTGCGCGGATACGAGACAGCACACGCGCGCGCGGGGAGCGTTCGAGCACGACTGTTTCAATGCCGTTTTTGTTGAGAAGCTGGGAGAGCAGAAGACCGGAAGGGCCGCCGCCGATGATCGCTACTTGGGTTTTCATGGATCTGCCCTGTCTGTTGCTTGGCGATCTTGGTATCAGAAACAAGTGGCATGGGTAATGGACCCTGAGTGCCGATGCTGGTAATAATCGTGCATGACTTTGACCCAAGCGATTCCGGATTTCGGCCTATATGGTGAGGACGATCCCTTCCCGGATGTGATCCATTGCGAAAGCTATCAGTCCCGCGCCCCGGCCCATCGCTGGCGGATTTTGCCTCACCGCCACGAGCAAATGGCGCAGCTTTTTGTGGTCGATCGGGGGCGCGTGGAGGCTGTTGTAGATGGGCGGAAACTGACGCTGACTGACGGGCGCTTTTTGTTTGTGCCGCCCCGCTCAGTGCATGAATTTGACTTCGAGCCGGGCACTGAGGGCAATGTGATCAGCTTTCCGTCCAACGTTTTGGCCTCAATCGGGCCGACACCCCAAGAGGTGCTGAGCGCGCTGGCACAACCGTTTTCCAGCGCTATGACCACGCGGCTGGAGATGCTGGTGGGGCAGTTGCAGGACGTGGCCGCGTCTAGCTCGGCCTTTCGCACTCAGCAGGCAATTGCGCTGGCCCATGCAACGCTTGCGGTTCTGGCGGAGTGGGAAGATCCAGACAAGCCGGACCCAAAGAGCACAAAGCCCGCGCGATTGTTTGAGCTGGATCGCTTGATTGCGGAGCGGATGGCGGATGGCTGGACCGCGTCGGATTATGCGGCGGCGCTCTCGGTTTCAACCGGGCATCTGAGCCGCTTGTGCCGCGCGGCGAGCGGCATGGGGGCAGCGGCTTATCTGGAGCATCGCTTGATGGAGGAGGCGTGCCGGATGCTTGCTTTCACGCAGCTTCCGGTATCCGACGTGGGCTATCGCTTGGGCTACAGCGATCCTTCGTATTTTTCCAAGCGCTTCCGCCGGGCTTATGGAGCGAGCCCAACGGCGTATCGTGCCCGGTTTATGGGCTGATCACTCCAGCAGCACGGGGATTTCGATGGGACCGCGAAAGCCGAAGCCGCGCCAGATTACGGCGTCGGTGTCTGGGATGGACATGTTGGGGAAGCGGTCAAACAGGATCGGCAGCATGATCTGGCCAACGGCGCGGCGGGCCACATGGGTGCCTTGGCAGAAATGCGGGCCATTGCCGAAAGACTGGTGGCCCTTGCTCTCGCGATAAACGTTGTAGACCTCGCCGTCGTCGTAGACGTCTTCGTCTCGGTTGGCGCTGGCTTGAATGGTCATCACTGTGTCACCCTTGGGGATCACGAGGCCGCGAATCTCGGTATCTTCGGTGGCCATGCGCGAGGAGGCAGAAATAGGCGCGACCCAGCGGATGCCCTCCTCAAATGCTTTTTCCCAGTCTTCGTTTTTCTTCACCTCGGCGAGCTGGTCCGGGTTGGTCAGCAGGCCGTAAAGCGTGGTGTTGAGCGCATCGCGGGGCTCGTTGATGCCGCCGCCGATAGCGATTTTGATGTTGGCGTAGATCTGTTTTTCGGGGATTGGATCCTCCGCGTTCAGCATCACGGAGAAGGCGGAGTTGTTGGGGGCTGCGCGATGGCGGTCTTGAATGCTGTCCAGCAGAGCGTGGACCTGCTCGTTGGTGCGATCGGAGCGGGCAAAAATCTCGTCGCGCCAGCCGAAATTGCCGGCACCTTCGATCAGGGCTTGGGACCATTCCATCATGTCCTCATCGCTGGCTTCTTCCATGCCCAAAAGGATCGCGAGACCCCGCGCGGCATAGGCGCCAGAGAGAATCATGAAGAGATCAACCACCTCGCCGCGCGGCAGGCGAGCCACGTATTCTTCGGCGATTTTCACATATTGCGGCATCCAATCGTTCTTGATCACGCGCGCGGCAAAGGCGGGGGCCATCGCCATGCGTTCGCGCATATGTTCCTGGCCGTCTTTGCGCATCAGTGTGTGGGACCACATGGCGCGCTTCATGGGTGTGTTGGGATCGTCGGAGCTGAACAGCGCGGGATTGTCTTTGACGTATTTCGTGTCGACAGCTTTGGTCAGCAAGGTGCGGTTGGCAGCCTTAACTTTTAGCACGGGCGCCTCTGCACGCAGGCGGCGATAAATCGGAAACGGATCGAGGTTCAACTGGTCAAGCGTAATCTCGGTATCAACGGGTGCGAGAGCTGCCATGATATGCGGTTCCTGACTTTTAATTTGGACGAGCAGATTGTTTGAGCCAAGTATATCGCTCCGTGATAAAAACGCTATACACAAAAACTGTTTACAAGTATAACGATCTTCGCAGCGCCGATCAGGAGACGAGCCAATGTCTGACACCACACCGAAATCAAAATCCGTGACACGGGTCGAAGTCGAAGGGGACATCGCGACCATTGTGTTTGATCGCCCCGAAAAGCGAAACGCGATGAATGACGCGCTTATCGACGAACTCGAAGCGTTCTTCACCAAGCCGCCCGAAGGCGTGAATGCCGTCATCATACGTGGTGAAGGCGGGCATTTTTGCTCCGGTCTTGATCTGGCAGAGCATGAGCATCGCGAGCCGATTGTGGGCATGCATCATTCGCGCAACTGGCACCGGGTTTCCGAAATTATCGAATTTGGCGGCTTGCCGGTGATCTCGGTTTTGACCGGTGCAGTCATCGGTGGCGGCCTTGAAATCGCGACCACAACCCATGTGCGGATTGCTGAACCTTCGGTGCGGTTTCAACTCCCAGAAGGGCGGCGCGGTATTTTCGTTGGTGGCGGTGCCACGGTGCGAGTTGGCCGCATTATTGGACCTGACCGGATGCGCGAAATGATGCTGACCGGGCGCAGCTACGGCGCCGAGGAAGGTCTTTCCATGGGGTTAGCGCATTATTCCGTTGGCGAAGACGAGGGTTTGGCACTGGCCAAGAAACTAGCCCGCAAAATCGCCGATAATGCGCCCTATTCCAACTACCTGATGATAAATGCCCTGTCCCGGATCAATGATATGTCCCGCACAGATGGTTTGTTCACGGAAAGCCTTGCGGCGGCCATGTCACAAACCTCTGATGGCGCGAAAGAGGGCTTGCGGGCTTTTCTGGAAAAGCGGGAACCAAAGTTCCGCTAAACCTTACGTCGGCTGGGTCAAACGATTATTGACCCAGCCGCATCTGCATAAAGATCAGCAACAAGTGCCGCATGATTGCTGCGCAATGCACGCTGGTTGAGCGACCCCTTTTCAGTGGTTTCCCCTTTGTCAAAGCTCGGCGCCTGCGTGAGCAAAACTGCGCGACGCACACGGGCAGCTGACCCGGTTGCGGCTTTCGCCGCTGCTGTGAGCTTTTCCGTAAGTGCAGCGTTAAGCGCATCCTTTGGCATTGCCAGTGCTGCATCTGAAGGGATCAGAAGCGCCCCAAGCTGTGGTTCGTTCTCGCCTACAATCACGGCATCTTTGACCAAACCATCCAGTGCATCCACAAGTCCCGCACGAACCGCGCCTACTGCGACCCACGTACCCGTATTGAGCTTGAAATTCTCTGCGATGCGGCCATCAAAGATGAACCCTTTGGCAAAGTCATCCGGGTCGGCTGGACGCAGGGCATCCCCAAGGCAGTAGAAACCTTCGTCATCGAAGGCCTCAGCCGTTTTAGCTGGGTCACCATAATAGCCGGGCGTAATTGTTGGCCCCTTCAGGCGCGCCTCCAGCTTGCCGCCATTTGGCACAAGTTTCAGCTTCAAGCCAAGCGCGGGAACGCCAATATTGCCAGAGCGATCTTGAACATCCGTACATGCCAGCGCAAAGGGCGCGGTTTCCGTGGCCCCAAGCCCGGTCGCGAGCAAAACCTCATGGCCCTTGGCTTTGCGGCTGATGGCCCGTAGGCGATCCCATGTTTTCTGCGCCATGCCAGCGCCCGCATAAAACATCATGCCGAGGTCTTTGAAGAACGCCTGTGCGAGGCCTTCGTCCTGTTCGAGCTCTTCGATCAGCAGATCCCAACCCACCGGCACGTTGAAATACCAGGTGCAGTTCACCTCGCGCAGATTGCGCAGGGTTTCAGCGAATTTTCCAGGCACGGGTCGGCCATCGTCGATATAAAACGTGCCGCCATTGGTCAGCACGAGGTAAGAGACTTTGTTTCCACCAGCAGTGTGGTTCCAAGGTGCCCAATCCAGAACGACCGGTGGTTTCTTGGTCAAAAAGCGGTAGCAATCGCGCACCTTGGCTTCCATTGCGCAAATCATGCCGTTGGTGTTGATAACGGCTTTTGGCGCGCCTGTGGACCCTGAGGTGAACAGGTATTTAACCACGGTTTGCGCGGAGATTTTCGCGCGTGCGGTCACAGCAGGTGACGGATCTGCGGTTAGGAGTTGGTCGAAGCTGACTGTGCCTTCAGCTGCGTTAACCAAACTTATGATCTGATTTGCATCCGCACCGACTGAACTGAGCGCCGGCGCAAAAGCCGCGCCATCATCGGCGTAAAAGGCCCCAGGCTTAAGCGTGGACGTGATGTCCTTTAGTTTGGCATGATCTTTGGAAACCAGCGAATAGGCAGGCGACACAGGTGCATAAGGGATGCCGACGTAAAAGCAGGCAGCGCCCAGCAGAGCGTGCTCAAGGCTGTTTTCTGACAGGATCAGAAGCGGGCGATCTGGGCCAAGTCCCATGCCCAAGAGCGCCGCACCGATGGCTTTTGCCTTGTCACGTGCCGCGCCATAACTGATCCGCTGCCAGTCACCGCCATCCTTGCGCCGTGCGATCCAAGTCTGCTCAGGCGTTTTGTCGGCCCAGTGGTCAAGGTAGTCGGCAAGGGTCGGCAGAAAGCCGGAAAGCTCGCCCTTTTGTTGCATAATGATACTGCCATCAGCCCGAGTGTCATACTCAAACTCAGGATGCCAGAAATCTGTTTCGTCTAGGCTTGTTTCCGTGGTCATACCGATATTCCGTTCTTACCGTGGCGCCATGCGAATAGCACCGTCCAGACGGATCACCTCGCCGTTGAGCATTGGATTTTGCGTGATGTGACTGACCATTTCAGCATATTCAGCCGGATCCCCTAGGCGGGACGGGAAGGGCACTTGTGCTCCCAGCGAGTCCTGTACCTCTTGGGGCAGTTCATCCAGAAGCGGTGTCAGGAACAGGCCCGGCGCAACAGTACAAACCCGCACGCCTTTATCCGCAAGGTCTCGTGCCATTGGCAAGGTCATACCCACAATGCCGCCCTTAGACGCCGAATAGGCAAGCTGGCCGATTTGACCATCAAAGGCTGCAACTGACGCCGTGTTGATGATAACACCGCGTGCGCCGTCTTTGGTCACAGGTTCTTCAGCAACGATGCGCGTTGCAACTTGGCTGGCGCAATTAAAGCTGCCGATCAGGTTCACGCGGATGGTTTTGTCAAACAGGCCGAAATCATGTGGCGCACCGCGTGAAACCGTTTTGGCCGCACCGCCGATACCCGCGCAATTGACCAGCACGCGGGGCGCACCCACCGCTGCTACTGCCGCATCAATGCCAGCTGCCACAGAGGCCGGGTCGGACACATCAACCTTCGCAAAGCTGCCGCCAATCGCTGCTGCATGGGCTGTGCCCTTGTCCTCGTCCAAATCAAATAGCGCGACCTTCATGCCATTTGCAGCCAATTTGGCTGCCGTTGCAGCACCTAGGCCGGATGCCCCACCGGTGACGATGGCTGCGTGATTTTTCCAATCTTGCATTTACTTTGCTTCCTTCGATCTAATTTTGCGAAGTATGTCGATCAGCGTAGCCTTCTCGGCATCGCTAAGATCCGACATTACGTCGTTTTCATGTTCAAGAATTGCGTTTCTTGAAACCTGCTGTGCGTCGCGCCCCGCATCGGTCGCGACCAATGCTTGCACGCGCCGGTCGCCCGGAACGGTGGTGCGGCGTAGGAAACCGCGATCTTCCAGTTCGTCTATGATGGCCACAAGGCCTGAGCGCTCAATCCCAAGCAAACGCGCGAGCTCGCTTTGGGTCACGTTGGGGTACTGAACCACCAAGCAGAGCGCCGAAAACACACGCGGTGCAAGGCCCTTATCGCCCTGCACATTGCGAAAATCTGTATGGATGATCATGTAGGCGCGTTTGAGATTATAGCCCACGAAGTCTTCTAAATCCGAGCTTTTGCCGATGGCGATAGACTCGTCGGGCAAAACTTTCTGTTGCTTGACCATGCGAAATTCCCAATGAATTGATGCAAAGCGGTGGTAAATTATATTGTTTAGTATGTAAACAGTTATCATACAGAAAGGTCTGCGCTATGGAACTTCCAGAGCCGAAATTGGAGCATATTTGTACGCTGAGCGTCACCCTCGACAGCATCCGCGAGATGGGCGCGGGTCGTGCGGGTACCCGGCGGATCATTCCAATTGTGGGTGGTTTGGTCAAAGGCGCCAAACTGAGTGGGCGCATTTTGAACCTAGGCGCGGATTGGCAGACGATCTTTGACGGTGGATTGGCAGAGTTGGACACACGCTACGCCATGGAAACCGACGATGGCGCGACCATTGAGATTGTAAATTATGGCTTTCGCCATGGCCCAAAAGACGTGCTCGAGGCTGTCGCGCGCGGCGAGGCCGTTGATCCATCGAGCTACTACATGCGCACGCATGCCCGTTTAGAAACCGGGGATCCGCGCTACGAATGGGTCAATAGAACATTGTTCTTGGGCGTTGGTGCGCGCAATCAAAGCAGCGTTCAGGTCGAACTTTATGCGATCGAGTGAAAAAGATGCGACGGAAGTTTTGATCACACGCGTTTAACTCGAAACACTGATTTTAGGGCTGACCCATGTTCAAAAGGCTTTCTTTCCTCCACCCTTACTGGCTTTGGCTCCTTTTTGCCCTGCCTGCCATCGCCATGACCTATGCAGCGCTCACCTCCGACAACCCTCGCGTTTTCCACATGCTGGTGCATCCCTCCGGCGAGTTCTCGGCGCGCTTCCTGATCATCGCTTTGATGGCCACACCGTTGGTGCTGCTGCTCAAGGGCTGGCGCGGACCGCTCTGGCTCAAGCGCAACCGCCGCTATCTTGGCGTCGCAGCCTTTGGTTATGGCTTGCTGCACACGATTTTTTACCTAATCGATAAATCCTCGCTTGATACTGTGATGAGCGAGCTGCCACGCCTCTACATCTGGACCGGTTGGATCGCATTTGTGATCTTCGTACCGCTTGCCGTCACCTCCACCGACCATTTCGTGCGCGTCATGGGCCCGCGTTGGAAAACTCTGCAACGCTGGACCTACGCCGCTGCCATCCTGACCTTGCTCCACTGGGCCGCGCTCCATGACTGGGGCGGCACTGCCCCCGCCCTAGTCCATTTCGGCCCGCTGATCTTGCTGGAAGCCTACCGCGTCTGGTACTGGTACCTCCGCCCCGGAAATGCCCCTGCAACCTAACTTAGCTTTCACCGCCACTCAACCGACCCCGCGCCTTTGACATCGGCCCCTCGGCGGGAACCAAAGTGCTGGCTTTGCCGAGGCCAGAGGGCGGCATGCCGGAGTAGAGCGACTCGTATTGGCCTGCTTTCACGAGGTAAGTCTCGTGCCAGATGCCCACATCCCCCCGGCTATCCCCCACAGCTTTGTTAAAGGCCCGCCATGCTGGCATGTGCTGGCTCTCGGCGGCGTGGGCGTAGGCTTCCAGATGCTCGAAACTGCGCCAGTATTGCACGGTCATGCCCGGCCCGGCATTGGTTGTCGCCAAACACCCGGTTGCCTCAGCCCCACGCTCGCGCAGTTCCTTTTGCATGCGCACCATGGCGCGGGCCGCTGGAATCCACTTGTGTGGTTTCCAGAACTTGTTGATCCGCATCCCGATCAGGAAAATCACGAAATCGCCCTCGATCTGAGCGGACATGCGTTCTGCCAGTATCTTCGCCATTGGTCTCTCACTTTTCGGAATTTTCTGCCCCAGACGTAGCAACTCCGCCAAGTGGAAACAACATCGCGTCCAGCAGAGCCTTGCCAATCTGTCGCGACACGGACAATCTGTGCGCAACATAGGCGGAGGGCATTACAGCATGAGCACAGAAACGATCTTGATCACCGGCGGCAATGGCAATCTGGGGCGTCTGGTTGCGGACGGTTTTGAAACACGCGGCTATGACGTGATCGCTTTTGATTTGCCGGGGACCGAGGATGTTGCGCCCAAGCAACGCACCGTCGTCACAGGCGACATTCGCGATAAGGACCTGCTGGCGGGTATCCTTGATGAGCATAAGCCGAGCGCTGTCATCCATCTCGCCTCGCTCCTGTCGGGCAGCTCTGAGGCCAACCCGCAAGCCGCGTGGGAGATCAACGCCACCGCCTCAATCAACCTGATGCATATGGCCAAAGAGCGCGGCATTGGCCCCTTTGTTTTCTCTTCCACCATCGCCACTTGCGGCCC
>CAZQMR010000031.1:21358-24996 GCA_964594465.1 uncultured Rhodobacterales bacterium
ACGCGGCTCAAGCATCACGCCTATAACCTGCATGGCTTTATGTTCACCACGGGCGAGCTGGCCGAAACCATCGCTGAGCGCTATCCGGATGCCAGCTTTTCCTATGACCCAAACCCGCAAGCCGATGCGCGCATCTCCGGTTGGCCCGACACGATTGATGACACAGCTGCCCGCGAAGACTGGGATTGGGCGCCTGACTATGACTACACCAAATGCGTAGAGGCGATGTTCGATCTCGTGCGGGCCGAACACAATCAGGGTTGATCCCGTGATCGCGTCGCCCTTCAAAGCGGAGAAAGCCCAACTTGCAGCCGAGCTTGACCAGCTCGCCACCCTTCTGGACAGACCGCAAAAAGAGCTGGATGTCGCAGCAATTGAGGGCAGTCTCGACGCGCTTAACAGCATCAGCAAGGACTGCACGCAGGCGCTTCATGCAGACCGTTTGAGCCAGTTCAAGGCACAGCAAAGCCAAGCTCAAATGCTTGCTCAGAACCACAAACATCAGGTTGAGTTGAGCCAAGTCACTCTGCATATCGCAACGCTGATCAAAGGCGTTCGGGCACAAATCTGGGGCAAGCGCATTCCGCTTACCCTGCCGTTGGAACAGGATCACCCGACCCACAGCGAGACTTATTTGTCGGACGAGATTTTTCTCGCCCTGCACAAGTTCGTTTGCTCAAGGCCCCAACAAAACCGCGGGCGGGAGCAGGGCCAATATGCAGATATTCCCCTGCGCCAAAGCCAGTTCCTAAACCTGATCAGCGCCGCCCATCGCATCGCATTGGCCCAGCGCCGCGAGTTTCCGTTGCGATTTCTGGATGTGGGATGTGGCAGCGGCCTTAAAGTTCTGAGTGCTGCCAATCTGTTTCAAAAGGCTGATGGTTTGGAATATGACACTGGCTATGCAGAGCTTGCGCGCCATTTGTGCCATACCAAAAGTCCTACGGGACCAAGGATCATGGACGGGAATGCGTTGGAATTCGAAGGCTATGATGGGTATGATGTCATTTACTTTTACAAACCGATTTCTGATCAGGATAAGATGATGACGCTTGAGCAGCGCATTGTTGAGTTTGCGCGGCCTTCGACGATCCTGATAACGCCGTATCACGATTTTACGGCGCGTTCCGAGGATCTGGGATGTGCGCGAGTTGCTGATCATATTTACATAACGCAAAGCAGTGCAGAGCAGGGCGAAATGCTTGCACAAGATGCCACTGAAATAGGGCTAACGCCCAAATCCATGTTTGTCCGTCAGCCAAGCGATGCGATGTGGCGCGGTGTTGTAGATGCCAGTTTGCGCAATGGCTTTAATCCGTTTCGCGAAGACGAGGCTGATCTGGACTAAAGCGTCCGCCGCCAAACTCGCGTCGCAAAGCTGCCCCCTGTTGATCAATTGCGGGAACGTCGGTCGCCTGCACACCTGCGACTGGCAGCCCGGCCATTCTAAGATCAAACCCTGCGATCACGGCTGAGTTTTCGCTCAAGAACGCATGCTCGGACAGATCCGCAACGGTGTTAAGCTGGCTATTGGCAATCCTCGCCGCGTCTAGCTTGGCAATCACATCGCCGCGCTCCAAGTCCCCAAACGCGGCATTCACGATCCCGTCCAGAACCGTGCGATTGGCATAGCGATCCGCGTTTTGGGCAAAGCGTGGGTCGCTGATCAATTCCGGGTGCCCAAGCACCTGTTCACAAAAAACCGCCCATTCCCGATCACTTTGGATCGATAGCAGCACTTGATCGCCGCCCTTGCAAGTGAACGCCCCGTAAGGCGCCACAAAACTGTGCTGCATCCCTGTGCGACCCGGCGCGCCGCCTGCGTAGCGATGCTGCATCAAGGGCATATTCATCCAATCAGCGAGCACGTCGAACATGGAAAGATCGATGTCGATACCCTTGCCCGTGCGCCCGCGTTGGATCAAAGCGCGTAGGATCGCTGAGAACGCGGTCAACCCAGTGGAAAGATCGGTGATTGAGACGCCAACGCGGGCAGGTGCATCGGGCGAACCTGTGACATCCAGCAACCCGGCCTCGCCTTGCACCAGAAAGTCATAGGCTTTCTTCTTGGCCGCATCGCCATCCTTGCCATAGCCCGTAACCTGACACGTGATCAGCCCCGGATTGGCCTCGCGCAGCGCCTTCCCGCTTAGCCCCATGCGATCAACAGCGCCGGGCGCAAGATTGCTCACAAACACATCCGCTTTGGCCAGCATGTCGCGCATCAGGCTCAGATCGCTGTCGGTTTTCAGATCAAGCGCAATCGCTTCCTTGCCCCGGTTGAGCCACGCGAAAATCGCGCTCTCACCGCCAGCGCCCTTGTCATAGCCGCGCGCAAAATCGCCCTCAGGCCGCTCGACTTTGATGACCCGCGCGCCTGCATCCGCGAGCAGCAACCCGCAATAGGGCGCGGCAACCGCTTGCTCCAGCGAGACAACAAGGATGCCCTTAAGCTCGCGGTCCAGCATGGCGGCTTAAGTATTGAAGAGGAAGTGCAGCACGTCGCCATCAACAACCGTGTAGGTCTTGCCTTCAGCGCGCAGCTTGCCTGCCTCGCGTGCGCCTTGCTCGCCATTGTGCTCGACGTAATCGGCATAGGCGACCGTTTCTGCGCGGATAAAGCCCCGCTCAAAATCGCCATGGATCACGCCTGCGGCTTGCGGCGCTTTGGTCTCAGCAGGGATGGTCCAAGCGCGAGTTTCTTTGGGCCCCGCCGTAAAATACGTCTGCAAACCTAGAAGCTCATAACCAGCGCGGATCAAGCGATCGAGGCCTGCCTCATCCAAGCCCATCTCCTCAAGGAAAACCTCAGCCTCGTCGTCCTCAAGCTGGGCGATCTCTTCCTCAATCGCGGCGGAGATAATCACATGGCCAGCCCCTTGCGCGGCGGCCATTTCAGCAACCTTGGCGGAGTGCTCATTGCCCGCGCCCGCGCTGTCTTCATCCACATTGCACACGAAAAGCACTGGTTTGGAGGTGATCAGCTGAAGCATTTGCCACGCCTTTTCATCCTCCGCATCAATCTCCAAACTCCGCGCCGGTTGACCCGCTTCCAGCACTTCTTGCGCCATCGCCAGCAGTCGATCCGCTTGGGCCGCATCCTTGTCATTGCCCTTGAGCTTGCGCACGAGGCCCGCGCGGCGCTTTTCGATGCTTTCAAGGTCCGACAGCATCAGCTCCGTCTCAATCACACCCGCATCCGCAATCGGATCAACCCGGCCATCCACATGGGTCACGTCATCATCCTCAAAGCAACGCAGCACATGGGCAATCGCGTCGGTCTCGCGGATATTGGCGAGAAACTGATTGCCTAGCCCCTCACCCTTGGACGCACCGGCCACGAGGCCAGCAATATCCACAAAGGTCATGCGCGCTGGCAATATCTGAGCCGAGCCCGCAATCTCCGCAAGTTTAGCAAGGCGCGGATCAGGCACCGACACCTCGCCCACATTCGGCTCAATCGTGCAGAACGGGAAATTCGCCGCCTGCGCTGCCGCCGTGCGGGTCAGCGCGTTAAACAGCGTCGATTTGCCAACATTGGGAAGGCCAACGATTCCGGTCTTGAAGCCCATGCTCAGTCATCTCCTGAAAAATCTAGCCGCGAGGTGGCACGAGAGCGCCAAGAGGTCAAGGGAGTG
>CAZQMR010000032.1:0-24709 GCA_964594465.1 uncultured Rhodobacterales bacterium
CATGATCAGAGCGGAGATACGCCATCTTCGCTGGATTGGCATGCGATTGCCAAGGGTGCGCAGGTTATCGTTCTTTATATGGGAATCAAGCATATAGGGCGGATTTCTCAATCTTTGCTTGAAGCGGGGCGTGCGCCTGATGAGCCAGTGGCCATCGTTGCCAATGCGACATTGCCAAATATGGCGGTGCTGGAGACGACGCTTGCTGAGGCGGAAGCTGATCTGGCAAGCTCAGGCATCACACCGCCTGCGATCATCTGCGTTGGGCGTGCGGTGCTGATGCGTCAGACATTGGACTGGATATCGCAAATGTCCGGCACCGCGCCGCGGGCATTGGATCCGCTGGAGCGAGGACGCCCTGCTGAGGCCTCATGAAGGGGCTTTTGATTGCTGCCCCGACCTCCGGCGCGGGTAAGACGACCACCACACTTGGACTTTTGCGGGCGCTCAAGCGGCGCGGCGTGTGTGTTGCCTCTGCTAAGTCTGGGCCAGACTATATTGACCCACAGTTCCATAGCGCCGCGACGGGCCGCCCTTGTTCCACTTTGGATGCATGGGCAATGCAGAGGGAACGCTTGGCACAGATCGCGGGTCGTGAAGCCTGCGATGTTCTGATCATTGAAGGTGCGATGGGATTGTTTGACGGCGCGCCGCCTGACGGAGACGGTTCCTGTGCTGATCTTGCCAGTGCGCTAGGGCTGCCCGTCCTATTGATTGTGGATTGCGCGCGCATGTCGCAAAGCGTTGCTGCATTGGTGGCAGGCTATGCCAATCATCGCTCGGATATAAGAATCGCCGCCCTTATTTTGAACAATGTCGGATCAGCGCGTCACGAGGCTATGTTGCGCCATGCTTTAAGGCCGTTGGAGATTCCCGTTCTTGGCGCACTGAAACGCAATTCCAAGCTGAGCCATCCGTCGCGTCATTTGGGTTTGATGCAGGCCGAAGAACGCGCCGATTTGGAGGAATTTCTGGAATGCGCTGCGGACCAAGTGGATCAAGAGCTAAACATTGACGCCATACTCGCCTGTGCTGAAACTTGCGTGCCTTGGACAGATGCGCGCGGTTTCGCCCCGCTCGGCCAAAGGATCGCGGTCGCCTATGATCAGGCCTTTCGCTTTGTATATCCCCATTTGCTAGAGGACTGGCGCAAGGCTGGCGCGGAAATCTCTTTCTTCTCGCCTCTAGAGAACGAAGCGCCTGCACAGACTGCGGATGCAGTTTACATGCCCGGCGGATATCCGGAGTTGCACGCAGATCGCTTAGCACGTGCAGACAGGTTAAAGGCCGCCCTCACGCAAACTGAGGCGCTGGTCTACGGCGAATGCGGTGGGTTCATGGTTTTGGGGGATGGATTGATTGATGCTGAGGGTGGGCGGCATCAAATGCTTGGCCTGTTGCGGCTTGAAACCAGCTTTGCCATGCCCAAGCGGCATCTGGGGTATCGTAACGTTACGGCACTTCATGGCCCGCTCAGCGGTGCTTACAAGGCGCATGAATTTCACTATTCAACAACCACTAAGCAAAAGGGCACACCGCTTTTTAAGGCATTTGATGCAGAAGGAACGCCGCTTGAGGAAATGGGTATCCGGGAAGGCCGCGTGTTTGGATCTTATGCCCATCTGATTTCTCCGGCGCTTTAGACCTTTTCAACCCCAATGGCGCATCCTAGAAGCGAGCCATGACCACAACAGCACCTTCTCAGGCCGATGATGCCCTCGCCAAACGTAACGTAATCGTTCTTGTGATTGCGCAAGCGTTTCTAGGCGCGCAGATGCCGATCAATTTCGTTCTTGGCGGTTTGTCCGGGCAAATGCTCGCCACAGACAAATGCCTCGCCACGTTGCCAATTTCGCTGATCGTTTTGGGATCAATGTTCACGGCCCCGGTGATGTCAAACTTCATGCAAACCAATGGGCGGCGTGCCGGGTTCCTGCTTGGCGCCACGGCTGGCGCGCTTGGCGCGGCTACTTGTGCTTTTGCCCTTTGGATTGGGTCATTTCCGCTGTTTCTGGTCGGGGCTTTTATCACTGGCATCTACATGTCGGCCAATGGGTTTTACCGCTTTGCCGCGATGGACACAGCTACGGACGCCTTTAAGCCCAAAGCCATTTCTTATGTGATGACGGGTGGGCTGCTGGCCGCGATCATTGGCCCTCAATTGGTGAACCTGACCGAGGGCAGTACGGCTGTGCCGTTTATGGGCGGTTACATGGCCTGTGTGGTGCTGAACGTGATTGGGATGCTGGTGTTTTTTGCGCTCAACATTCCAAAGCCGCCTCAAGTTGAAAAAGGTGACCCGCAAGGGCGCAGCCGCAAAGACCTGCTGAAATCGCCTGTGATTGCTGTGTCGATCATCTGTGCGATGGTGTCTTACGGATTGATGAACCTTGTGATGACCTCAACCCCCTTGGCTGTGGTTGGGTGTGGTTATGCGACCTCAGATGCCTCCAATATCGTGATGGCACATGTGCTGGCGATGTTTGTGCCTTCGTTCTTCACAGGGCACATCATTGCGAAATTCGGCGCGCATCGCGTGATTGCAACGGGTTTGGCAATTCTGGGTGGGGCTGGATTGGTTGCACTGGCGGGTGTTGAGCTGGGCAATTTTTATGTGGCGCTGGTGCTGCTGGGTGTGGGTTGGAACTTTGGGTTCATCGGTGCAACAGCGTTGCTCTCGACCGGCCACACGGTTCAGGAACGCGCGCGAGTGCAGGGCATGAACGACTTTGTGGTGTTCGGCTTTGTCACCATGGCGTCACTTGCCTCAGGTGGCTTGCTCAATTGCTCTGGCGGCAGCCCGGTCGAGGGCTGGTCGCTGGTCAATTTTGCGGTCTTCCCGCCGATCATTTTGGCTGGGTTGGCGCTGGTTTGGTTGATGCGTCAGCCAAAACAGGCCGCAGTTTAAGCGCCTACCAACGCCCTGTTGTCGCTCTTAGGATCAGGGCGGCTTTGCTGCGAAACTCTGATGTATTGAGATTGCCGGTGAGCACATCCTGTGGCCGCGCTTGTGCGTGTTTCAAGATGCTCTCAGCCTTCCAAGCGGATAACAGGGCCGGATTTGCCGCTGGATCAACGGCGCGGCGAGCAATGCGTGCTTTCATCAGGCGATCAAGTCCTGACTGCGCAAGCTCTTTGATCCCACGCTCGTTATTTTGTGTCAGTCGCGCTTCACCTGCTTCCACACGATCCTTAGGGGTCATTTGAGGCAAGGCTGCATAGCCGCGCGCGGCAAGTTCTGGCAAAGCAACCAGAAGGTTGGCCGCACCAGAGGCAAAGCCCATATCCGCTATAGCAGGATGGGGTGCTGCGCCAAGGCTTTGGGCGGCAAGCTCCATCAACGCACTGCTGGTATCGGTGAGGTAACGCTCAAGATTGGCAACCGGATCAGGAGAAATATCCTCCATCCGCGCTTCAAACATCCGTTCAAACCCTGCCTGATCAAGGCTGTTGCTCAGGATCACATCTGCGAGCGGCATCACCACTTCGTGCTTGCGCGGCGGCTTGCCCTCATAAATCTCGCGCACTGCATCAACCCACCACTGGATGCGCATTTGCGCCAACATCGGCTCGCTGGTGACCCAAGGGGCGCGGGCGACTTCCAGGTTGAACGCATAAAGCGCGAAGAGATTGCCGCGTTTCTCAGGTGGGGCGGTCATTGCGGAGGCAAAGCGGTTTGGATCACCCGCACGCACCATTTCTGCGCATGCGTTCAGGCTCATGACGCTAGGAACTTGATTAGGGCGCGGAGCGTTTCGGGTGCATCGACCAGATCAAGGTGCCCTATGCCATCGACCAATTGATAGCTGCCCTTGGGGTTTGCCGCTGACAGAACCGGCTCGAACTGCTTGGCTTGAAACGCCTCGTCATCCGAACCAGCCAGCAGCAGAAACTCCGGCAAAGCGGCTGCGTCTTTGAGGTAATCGTTGCGCGGCGCAAAGGATGTGTTGAGGCGGTGGCTGTAGCTTTGTGTTGCGGTATGCCCGAGCGGGCCATCAAGCACGGGGTTGGGATAGCTGAATGCGATGACGGGCAGGTGATTGAGGGCGGTGATTTGAAATGTGTTGAGGATCGACAGGCCGATCAGGCGGCGAATGGCGGTATGAGCCCAACCGCCGGAATTGGGCCGCATGGTTGGGGCGTCGTATTTCAGGAAGGGCGCCATCAGCACGGCTTTGCTGATCAAACTGCCATGCTCGCCGCCAGCAAAGCGCACAACAAGACCGCCGCCAGAGGAATGGCCCGCAAGCACGACGGCCTGCTCAGGTTTCTTGCGCTGGGTGATGAGATCGGCCAAGTCATCCTCGAACTGACCGATATAGTCGACATCGCCGCGCCGCTTGGGGTTTGGCCCGTGGCCGCGCAGATCAGGCGCGAGCACATCAGCGTGCCCACCCTCGCTCAGGGCTTTGGCAAGCGGATCAAACTGCAAACCGTGCCAGCCGGAGCCATGTATCAGCACCAAAAGTGGAGCGGATGGGTTGCCGCTTTCGTAGTGGCGTAGACCAAGCGTGATGCCATCGCGGGGCTTGTAAGTTTCTAGCTCTTGCGGCGGCGCAGTTGTGCGATTGAGCGTGCCCGAAAAGTCGAGGCCCTTGGTGCCCTCTGGGATTTTGGGGGATTGGGAAAACACCAACCCAACTGCGACGGCCAAGGTGCCGCCGATGCCGATGGCGGCGGAAGTTAGGATGGTTGAGAGAATGCTCATTGAGCAGGTGCTCCGTCGCGGATCAGCTTCCAGATGACTGCGTCTTGCAGGGCTTGGAAAGAGGCGTCGACGATGTTTGCAGACACTCCAACTGTGGACCAACGCTTGCCGGAGGCATCCTCGCTGTCGATCAGCACGCGCGTGACAGCTTCTGTGCCGCCATTGGTGATGCGCACTTTAAAATCCACCAGTTTCATATCCTCGATATAGGGCTGATAGGGGCCGAGATCCTTGGCCAGCGCACGGCTGAGTGCATTGACAGGCCCCTGATCCGCATCGCTGATCGGGTCATGGCTTTCGGAGACGGACATGACCCGTTGGTCGCCAAAGCGCGCGACCACAACGGCTTCTGACACCGTGATTTCTTCGTCCTTTGCATTGCGCCGCCGCTCGACCGTCACGCGGTAACGCTCCAGATCAAAGAAGCGCGGCAAGAGGCCCAGATGTTTGCGCGCGACCAGCTCAAACGAAGCCCCTGCACTATCGTAGGCAAAGCCGCGATCCTCGCGTTGTTTTACGTCCTCAAGGATGCGCGGCAGGCTTGGATCGCCCTTCTCAACGTCCAGCCCAGCTTTGCTCAACCGATCCCGCAGGTTGGACTGACCGGCCTGATTACTCATGGGCACCACGCGGGCATTGCCGACGGTTTCGGGGGGCACATGCTCGTAGGTCGTGGGGTCTTTGAGGATGGCGGAGGCGTGGAGGCCCGCTTTATGGGTAAAGGCCGAGGCACCGACATAGGCTGCCGCACGGTTTGGCACCCGGTTCAGGATATCGTCGAGCATGCGGGAAGTTTTGGTCAGTTCAGCCAAATCGCTCTTAGAAACGCCGATTTCAAAGCGGCTTTTGAACGGTTCTTTGAGCAGCAGCGTCGGAATAATAGAAACGAGATTGGCATTGCCGCAACGCTCGCCCAAGCCATTGAGCGTACCTTGGATTTGCCGTGCCCCTGCCAGCACTGCGGCAAGTGACCCGGCCACGGCCATTTCCGTGTCGTTATGGGTGTGAATGCCGACGTGATCACCGGGAATCACTTTGCAGACCTCGGCTGTGATCTTGGCGATTTCTTCGGGCAGCGTGCCGCCATTGGTATCGCAGAGCACGATCCAGCGCGCGCCAGCGTCATAAGCCGCCTTAGCGCAATCCAGCGCGTATTGCGGGTTGGATTTGTAGCCGTCGAAAAAATGCTCGCAGTCAAACAGCGCCTCGCGGCCCAGCCCAACAATATGCTCGAAGGTTTCGCCAATCGCTGCGCGGTTTTCCTCAAGTGTCACGCCCAGCGCCGTTGTCACATGAAACTCATGGGTTTTGCCGACCAGACAAATCGCAGGCGTGTTGGCATTGATCACTGCCGCCAGCACATCGTCATTGGCCGCTGAGCGCCCTACGCGCTTGGTCATGCCAAATGCAGTGAAGGTCGATTGGGTGAGCTTAGGAGCTTGGGCGAAGAAATCGCTGTCGGTCGGGTTGGCACCGGGCCAGCCGCCCTCAACATAGTCGATCCCAAGGCCATCAAGTGCGGCGGCTATCCGGATTTTCTCGTCTGCAGAGAACTCGACGCCATGGGTTTGCTGGCCATCGCGCAGGGTTGTGTCAAAGAGAGAGAGACGTTCCATTATGATACTCCCTCAAGCTTGCTGAGATCAAAGCCCGGCTTCAGCTCCCAGCTTGGCCCGTCGGCACTGTCCATCACAACAACGCCAGCCGCATCAAACGCATCGCGGATTGCATCCGCCTTGGCGAAATCTTTGCTCTCGCGCGCGCTCTGACGTGCTTTGAGCAAGCCGTCGATCACGGCTTCTGCATCAGTGCTCGCTTGGGTCCAAGACGCATCGGCAAGCAATCCTAAAACCTCCGCAGACGCTTTCAGAGAGGCAGGATCGGACTTTGCTAGGTCATGCAGCACAGTGATTGCCCCAGGTGTGTTTAGATCATCTGCCAGTGCTGCTACAAATCGCGGATCGGGTGTGGTTGCCTGCACCCCTTCAACCAAACCATACCATTTGCGCAGCGTCGCCTCGGCCTCTTCTGCCTTCTTCTGCGTCCAATCCATCGTCTTGGAATATTGCGTCGAGAGAAGCACGAAGCGGATCACCTCGCCCGGCACGCCTTGATCCAGTAGATCGCGCACCGTGAAGAAATTGCCCAAGCTCTTGGACATTTTCTTGCCTTCGACCTGAAGCATCTCGTTATGCACCCAGTAGCGGGCCATTGCCACCGTGCCATGGGCGCAATTACTTTGGGCCAGCTCGTTCTCGTGATGGGGGAATTGCAGATCGAGGCCGCCGCCATGGATGTCGAACTCCTTGCCCAGCAGTTCGCGCGCCATGGCGGAGCACTCGATATGCCAGCCCGGACGCCCATTGCCCCAAGGGGAGGGCCAACCGGGGCCATCGCCTGCAGGTTTCCAGATCACGAAATCCATCGGGTCGCGCTTATAGGGTGCGACCTCGACGCGGGCACCTGCGATCATGTCATCGACTGAGCGGCCCGAGAGCTTGCCGTAATCTGGGTAGGAACGCACATCAAAGAGCACATGGCCTTCGGCTTCATATGCGAATCCCTTTGCGATCAGCTCCTCGCCCATCGCGACCATCTGCTCGATATATTCTGTTGCCCGCGGCTCGTGATCAGGCGGCATGACGCCAATCGCGGACATATCCTCACGGTACCAGCCAACAGTTTCTTCCGTGATGTCGCGGATGCTACGTCCACTCTCAGCGGCCCGCGCGTTGATCTTGTCATCTACATCCGTGATGTTGCGCGCGTAAGTTACAGCGTCGGGGTAAACATGGCGCAGCAACCGATTGAGCACATCAAACACCACCGCCGGGCGGGCATTGCCGATATGGGCGCGGTCATAAACCGTTGGACCACAGACATACATCCGCACATCGTCTGGCCTAATTGGCACGAAGTCTTCCTTCATGCGCGTGCGGGTGTTGTGGAGCTTAATCACAGTCATAGTCCATTCCTTCGAGCGCTTGCCCGCGGAACTAAACCAGATGTTTCAAAAAGGAAATAAAGGAACGGCCCCGCGCGACATATGTCAGCGGATAATGCAAATCTCAGCGATGCAAATTGCCAGTTTCATGCGGGTCTTATGCCAAGGGTGATTTCAAAAGGCAAGCCTGCGCTCGCATGTCGCAGCTTGGCATATCGAAAAACAGGTCTGCGCCCCCACTTATGACAAAATCACTCAGAAAAGGGACAGGGCACTCATGGCCGCACGGGTTTTTGGCATTTCATCGGATGTTTTTGCAGGATTGGTGTTGGCACTTGCCGCCGTTCTGGGCCTTTTGGCTGAAAACATAGACCTCACCCGTCCGCTTTATGACGCACTGCTGAACCTCAAGACGACCGTGGCCATTGGCGAGGCAAAAATTTCCAAGCCTTTGCTGCTTTGGATCAATGACGGCTTGATGGCGCTGTTCTTCCTGCTGGTCGCTTTGGAGATCAAACGCGAGGCCTTGCGCGGTGCGCTCAGCACATGGAACCGCGCAGCCCTGCCCGTCTATTCAGCCGTTGGCGGCATGGTTGTGCCTGCTTTGGTTTTTCTTGGGATTGTTGGGTTTGAAAGCGCAGAGGCTTCAGGCTGGGCTATTCCTGCAGCCACCGATATCGCCTTTGCCATCGGGGTGCTTTCTCTCTTTGGGAATAAGGTGCCGCCATCGCTCAAGACGTTTTTGTTGGCGCTCGCGGTTGTCGATGATCTCGGTGCGATTGTTATCATAGCCCTTTTTTACACGTCCAAACTGTCGCTCATGGCCCTTGCGGTCGCTGGTTTTGCCCTGCTCGGCTTGCTCCTTCTCAACGTGATGGGCCATCGCCGCGCCACATGGTACGTTCTTCTGGGGTTCGTGTTGTGGGTCGCGGTGCTGAAATCAGGTGTTCATGCGACGCTTGCAGGTGTTGCTCTTGGGTTTGCAATTCCTCTGAAAGCAGATGAGAATGGACACTCCATGCTTACAAGTTTTGAGCATGGGCTACATCCGTGGATCGCCTACGGGGTCATGCCCGTCTTTGCCTTTGCCAATGCGGGCGTGCCACTTGGTGGGCTGACCTGGGAAGCCTTTACTGAGCCGCTTACGATGGGGATTGCTGCGGGTTTGTTCATTGGCAAGCAAATTGGTGTTTTTGGTGTTGCGGTTCTTGTGGTCGCGCTCGGCTTGGCGAGCAAGCCTGCGGAAATCTCTTATCGCAAGCTTTATGGTGCCAGCCTGCTGGCGGGGATTGGCTTTACCATGTCGCTCTTTATCGGCGGTTTGGCCTTTGATGAACCGGGCAATGAGAATGCGGTGCGCATTGGAGTTCTGGCTGGATCGTTGTTGTCAGGTGTGCTCGGTGCCATCGTTCTGGCGATGTCTCGCGAGCGAGAATCAGTTCCGGTGACGGCGGTCGAAGAGCCAGTGCAGGCCTAGATATTCCCTGCGCTCAGGTCTTGGATGTCCAAAAGCGGCATCCAAGACCCAAAAATGTCGTGAAATTTGGGTTGTAAATTTCACGGGCGTGGTGAAATCTGGAGAGGAATTTTCACCGCAAGGCGCGTCCTATGCTCGATGACAGCTCCAAGATAGTGCAAACGCTAGGCGCGGATCTACGCGCATTGCGCAAAGCCCGAGGCATGACATTGTCTGACATTGCGCATGCGCTTGGGAAATCAGTTGGCTGGGTGTCGCAAGTGGAGCGTGACCTTTCCACGCCGACGATTGATGACCTGCGTGCGATGGCCAAAGCGTTGGACGTGCCGTTGTCCTTGTTTTTTGGCGACAGCGATGCAGTTCCTTCAGAGCAGGGCCATGTCGTTCGTGCAAATGCGCGACGTGCTATTGGCGGTGGAGATTTGGGCCTGACCGAAGAACTGCTTTCGCCCGATTTAACCGATGATTTCGAGGTTGTGCATTCGGTCTTCGCCCCGGGGGCCAAGAGCACAGAGCAGATTGCGCGCCCTACTCAGGAGCTGGGATATATTATTTCGGGGAACCTGACACTTTGGATTGAAGGTCAGCAATTTGATCTTAACCCTGGCGATGCCTTCCGTATTCGCCAAGAGAGTTATGCGTGGGAAAACCCACATAAAACGCCTGCTATTGCGATCTGGGTGATCGCGCCCCCGGTCTACTGATGTTTTGGTTTCTCGATCTCCCTACGTTTCTCACCTTTGTCTCGGCTGGGATTTTGCTCAATCTTACACCGGGCAATGATGTTATCTTCACGATTGCGTCCACCTTGCGGCGCGGAACCCGTGCAGGCCTGTTGGCAAGTCTTGGCATTACATTGGGGTCGTTGACCCATGTTGCCTTTGCCGCCCTTGGACTTGCCGCCGTTTTGGCCGCCAATCCGGTGCTGTTTGAAGCCGTTCGTTGGATCGGCGCTGCCTATCTGCTTTGGCTGGCTTGGCAATCCTGGCAGGCCGTTCCCATTGGCATGACTGAGGATCCGCTTGCAATGCGCGAAAACCCACTGTTGCGCGGGTATCTCACAAACATCCTGAATCCAAAGGTCGCACTCTTTATCCTCGCCTTCCTGCCTCAGTTCACCACGCCTGAGCTGGGCCAGATCGAATTGCAATTGCTTGTGCTCGGCCTGATCTTCGCCACCACTGGCATCTTCATCAATGCAGCTTACGCTCTGCTTGCCGGGACTGCGCGCAGCAAGCTCACCACCTATGGGCGCATCCTCAACAAACTTTCAGCCCTTCTGTTTGGCGGCCTCGCGGCACGCCTTATCGTCAATTAAAGGATCCACCCATCATGGCCGATTTTCCAAGCACAGCAGAAGTTGTCATCATTGGCGGAGGCTGCGTTGGCGCCTCTACTGCACTTCACTTGGCCCGCGCAGGCGTCACCGATGTTGTTCTGCTTGAAAAGAACGAGCTAACGGCCGGGTCAACTTGGCATGCCGCGGGCAATATCCCGACCTTTTCGGCGTCTTGGTCTGTGATGAACATGCAGCGTTACTCCACCGAGCTTTACCGTGATCTGGGCGAAGCGGTTGATTATCCGATGAACTACCATGTCACCGGCTCAGTTCGACTGGCGCATTCCAAAGAACGGATGCAGGAATTTGAGCGCGCTAAGGGCATGGGAATTTATCAGGGCATGCCGATTGAGATGTGTTCAGTCTCTGATCTCAAGAACCGCTACCCTTATCTGGAAACTCATGATCTGGCGGGTGGGCTTTATGATCCTTATGATGGCGACATTGACCCGGCACAGCTCACGCAAGCTTTTGCAAAGGGGGCCCGTGATCTGGGCGTTCGTTTTGAACGCTTTTGCCCGGCCACAGGTGTCTCGCGCGAAAATGACGAGTGGATCGTGCACACCGAAAAGGGCAATATCCGCTGCGACAAGGTTGTGAATGCGGCTGGCTATTATGCCCAGCGCGTCGGCGAATGGTTCCGTCCCTTTGGGGGGCGTTTGGTGCCAATGATGACCATGTCCCATCAATACATGCTCACAGATGAAATCCCTGAGCTGGAGGCCTGGAGCAAAGCCAATGGCGGTAAGCTCCCCCTGCTGCGCGACGTGGATTCAAGCTATTATCTGCGCCAGGAAAAGACCGGGCTCAACCTTGGCCCCTATGAGCGCAACTGCAAGGGGCATTGGATGTCCCCGAGCGATCCCATGCCAGAGGATTTCAGCTTTCAGCTCTACCCCGACGATCTAGAGCGGCTGGAATGGTATCTGGAGGATGCAATGGCCCGCGTGCCGCTGCTCGCCACGGCTGGGGTGAACAAGGTCATCAACGGGCCAATCCCCTACACGCCTGATGGCCTGCCGCTGATCGGCCCAATGCCGGGTGTGCCAAATGCGTTTGAGGCTTGTGTCTTTACCTTTGGAATTGCGCAATCCGGCGGGGCGGGCAAGGTGCTAGCGGAATGGATTACCGAGGGCGAGACCGAATGGGATATGTGGTCCTGCGATCCGCGCCGTTTCACAGAGTATTGCGATCAGGATTACTGCAACCAAAAGGGCATGGAGGTTTATGGCCACGAATACGCCATGCATTTCCCCCATCACGAATGGGAAGCCGCGCGGGACAAGAAGCTTTCGCCGCTGCATTCACGCTTACAAGACGCTGGCGCAGTCTTTGGTGCCTATAACGGCTGGGAGCGAGCCAATTGGTACGCGAAAGCGGGTGATGACACGTCCCATGAGAGCACTCAGACTTGGGAGCGCGATGGGCCATGGGCGGTACGCATCAAGGAAGAGTGCGAGGCGGTACGCGATACATGCGGTATGCTGCCCATCACCGGCTTTTCGCGCATTGCGGTTACGGGCAAAGGTGCACGCGACTGGGTTGATAGCCTGACGGCCTCGCGCTTGCCATCTGTTGGGCGCATTGGGCTGGCCTATTTCGCTGATAGCCGCGGGCGGATCGTCACGGAAATGTCGGTGATCCCGCGTTCTGACGATGAGATTTTCTTGATCACGGCGGCAACCGCGCAATGGCATGACTTTGAGCTTCTGTCCAAACATGCGCCCGAAGGCATCACCGTTGAGGATCGCACGGGCAAGTTTGAAACGCTGTTGGTGACTGGCCCGCAAGCTCGCGAGGCGCTGGATGGTATCACCGATGGCGACCTTTCCAAGGGCTGGCTGACCGTGCAGGACGTGACCTGCGAGAGCGATCCTGCCTTCCTGATCCGCGTAAGCTTTGCAGGCGAGCTGGGCTGGGAAGTCCATTGCACGAACGAGGCTGCGCCCAAGGTTTGGGACAAGCTCGCAGCCAAAGGGGTCACGCCCTTTGGCATGTATGCGCTCAATTCCTTGCGCATCGAAAAAGGCTACCGCGCATGGAAAGGCGATCTTTCGACCGATTATTCCTTGCTAGAAGGTGGCCTAGATCGTTTTGTCAAACTCGACAAGCCCCATGACTTTATCGGCAAAGCTGCGTTGCTCGCAGAAAAACAGCAAGGCGTGAAAAAGCGCTTCGTGACGCTGATCGTGGAGGCGGGTGATTGCGATGCCCCCTACATGTCAACGCTTTGGCATAACGATGAGGTGGTGGGCGAGACCACGTCAGGCGATTGGGGGCACCGGGTGAATGCGTCTATCGCGCTTGGTATGTTGCGGGCTGATTTGGCCGATGTGGGAACAGAAATCGAGGTCGAAATCTACGGCGAGCGCTTCAAAGCCACGGTACAAGAAGACGCCCCACTTTGGGATGCCACCAATGAAAGACTGCGGGCATGAGGCAATTCTCACAAGCCAATTCATGGCAGTTTGAAAGAGAGTAAAAGCTTAACTGGATTGCGCGTAGTCACAGCGATATACGCGCACCAAATAGGCTTGTCGAAAGGGCTGACATGAAACTCTCGAACCGGATCATCAATATCAACGGCGAAGGCGATCAGGACGATGGCTGGGGCGTGTTCTACGCAGCACGCAAGGCTGTGGCTGAGGGGCGCAACATTACGATGCTGTCCATTGGCGATCATGATGCGGCGACGGATGACATGATAAAGTCAGCGCTGATCGACAGCCTTGAGCGCAATAACACCAAATACGCCGCCATTCCCGGCTCTCAAAGCTTGCGGCAAGTCCTTGCAGATCGCATGCAAGCACGCTCTGGCGTTGCCACATCAGCGGAGAACATATTTGTGACCTCTGGTGGTCAGGGTGCGTTGTTTTCAGCCATGGCCGCAGCCCTTGATCCGGGCGAAACCTGCGTTGTGATTGATCCCTATTATGCGACCTACCCCGCGACAGTTCGCGGCGTTTCGGGTGAAATGCGGCTGGTCAAAGCCCGCCCAGAACTTGATTTCCAGCTAGATCCCACCGAGTTGATCGACGCCTGCGAGGGCGCCGGGGCTTTGCTGATCAACACACCGCACAATCCAACAGGTGCAGTCTACAATGAAACCACGCTAAATGCGATCCGCGATGCGTGCCTCAAGCATGACCTTTGGCTGATCTCTGATGAGGTTTACGACAATCAGGTTCATGACGGCGAACATGTCAGCCCGCGCCAATTGCCTGACATGGCTGAGCGTACAATCATCATCAATTCCTTCTCCAAGTCCCATGTCATGACTGGCTTTCGGGTCGGTTGGATCACGGCCCCGGAAAGTTTCGTCTCCCATATTGTAGATCTCGCCAATGCGACAACTTACGGCATTCCCGGTTTCATTCAGGACGCGGCTGAGGCCGCAATGAGAAACGGGGCGGCGATCGAGAAACGCACCGCTGAGCGATATAAACGCAGGCGCAATTTGGCCGTTGATGCGCTCAAGGGCTCTAACGCTGTGCGTGTTTCCGCACCGCAAGGCGCGATGTATGTGATGCTGGATATTCGCGCCACGGGCATGAGCGGCGAAGCGTTTGCTTATGCACTTCTGGACCAACGCGACATTGGGGTGATGCCGGGCGAAAGTTTTGGGACAGCCGCCGCCGGTCACATTCGTGTAGCCCTGACAACCGATGACGACAGCTTGGTCGCGGCTCTCAAAACCCTCGCTGGATTTGCGCAAGACATGGTGGACCAAAAATGAGCGAAATTGTTTTATTGGATGGTGCCATTGGTCAGGAGCTTGTGACCCGTCACCCAACACCGCCCACCCGGCTTTGGGGATTGCAGGTGATGATCGAAAGCCCTGAAACCCTGCGCGAAATACATCTGGACTATTTCAATGCCGGGGCGAGCGTTGCCACGCTTAACACCTACAATATCCTGCCTGATCGCCTTGAACCCGTTGGCATGGAAGACCAATTTGAAGCCCTGCATTTGCAAGCAAGCCAGCTCGCCTGCGAGGCACGGGATCAACATGGGCATGGTTTGATCGCGCTCAGCCTTGGTCCATTGGGCTCAAGCTATCGTCCCGATCTTGCGCCATCTGCAGAAGAAGCTGCTGAGATCTATGCCAAAGTTGTGCGCCTTCATGCGGATGCTGACATCATTTTGCTAGAAACCGTCAGCTCGATTGAAAGCGCGCGGGGGGCATTGATGGGAGCGGCGGTCTCGAACAAACCGATTTGGCTTGGCCTGTCTGTGGAAGACGACGATGGCACAGTTCTGCGCTCAGGCGAGCCGGTCAAAGACGTGGCCGCGGCCCTATCGGACCTGCGCTATGATACGCTGTTGTTCAACTGTTCCACGCCCGAAGCCATCGACACCGCACTTGGCCAGATCGACAAATCGATGCGGCCCTTTGGCGCTTATGCAAATGGGTTTACAGGCATCACGTCAGATTTTCGCAAACGCGGTGCTGTCGTGGATGTGCTTAAAGCGCGCCAAGACCTTGGCCCCGACGCTTATGCTGAAACTGCGCTCAGTTGGGTCGAACAAGGTGCAACATTTGTTGGCGGCTGCTGTGAAGTTGGCCCCAGCCATATCGCAGAAATCGCCAGCCAACTTCGATCCCGTCACCACACCCTTGTGACCGCTTCTTAAAGGACGACACTTATGAGCAGCCTTCCCAGCAAAGCACGTGCAGTGATCATCGGTGGCGGTGTCGCCGGATGTTCGGTCGCGTATCATCTGACCAAGCTTGGCTGGAAAGATGTGGTTTTGCTGGAACGCAAGCAACTTACCTCTGGCACAACATGGCACGCGGCAGGGCTAATCGCGCAGCTTCGTGCGACGGCCAACATGACCAAGCTCGCCAAGTACAGCCAAGAGCTTTACGGCACACTTGAGGAAGAGACCGGGATTTCCACAGGCTTTCGCCGCACTGGATCGATCACGGTCGCTCTGACTGAGGAGCGGCGCGAGGAGATTTATCGCCAAGCCTCCATGGCTCGCGCCTTTGGTGTCGAGGTTGAGGAGATTTCCGCAGCTGAGGTCAAAAACCGCTACGAGCATCTTGAGGTTGGTGATGTCACTGGCGCGGTTTATCTGCCCCTTGATGGTCAGGGCGATCCAGCCAATATCGCGCTGGCGCTGGCCAAAGGTGCGCGCCAGATGGGCGCTTTGGTTAAGGAGCGTGTTAAGGTCACTGGCATAAGCAAAGCTGGTGGTCGCGTGACAGGTGTGAACTGGGAAAGCGCTGAGGGCCAAGGGCATATTGAGGCTGATTTCGTGGTCAATTGCGGTGGCATGTGGGCGCGGGATTTGGGCAAGATGGCTGGTGTTAATGTGCCACTTCATGCCTGCGAGCATTTCTATATCGTGTCTGAGGCCATTGCCGGGCTCAAGCAACTGCCTGTGCTGCGTGTGCCTGATGAGTGCGCTTATTACAAAGAAGATGCAGGCAAAATGATGCTGGGTGCGTTTGAGCCGCGCTCAAAGCCTTGGGGCATGGCTGGGATTTCGGAGAGCTTTGAATTTGATCAACTGCCCGAAGATTTTGACCATTTTGAACCTATCTTGGAAAAAGCCATCGACCGCGTTCCGATCTTGGGGGAGGCTGGCATCCACACCTTTTTCAACGGCCCCGAAAGCTTCACGCCGGACAATGCCTATTACCTAGGTGAGGCGCGCGAATTGGGCAATTTCTATGTCTGTGCCGGCTTTAACTCCATTGGCATTCAGTCGTCAGGTGGCGCTGGCTGGGCCTTGGCGCAGTGGATGGAAGACGGACAACGCCCCTTTGATCTGGGCGATGTTGATATCAACCGCGCACAGCCCTTCCAGCGCAACCGGCGCTATTTGAAAGAACGGGTGAGCGAGACACTGGGTCTGCTTTATGCGGATCACTACCCCTATCGGCAGAAAGGAACAGCACGCGGGGTGCGCCGATCCGTTTTGCATGAACATCTTTTGAAGCATGGCGCTGTAATGGGCGAGATTGCCGGTTGGGAGCGGGCTAATTGGTTTGCCGATGAGGGTCAGACGCCGGAATACGCCTATAGCTGGAAGCGCCAGAACTGGTTTGAGAACCAACGCGCTGAGCATATGGCTGTGCGTGAGAATCTGGGCATGTATGACATGTCATCCTTTGGCAAACTGCGCGTTGAAGGGCCGGATGCGGAGCGCTTTTTGAATTATGTGTGCGGGGCTGACATGTCCGTGCCTGCGGGCAAGATCGTCTATACTCAGTTTCTGAACGAACGCGGAGGGATTGAGGCCGATGTGACCGTCACACGGCTGAGCGAAACAGTTTACCTCGTGGTGACCCCTGCCGCGACCTGCCCGGCTGATCATGCTTGGTTGTTGCGTCATGTTGGCGATTATCGCGTGGTGATCACTGATGTGACCGCAGGCGAAGCAGTGCTTGCGGTGATGGGACCGAACTCGCGCAAGCTGTTGCAAGCGGTGAGCCCAAATGACTTTTCAAATGATGTGAACCCTTTTGGGACAGCTCAGGAGATCGAGATCGGGCTTGGCAGTGCGCGGGTGCATCGGGTGTCTTATGTTGGTGAGCTGGGTTGGGAGATTTATGTGTCCTCGGATCAAGCCGCCCATGTCTTTGAAGCGCTCCATGAAGCAGGACAAGATCACAGCTTGAAGCTCTGCGGTATGCACATGATGGATTCTGCGCGGATCGAAAAGGGTTTCCGCCATTTTGGTCATGACATCACGTGCGAGGATCATGTGGTCGAGGCGGGCCTTGGCTTTGCGGTTGGCAAACACAAGGACAGTTTCATTGGGAAGGATGCAGTGAGCGCCAAGCGAGAGGCAGGGCTTGAGAACCGATTGGTGCAATTCAAGCTCAATGACAGCGAACCGATGCTCTATCACAACGAACCCATCGTGCGGAATGGTGAGTTTGTTGGGTATCTAAGTTCGGGCAATTACGGGCATGCGCTTGGGTCTGCGATTGGGCTTGGCTATGTGCCTTGTGTTGGGGAAAGCGCGGCAGATGTTTTGGCCTCGTCCTATGAAATCGAGGTTGCAGGTGTCCGCGTCGCAGCAACCGCATCCCTAAAGCCGCTCTATGACCCAAAATCGGAGCGGGTGAAACTCTGAGCTTGAGGCTGACGTCAAAACCCAGCATTTAAGAAGAGATGGCCGCGCAGACGGATCCCCACGGCTTTCGGGGAGCGCCTGCGCGGCCGGGCGTGTGCCACGCCCCTCACGCTGAAACGCTTGCGAATTTGGAGACGTCTGATGCCACGTTTTGATCCTGGCCCTGCCTTTCGAGAGCTGCACCGGCCCGGTGATCCCTTCGTTCTTGCCAATGCTTGGGACATGGGGTCCGCGCGGATGCTGGCGGCAATGGGGGCCAAGGCAATTGGCACAACATCTGCCGGTCATGCTTTCACACTTGGTCGCCCCGATATGGGGCATGTCAGCATGGATGAGGCATTGGCCCACGCTGAGACCTTGGTTGCGGCTACAGATTTACCGGTCTCAGGTGATTTTGAGAACGGTTTTGGCCATGCGCCTGATGATGTCGCAAAATGTGTTCGGGCTTCGGCCGAAATTGGCCTTGCAGGCATTTCGATTGAGGACACGGATTTGCCAGACAGTTCCGCCTACCAATTCGATTTTGCTGTTGATCGCATTCGTGCAGCGGTTGGTGCTGCGCGCGCCCTACCCCGCGATTTCGTGCTCGTAGCCCGTGCGGATGGCATCATGAATGGCGCCTACGATATTGACGAAGCGATCAAGCGGCTCAAAGCCTTTGCGACAGCCGGCGCGGATTGCATCTATGCGCCACTGCCAAAAACCTTTGAAGACCTGACCCGCATTGTCAAAGCCACAAAAACCCCGGTAAATGTGCTCGCAGCCGGCCCTTTCACCCGCTTCACCCGGCATGACTTTGCCCGCATTGGGGTGGCACGTATCTCCCTTGGGTCCGCATTGGCACGGGTAACCCATAAAGCCATTTCTCAAGCCATGACGCCCCTATTTGAAAACGGTGACTTCTCAAACTTGCGCGGCATGTCTGGATCAGCTGTTGATGACATGTTGCGCGATGGCGCGCCTTTGGTGGAGTAATCCCATGGACCACAAAGAGCTTAACCATTGGTCCAAGCGTGCGGCAGACTGGGCGACTGAGTATCATGAGACAATCGCCGACCGCCCGGTGCGCTCACAAGTGAAACCCGGTGACATCGCGGCTCAAATTCCAAGCGAGCCGCCAGAGGTTGCCCAAGCGATGCAAGACATCTGGGATGATTTCACCACCATCATTCCTGATGGCCTAACCCATTGGCAGCACCCGCGGTTTTTTGCTTACTTCCCCTCTAACGCGGCACCTGCGTCGATCCTCGCGGAACAACTATCGGGGGCTTTGGCGACAAATGGCCTGATCTGGCAAACATCCCCTGCTATGGGCGAATTGGAAGCGGTGATGATTGATTGGCTGCGCCAAGCGCTTGGCCTGCCAGAGCCGTTTAAGGGCGTGATCCAAGATTCTGCTTCGTCGGCCACCCTAACGGCCATTTTGACCATGCGCGAACGCTCAATGGATTGGCGCGGGATCGGCTCAGGCACGGCCGGCGAGAAAGCACCGCGCATTTATGCCTCAGCGCAAACTCACTCATCCATTGACAAAGCTGTCTGGGTTGCTGGGATTGGACAAGACAACCTAGTCAAAATTCCAACACGCGACGATTATTCGATGGATCCTGATGCCCTGCGCGAGGCAATTGCCAAAGACCGCGCCGCAGGGTTGGCACCGGCGGGTGTCATAGGGTGCATAGGCGGCACATCCATTGGCGCTTGCGACAACCTGCGTGATATACTCAGCATCGCGCGCGAGGAAAACCTATATTCCCATGTCGATGCCGCATGGGCTGGCTCCGCTATGATTTGCCCTGAATGCCGCACAATTTGGGATGGGATCGAGCTCGCTGACAGCATCGTTTTCAACCCCCACAAATGGCTCGGCGCCAATTTCGATTGCTCGGTTCAGTTCCTTGCAGATCCTAATCCGCAAATGCGCACTTTGGGCCTTCGCCCCGACTATCTTGAAACGCTGGAAACCAGTGAGATCACCAACCTTTCGGAATGGACAATTCCGCTGGGTCGCCGCTTTCGCGCGCTCAAACTTTGGTTTTTGATCCGCGCCTACGGCTTGGAGGGATTGCGCAGTCGCATCCGCAACCACATTGCCTGGACCATCCTAGCGGAAACCGCATTGAGCGAAGACCCAAACATCGAAATCACCACATCGACACGCTTCGCGCTCTTCACATTCGCCCTGCACTCCGAGGCGGCAACCCGAAGCCTGCTGGAGCGCATTAACGCGGATGGGCGGATATACCTGACCCAAACCATGCATGAGGGTCGTTTCGTCATTCGCTTTACGGTTGGCCAGTGGGACACGACCCAAGCAGACGTGCAAACTGGCGTAGACGTCATAAAGGAGCTTATCCAAAATGCGTAAACTCATCCTTTGCCTGCTTTTGTTGGCTCCAATGGCATGGGCTCAGCAAGCGACGATACCGGACTACAAGTCGGTTTATATCAATGACTATGCAGACCTCCTGTCCGAACCTGCTGAGGAAGAGTTGACGGGCTATCTCAAGGCGCTCCGATCCGAAACTGGCGTTGAAATGACGGTTCTGACGATTGAAAAACGCAGCAATTATGGCCAGTACAGCTCGATCAAAAGTCTTGCCTTGAGAACTTTCAATAGCTGGGGCATTGGCGAAGCTGACAAAAACAATGGCATACTGTTCCTGATCGCAAGTGAAGATCGGGAGATGCGCATTGAGCTTGGCAGTGGATACGCCCAACAAGCCACGCAGGTCGCAGAAGAAATCATCGACAGCACGATCCTGCCCCATTTTGCAGATCAAGAGTATGAGCGTGGCATCATGCGCGGCAGCGAAGAAATCGAACGCCGGATTGCGCGAGGTCAACCAGCGGGCAGCGGATCGTCCGTGCCTGGCGGCATTTTTCTAGCGCTTATCTCTGCCGCAATGGCATTTTTCATCGGCAAGAAAGTGATCAGCAACCGGCGCGAACGGCGCTGCCCGGCTTGCAAAAGCGAAGACATCACTAAGACAGAGGACAGCGCCACAGGCCGTGGTCGTGCCTGCCTCACCTGCGGGCACAGCTATTTCCTGCCAATGGTTGCTGTTCACAATGACCGCTCAGACCATTCTGGCGGCAATGGCGGCGGCTTTGGCGGCGGCGGTTCCAGCGGTGGTGGCGCAAGCGGTGGCTGGTAAAGCGGTCAAAAGCGACATTTATGGCGGTTTTGCTTCTGATTCCTAAAGGATTTGCTGCAACTCTCAGCGAATGAGAAAAAAGCTCAGTTGGAAAAAAGCACTGGTGATTTTCACCATTGGTGCCTGCCGTGGTCGCGCTGCGCGTGGCTCACCAAAACTGTCCTGAACCTGTTCCTGCAGATTTACCAAAATGCGTGACACGCAGTGGTTCTTGCTGAGCCGCCCTGAAAATCTGCTTCCATTCCCAGCTGCTTGCACCTTTTTCAGGACTTCATCACATGACTGCAACTCCTTCCCGCCGCTCAGGTGGGCGCGCCGCACGCCAAGCGCTGCGCGCGGCTCCCCTCACCGAAGACATGCGCCCGGTGCGCCCTGGCATGGAGGGGGGCAAGTATGGCCCGCTCTCGGACACCGATATCCAAAACATCCATCAGGCCGCTCTCACAGCGCTCGAAGAAATCGGTCTTTCAGAAGCGCCGGACACTGGCATTGAGATCCTGACCAACGCCGGTGCAATTCTGGGCGATGATGGTCGCATCCGCTTTCCCCGAAGCCTCGTGGAGGACATGCTCGCCAAAGCAAAGCGCGATATCACGCTATGTGGACGCGACCCGCGCCATGACCTCTCGTTGACTGGCAATCGCGTTCACTACGGCACAGCGGGCGCGGCGGTGCATATGGTCGAAGTGGAAACCCGCGAATACCGGGAAAGTACGCTCCAAGACCTCTTTGATGCCGCTCGCATTGTCGACAGCCTCGACAACATCCACTTCCTGCAGCGCCCCATGGTTGCCCGCGACATCACAGACAATTTCGAGCTTGATCTCAACACGCTCTATGCCTGCGTGTCTGGCACCACCAAACATATCGGCACCTCCTTTGGTGAGCCTGATTTTGTGCCCGGCTGCTTTGATCTGATCCACGACATGGCTGGCGGCGAGGCTGCATGGCGCGCGCGCCCCTTCATCTCCAACTCCAACTGTTTCGTCGTGCCGCCAATGAAATTCGCCATGGAAAGCTGCCGCGTGATGGAGGAGTGCATCAAACGCGGCATGCCCGTCCTGCTTCTTTCCGCCGGCCAAGCCGGAGCAACAGCACCAGCGACAATCGCAGGCGCAATCGTTCAAGCCTGCGCCGAGTGCCTTGCCGGAATTGTCTATGTGAACGCCATCGCACCGGGCCATCCAGCAATCTTTGGCACCTGGCCGTTCGTTTCAGATCTGCGCACAGGCGCTATGTCTGGCGGCTCGGGCGAGCAAGCGCTGCTGACCGCAGGCTGCGCTCAAATGCACAAATTCTACGGCCTCCCCGGCGGTGCAGCAGCGGGCATTGCGGATTCAAAGCTTCCAGACATGCAGGCCGGGTGGGAGCAAGCGACATCCAATGTCATGGCGGGTCTTACGGGTCTCAACATGGTTTATGAGGCCGCGGGCATGCATGCATCGCTGCTGGGTTTTTGCCATGAAAGCCTGATTCTGGGTGATGATCTTCTGGGGCAAGCCATGCGCTGTGTGCGCGGGATCGAAGTCAATGACGACACCATCGGCCTTGAGGTCATGCGCTCTGTTTGTCTTGACGGTCCCGGCCACTATCTTGGCCATGAACAGACCTTGGCGCGCATGCAGCGTGATTACATCTATCCCACGTTGGGCGACCGTTCCTCGCCCAAAGAATGGATGGAAAATGAAAAACCAGACCTTTTGGTGAAAGCCAAATCGCGCAAAGAAACCCTATTGGCTCAACCATCCAAGGCCTTATTGCCCTCTGAACTAGACGCCCAAATTCGGCAAAAATTTCCAATCCGACTTCCACAGCCCGATCGCTAGAGTGCCCCAATTCGAGTTTCCAAAAATACTTCCGCCGGAGGCACTCAAAATCTAATCTAACGCCTGATAAACAGCATTGCGCATATCATCTCCAAGCGGAACCTTGGACCCAAGATATTGCGCCATAACGACACCAATCAAATCCTCGACCGGATCGATCCAGAAATAGGTCGAGGCCGCCCCGGCCCAACCAATCTCGCCTGCAGAGCTGAAACCCATCGCCAAGCGCGGCTCAGACATGCAACGGCCTGCCAAACTATAGCCATAGCCCCAAAGTGCAACCGGCCCCAGCATCATCGGCTTTTGAGTGTCTGGAATCCGGTCCGCCCACAACATCTCTACAGCCTTACGCCCCAGCAAGACATTGCCTTGCGCCAGCCCATCGCTCAGAAAACGGGCAACTTTCATATAGTCAGGCAAGGTCGAGTAAAGCCCAAGCCCACCGCGCGCATAATTCGGATTGTTAAGCGGATACCCAGCCTCAATGCTGTCCACAGGCGTCAGCTTTTGGGGGCCGCTCTCAAAATCAAACAAATTGTCAATATTGGCCGTGCCAAACATTGACATCACCCGATGCTGCTCGCTCGGCGCCACTGAAAAGCCCGTGTCACTCAAGCCAAGCGGGCGAAAGACACGCTCTGCAAGCACGTCTTGAAGTGGCTTGCCTTCAATGATTTCGATGATCCGCCCGATGACATCGGTGCCCGTTGAATAGTTCCATGACGTACCTGGATCAAAGGCGAGACCATAGGCAACCAAACGATCGCAAATCTCCTCAAGCGAGTAGTTCTCGGCAAAAAGATCCTCACCGACCATGCGCTTGGCAACGTCACAACTGCCATGCAGAAAGCTATAGGACAGGCCAGCGCGATGGCTCAGGCAGTGCTCAACTGTCATCATTGTGCGAGGCGCGCGCTCCGCCCCGCCCTCGACCACTTTCATACCTGCGAATTTCGGCAGGTAAGCTGCAACCGGATCTATCAGCCTAAGTTTGCCTTCCTCCACCAGCATCATCGCAACCGCAGACACAATCGGCTTGGTCATGGAATAAATTCGGTAGATCGGCACCTCTGCCATCTCGCGCCCGCTCAGCGCATTGGCCAGCCCAGCACGCCCCTCACAAAACGGCGCACCGCCCTGTGTTACGGCCCATTCAATGCCACTGAAAGCACCACTGGCCACATGCCCCTCTGCACGCTGCGCAACCCGATCCAATCGATTTCCAGACATCTCAACCCTTTCGCAAATGCTCTTAGGTCAGAGGGTAGACTGCGCTGCGACGCTTGTCATCGCCCCTTTCAGGTCATGCACAAATGTTCGCGCCATGGAGCGAAATACCATCACTTCAAAGCCGCCCTCAATCACACGGATCACGCTTTGCATGTGCTGAAACTCGCTGCGCGCTGCATCGCCCACTTGCATGGCTTCAAAATCAAGCGGACAGAGCCGCGCCATAACCTCGAGAGCGCCTTTGCCGGTTACCTGCGCTACCGCCCATCCGTCCGCCTGCCCTGTCATCCCGGCACGCCCGCTGAGCTTTGCTAATTTGTCGCTAAGCCCCTCGGGCCCAACCACAAACCATTGTCCGCGCCCGGTCCATATAACCGTCACATCACCAGCGGCTTGCCATTTACCAATGTCGCTTAGGCCAACACCAACAGCTTTTTCTAATGTCTTGGAGACCTGATCTTGCATCCCCGTTTGCGGCGAGACTGAAATCATCTCAGCCAAGTCGATACCGGTAACAGTGATCCCACCCGCCTCAAATGGCAGCCCCTGATCCGCAAAGGCGCTTTTTTCCTGAAGTTTAACCACGCAAGCGCCCTCCTTCTGGATCAAAGAAATGGGTGCTCACCACTTCGCAAAGAGTGTCAAACCCGCGAAGGCTGTCCACCGCACGCACCTTCTCGCCAATCTTGGCTTGGCCGTTCTCAAGAAACGCGAGCCCTATCATGCTCTTTAGCGTTGGCGAGTAGCACACAGAGGTAACATAGCCCTTATCATTGAGCCGAGTTGCGGCCTGGCCCTCTTCGATCATACGCGCGCCTGCCAGGATGCGTTTTACCTCGCCCACCGGTTTTAGCCCGACCAATTGCGCCCGTGTCGGACCATTCAGGCCCGGTCGCTCGGACATGGCTTTGCCAATGCAATCCTTCTTGGCAGAC
>CAZQMR010000033.1:0-24482 GCA_964594465.1 uncultured Rhodobacterales bacterium
GGTCGATCTTCCCGGGTTGGATCGCGACGGCTGATCTGGCGCTGAGTGTGCTGCCGTCGCGGCTGATGGGGCCAGCGAAGAGGCAGAAGGAGAAGTGCTTCCAGTCCGGGTTGCTCGGATGGGTGAAGCTGAGCTGGGCATTGGCGGCGTTGGTGATGCGCACGCCCAGCTTGGCCAGTTTTTCGGCTTCATCGGCGACCAGCGCGAAACCAAGCGCGCTTGCGTCGACCACCACAAAACTATCGCCGCCATAGGCTGTATCAACGCGGATCTCCCCCAGCCCCTCAACCGTGAGCGGCACGTCACGCTGAGCCGCAAAGGAGGGCAGGTTCTGCACTGTGATCCGCTCCGCCTTGCCGTTCTTGCACTCCGCACGGACTTTCACCAGACCACCGGGCGCTTCCAGCAGCATCTCGGTCACAGGTTCGACCATTGGAATGATGCCGCTGTCCAAAAGCACAGTCGCCACACAGATCGAGTTGGAGCCAGACATCGGCGGCGTGTCCTCCGGCTCCATAATGATGAAGCCCATATCGGCCTCAGTGTGCTTTGGCGGGACCAATAAATTCACATGGCGAAACACCCCGCCGCGTGGTTCATTGAGCATGAAATTGCGCAATACCTGATCCCGCGCAATGAAATCCCGCTGCGCCCAAAGCGTATGCCCCGGCGGTGGCGCGACACCGCCCACAATAACATCCCCCACCTCGCCCTCCGCATGGGCCGAGATCACATGGATGGTTTTGGTGGAGCGCATGGGTGTTTCCGGATTTTGCGAGCGGCGGTTTTAGAAAGCCTCAAAGCCGCGCGCGGGTCCAGCGGAAATTGAGGGGTTGGGATTGGGCATAAAAGGTACAGCTCTCTTGTGTTCCGAATCCATGGGAGAGGCGAAGGGTAAACGACCAGTTTGAGCCAAAATGTACTGTTGGACTTTGGAACCATTTGGTTAACTTGAAGCGACAAATCTCGCATGAGGGTGAAGCAGTGCAATGGAAACCGATTTCTGAAGCCAGTCTCTTAGATAAAGTAAATAGTGACTGGGACCGCATGACACCACCTGAAAGGCACTTTTGGGAAACAATACGCATTGAGCAGTCTAAGTGGCAGTGTTCTCCGTGGGGTGACCAAGGCCAAGGGTTTTGGGCGGTTGCCGTACTCGGTTCGTTAGTTGTCTGGTACAACGATATCGAACAAGGCTTCAATTGTTCGAGGTATCACACGTTCGGTGAATTCTCAGAATATTAGTGTAATCAAGATGGACTAAATGACGTTGTTACTGTCCTTAAAGGGAACCTCGACAATGGTTATTCTAGCCTTTGGCAAGCTGGGCCTCCGCGTTCAAGAGAGTTTTGACGGGCGGCAGCTTTGTCCCCACAGTTGACCTTGGGAGTAAATGTTTGGCGCTTGAACCTGACCAAAATGCTCGGATGACCGTAGCGAGCCCAAACTGTAAATTTGATTTTTTCGTTGCGAGTGCACGCAGCGTAGTATTTTCTACATCAGCGGAAGCCTTTGTGCGACGGTGCAGCAGAAAGACTGGTCTTTCGACTAAAGTTCCGCATAAGAGGATTGGCCAAAGGTCAAGTTCTGGATGAAGCGTAGTTTCTCGGTAGTTTAGCCAACGACCATTTTGGTTCATTGCGTGTGTGGCAAAGAACACTGCCGTGAGATTTCGTGGTCGAATTCTGATGCAAAACAAATATCCGTTGTGACTGACGTGTTAGGGAATTCAGCGTTCA
Organism: uncultured Rhodobacterales bacterium; assembly: GCA_964594465.1. GTDB lineage: Bacteria > Pseudomonadota > Alphaproteobacteria > Rhodobacterales > Rhodobacteraceae > CAZQMR01. The sequence goes on from CAZQMR010000033.1 coordinate 1,740, forward strand.
AATGATCATGAGCGCAGCTTTATTAAGGTCGCTTATGAGATGTAGAACGTCTCACTCCCTCCAACTTTTTCGATGTCGTCGACGCGCCCGGACATAAGAACGACCACAAATGACGCAAACGCGCTAGCGAACAATCCGGGTCTATGGCATTTTTACCTAGCGGGTCGGCGATGGCGTCGCCAGCACTGCGTGCACGCCCGATCTCACCATCCTGAACGCCGGGATCTTGCTTTGTCGTGTCAACGGTGGAGGGGATTTCGGCTCCTGTCCTGCGACCTTCAAAGCGTTTGATAGGAGTTTGTTTGATGGAACGCCCACAACACTACCGCTTTCACCAGGGCGAAAAAGCCCTCCCTTTTTCTGATGCTGAATACGAAGCGCGCCTAACCAAACTGCGCGCAAGCATGGCCGCGCAAGGTATTGATGCCTGCTTGCTGGCATCGATGCACAATGTCGCCTACTACTCTGGCTTTCTCTATTGCGCCTTTGGCAGGCCGTATGCACAGGTTGTCACTGCCACAGAAACCATCACGTTCAGTGCTGGTATTGACGCGGCCCAACCGTGGCGTCGAGGCTATGGTGACAACATCACCTATACCGACTGGCAGCGGAACAACTACTGGCGCGCGATCCAGTCGGTGACGGGGTCGGGCAAAGTCATAGGCTTTGAAGGCGACCACCTATCCGTTGCTCAAATGCGGTTGCTGGATGAATTTCTGACACCTTCCGCCAAGAAAGACATTGCAACGACCACGATGCGCTTGCGCATGCATAAGTCAGCGGCCGAGATCGAGCTGATCCGTGCGGGTGCTGCAACAGCCGACGTTGGAGGGTATGCAATCAAAGACGCCATCAAAGCGGGTGCGCGCGAAATTGACGTCGCCATGGCAGGCCGTGATGCGATGGAACTGGAGATCGCAAAGAATTTCCCAAATTCAGAAATACGCGACACATGGGTATGGTTTCAGTCCGGCATCAACACCGACGGTGCCCACAATCCCGTCACGTGCCGGCAGCTTGAGCGTGGCGATATCCTCAGTCTGAATACTTTCCCTATGATTTCAGGCTATTACACGGCTTTGGAACGTACTTTGTTTGTCGAAGAGGTCGATCCTGCCAGCCTTAAAATTTGGGAAGCCAATGTCGCGGCCCATGAGCTGGGGATCAGCCTACTGAAGCCGGGCGCATCTTGCGCCGAGGTGACCCACAAGATCAACGACTTCTTCGCGGAACGTGACTTGCTAAAATATCGCAGCTTTGGGTATGGCCACTCTTTCGGTGTGTTGTCGCATTACTACGGTCGTGAAGCTGGCCTTGAGCTGCGCGAAGACATCGACACGGTACTTGAGCCGGGTATGGTGATTTCAATGGAGCCGATGCTCACAATTCCTGATGGGCAGCCCGGTGCAGGTGGCTACCGGGAGCACGATATCCTTGTGATCAAAGAAGACGGCAACGAGAACATCACCGGCTATCCCTATGGCCCTGAATTCAATGTTGTCGGCTGATTTAATATGACGGAAAGTGTCAGCCGCTTCGGCGGCTTATACAGTCTTTGACGTCGCGACTGAGGCATCAGTGCGTTTTCGAATATGCGCGGCAGGTGAAAGACCGAAACGGTCCCTATAGTGTTGCGCCAGGCCGCTGGCAGAAGTGAACCTTCAGGCCGCGGCAATCTCAGCGACGACCATATCTGTCTCGACCAGCAAAGCCCGCGTGCGATCCAGCTGGATGTTACGATAGGTCAAGCGCCGCGCTAAACGCCAGAAGCGTGAACTGCGGTAGAAGCAGAAAGCCGAGATCAAGCGTTTCGGGGAAATTATCCACCGGACAGAAAAACGGGCCTTCCGGCACGATGCCGAGGTCTTCTTGTGGGTTGGCGAGGTGATGCGACGCAGTCGACATGGCCCTTTATTCTGCGATGTCTTCTGCCCAGAGTTCAGGCTTTTCGTCGATGAAGCGCTGCATTAGGGCGATGCAGTCTGGATCGTCGGCCACGATAACTTCAACGCCTTTGGAGCGTAGGAACTCTTCGTTGCCACCAAAATTCTTGTTCTCACCTATCACAACGCGCGGAATGCCAAACTGAATGATCGTGCCTGTGCACATCATGCAAGGGCTCAGCGAGGTATAGAGCGTCGTGTCACGGTAGGTTTTTTGTCGGCCCGCTTTACGCAAAGCGTCCATTTCGCCATGCGCAATCGGGTCACCCTTTTGCACGCGTTGGTTTCGGCCTTGGGCAACCACCTCGCCGTCACGGGCAAGAACGGAGCCGATGGGGCAGCCGCCTTCATCAAAACCGGACTTAGCCTCGTCGTAGGCGATGCGCAAAAGGCGTGTGTCATCTGCGTTCATGTGTTTGTGTCCTTTGCCGTTAAGATGGGACCAGAAAAATAGGGCAGCGTTTCCACAGTTGGGTGCCACACGTCGTCCCGTTGCAACTGATCCAGATGATCGGCGATCTGATCCAAAGTGGCAAACCAAACGTCGCGGGTTTCCATGGTCTGCGCGATCCATGCCTCGACCTGCTTCCAACGTGCCAATCGGCCCGTCAGGAACGGATGCAAGATCATAATGAAGAACCCACCTGCGTCGTACTGCGCCTCAAACTCTTCCCAGAACCCCGCCAGCCCTTGGGACGGAGACCGAACAGGCATCAAGTACCCGATCTCGTCGTAATGGGCGAAGGGTGGCCAGTCGTCGGTGCCCCAATGTACCGGCATCTCATACAGCGCGCCTTTTCCGGTCTGCAATTGGTACGGAATATCGTCGGCCATCATGGAACTGTCGTACCGCATCCTGTGCTCGACCATCAGATCAACCACTTCTTGGGTGATGTTGTAGACCGGCGCACGGTAACCGCGGGGCTTTTGCCCACAGATCTTTTGATGCACGTCCAGTGTCCGCTCGAACCATTCGCGCTGGTTGCCGCGCGTCGCGATCGGGTCTTCGTGCAGATACCCGTGATGGCCGATCTCATGGCCGTCTTTTAAGATCGCCTCGGCTACATCGGGGTATGTTTCCAGACACCAGCCGGGAATGAAGAACGATTGCTTCAACCCGAACCGTCGATAGGTGTCGAGAATGCGGGGCATGGCCACCATCGGGCCGTATCGCCCCATTGAAATAGGGTACGGGCGGTCGTGGCTATCTTCTGGCTTGGAGATGTGGATCAGGCTGTCCGCATCCATATCAAAGGTGATTGCGACGGCGCACTTCGCGCCGTTGGGCCATGGGATCGGATTGCGGATCACGGGGTCAACTTTCGTTGAGGACATGGGCGCTGGCGGTGTCCCATGACAGCCAGATCTCATTGCCGCTTTGCAGATCGAACTTCGACAACTCGCGCTCTTGCATCTGGACTTTGAATTCCTGGCCCTTTGCGTTTTCTAAGAATAGCGTTACCATGGAGCCGACAAACTCCTCTGAAATCAGTTTGCAATAGGCTTTGTTGGTGGCATCTGGTTGACCCAATGCGATGTGCACAAGATCGGCCGAGATCACAAAGCTGGCGTTATTCCCTTCGATCAAAGGCTCGTCGTTTGTCGGGACGGTAAAGTCACCTGACGGCGTGGTGATACGGGCAGAGCCGTCTGACAGTGACGCGACCTTGCCTGACAGGATGTTATTGCGCCCGACAAATTCCGCGACGAACTGGTTGGCTGGTTCTCGGTAGATGTCCCTGGGGGAGCCCATTTGTGCAATCTCGCCTTTGCCCATGATGATGACGCGGTCGGCCATCGCAAAGGCTTCGGACTGCGAATGGGTGACGTAGACAAAGGTGATGCCAAGCTCGCGTTGCAGATCGGTCAGCACGGCCTGCATACGGATCACAAGGTGGGCATCAAGCGCCGAGAGCGGCTCATCCAGCAGCAAAATCTGCGGCTCCATCACCAGTGACCGCGCAAGTGCGACACGCTGTTTCTGGCCGCCGGACAGTGTTGAGATATCGCGGTTCTCAAATTCTAGGATACCCATCTTGTCGAGCCACTTGACCGCGCGCTCTTTACGCTTTGCCTTGTCCACGCCGCGCATCTTGAGGCCAAATTCGACATTCTCGCGGGCTGTCAGGAACGGAAACAACGCCAGCGATTGCCAAACCAGAGGCGTATCGCGCTCGTGCGGTGCCACGTCGTTCATAACCCGCCCATTCAAGCGGATCTCACCCTGAGTGGGCGTCTCTAGTCCCGCCAGCATCCGCAACGTGGTCGTCTTACCACAGCCCGATGGCCCCATGATCGCCAGAAATTCACCCTCGCGAATTTCGAAATCCAGCTCTTTCACAGCGACAAAATCGTCAAAGTGCTTTTGGACTTTGTCAAAGACAACCAACGGTTTGCTCATGGTTTGATGCTCTTTAATTGACGGCTTGCGAAGAAGACTTGCGCCAGCACAACAAGGGTCATGGAGATTAGGAAGACGAATGTTCCGATGGCGTTGACCTGTGGGTCGATGTTGCCCTGTACGATTTCGAGGATGATCACCGGAAGCGTCTTGTTCAAACCTGAGACGAACCACGACACGGCGAACTCATCGAAGGACACGGCAGCCGTCAGGAACAGGCCTGAAAAGATCGCGGGTTTGCAAAACGGGATGATCACATGGCGCATGGTTTGCCATTCCGATCCGCCAAGGTTCCACGCGGCGGATTCCAGATCAGGGTCCATCTGATTGAGGCGCAACCGTATGACGGCCATGGCGAACGGAGCGGTTAAGACGCTATGGGCAATGATGATGGAATAGAGCTGCCCGGACATGCCGATTTTCGAGAACCACGCGAGCATCGCCAGCGCCATGATGATCAGCGGAATGGTGGGCGGCAGTAGGATCAAGGCGAGGTACGGACCCTTGAGCCGGAAGTTGTAGCGGAAGTCGGAATAGGCCGTGCAGAACCCCAGAAATGTGGCGATCACGGCGGTCGAACAGGAAACAATCAGGCTGTTCAACGCGGCTTCCCAGACGTCTGGGTCGGCGACGATTTTAGCGTACCATTCGGTCGTGAATTCGCCCAGTGGGATCGTGGGGAAGCGTTGGGAGTTGAACGAGAAGATCATGCTGAAGATGATCGGGGCAAAGACGAAGGCGAAGACCAGCGCCACGTAGATGCCAAGGATCACGTTGAGGGATCGGCTTTGGTTCATTTCGCGCCCTTGCCTTTGCGGTAGGCCAAGGCGATGCCAGTAAAGGCGATGGCGAACAATGTGCCCATCATCATGATTGCGACCACTGCCGCGCGGGGCCATTGTTGGCCTGATTTGGTGGTATCAAGGATCAAGATCGGCAAGGTCGGTTCTTGGGATCCGCCTAGGTAGAACGGGGCGACGAAATCACCGAACGACAGGATGAAGCAAAAGATTGCAGCGATGATCAGGCCGGTTTTTGACAGCGGGATGACCACCTGCCAGATCGTGCGCAAGGCCGAGCATCCTAGGTTGCGCGCGGCCTCGATCAGGGTCTTGTCGATGTTGGCCATGGTCACGGTTTGCAAGATCACCACCAGAGGTAGTGTCAGGGTCATGTATCCCACCAATGTGCCGAAATTGGTGTTCAGCATCGTGTAGGGGCCAAGTCCGATGGTGCCGAGCACACCATTGATCACGCCGCTTTCCGAGAGGATGACAAACCACGAAAAGGTGCGCACCAGATAGCTGGTGAAAAATGGAATGATCAGCAGGAAGATGGCCCAGCGGCGGGTGGCCTCCGAGGCGCGGAATGCCAGCGCAAATGCAGCCGGAAAGGCGATGCACATCGCGCAGACGGTCGAAACGGCGGCGATAAAGACCGTATACCAGTAGCTGTCCCAGAAATAACCGCGCGACAACATCTTGGACCAGTTCACAAACTCGAACGCCTCGGTCATGCGGTAGTTACGTACTAAGAAAAACGACATCGCGATCATGAAAAGAACGGGCCCGACGAAGAAGATGAACTGCCAGACTATGATCGGCAGCCGCCATGTCAGCGCATAAAAGTTAGGACGTTTATCGGAGTTTGAAGGCATCGGGCTTTCGCGCTTGTTAGAAAAAGGGGCGGTACAATGACCGCCCGTCTAATTTGGTTTAAGCGTTTTTATATTCGGACCAGAAGTCGTTCCAATCCTCAAGGCCTTGCTGTTGAGGAATATCGCGGTAGTGGATGCGACCCTCTTTAATCAGTGTGATTGGGTCTTGCGCGTCGCCGTCTATCTGGTGTGACCGTGTGGCCTCGGCTAGATCGGCCTCAATCAAAGCCGCACGTCCTGCTTTGGTCACACAGAAGCCCGGATAGGCCGCCATTTGCGCGGATTTCACCTGACCCGCAGGAGACATCATGTGCTGAATGAACTTCGTCACTTCGGCGGTTTTTGCACTGCCCTTACCGATGGAGTAGCTCTCGGTGAACTGAATGCCGCCCTCTTTCGGGATAACAGAGGCTACGGGTGCGCCGTCCTTTTCCAAGACCCCGGTGATCCAGTCGCCGATGCCGACCATCGCCTGCATCTCGCCGTTCTTGAGACCGTTAAACGTGCCGCCGTAGTCAAAGAACCCGCCGACCTGTTTGCGCAGACCCATTGTGGTTTCTTGCACGGCACCCCATTTGGCATCATCCAGATCCCAAAGGCCGGCACCGTTGCCGTTGTAAAGGCTCATCATGCCGAGGCTTGGCAGATGCCAATCAAAGTGACCGACTTTGCCTTCAAGTTCTGGCTTCCAAAAACACTCGTAGCTTGCCGCTTCTTCAGCCGTCACGGAGTTTTTGTTATAGGATACGCCAAGGTGACCGCCGCGCAGCATCATCGAATACATCTTGCCATCGGCCCAGTGACCGGGGAACCGTTTGAAGTCTTCATGCAGCATATCGTCCAGCGGATAGTCTGCAGGGTTCATCTCGTCGATGTAACCTGCAAGGTTCAACTGCTGCACAAATTCGCCATCCGACAGGATGATGTCATAGGTGCCCGGAGGCGATTGCGCGATCAGCGCCAGCATATTGTCGCCGCCCGCGTAGTACTTAGGCACGAACTTGACGTTGTTTGCGGCCTCGTAATCCGCAACCATGTCCGGCTCACCATGGCCGTACCATGCCAGCATGTTGATCTCGGTTGTGGCCGCCCACGCGCGGCTGACAAAAGGCGTCGTCAGAAGGGCAGCGCCACCGGCTTTAAGCAGTTGGCGGCGGCTTGGTGCGCTCAAGAGTGAATTGGATCTTAGTTTGGTCATTTCGGTCCCCATGTTGATCGCCCATTTGCAGAAATACAGGCTTCTCTGATGTTATGTGCGTGAAGTGTCACCTGCGATTTCCAAGAAGGCTAGAGCAAGAGAGGGGCGTTGGGAAATTTATCGTTGATATGCCTGCATAATGATCGCTTATCGCACGACGTTGCTTGAAGATTGGGCTTGGAGCGTTTCGACAATGGCGTCGATTGCCGAATACCCGCTTGCGCCCAGCTGGGTTTGACGCACGAACAAGCCTATGTGGAGGGGCTGCAATGCTGGCAATCCGTCCTTTTCCGTGAAGATGCGCATGCCGCTTTGCACAGTTGGGATCGTAAGACACGACAGACCCAAACCGTCATGCACCGCGCGTTGCACGCCGCCAATTCCCGGGCTCGAATATGCGATGCGCCAGGTTTTCCCGGCCAGTTTCAAGGCGCTGGCCATACGCTCGCGATATTCACAACCATAGGGGTGCACCACTAGCGGGATGTCCATATGATCGGGGAGTTGGAAATCCTTGGCGCCGACCCATGTCGGCTGTTCTTTCCAGTTTCGAAAGAGGAATTGTTGATCGTCACCGTCGAACAGGGCCACCGCGATGTCGATATCATTGCCGCGCAAAGCAGACAGCAAATTCTTGGACAGATCGCACCGAATTTCGATTTGAACGTCGGAGTAATTACGCACAACCTCCGTCAAACAGGCCTGAAGTGTGTTCACGGCATAATCGACCGGCAAACCGATGCGCAGTTTGGACAATTGGCTCGACTGTTCGAACTGCACCATTGCAAGGTCGTTCAAGCGCAGGATTTGGCGCGCGTGAATGGCCAATGCCTCGCCGCGCTCGGTCAAGGATATTTCCTTACCCTTGCGCTCGATCAGGTCATAGCCGACCATCTGTTCCAAACGCTTGACTTGCAGGCTGATCGCAGGTTGCGTCCGCCCCAGAATGTCTGCGGCGCGTGTGAAGCTTGCCACTTCTATGACCGTGATGAAGGTGCGTAAAAGCTCTGTGGATAGATTGACGATGCCCATGCACGGAACATTTACGTTCTAAATGTGCCGTGGGGAACCATCAAAAACAACAATGGACGTATCAGACCCGTGAATAATGCCTGCGCGATGCCTTAGGCATCGAAATTGCCCATACATTAAGCAAGCTCCGCAAATGGTGCCTAAACCGGAAATGCCATCTCGGGCTTGTAAGTTTTGAAGCTTTCAAGGTATTGCGCGTTGGCCTGCCGCTGCCATTCGGTGTTTGGTTGAATGGCTGTGACGCACTTGTATGTCTTGCGATATTTGGCGGTGTTCTCATTGTCTTCCATGACAATAGCCACCATGCCTGCGACTTTGCCTTTTTGCTGTTCTACCAATTGTACTGCTCCGTGCATCGTGCCGCCGGTTTCGACCCATTGATCCACCAGCAAAACCCTTGTTTCCGGCGCAAAGGCTGGCAGGCGCATTTCCATGGCCTGTGTTTGACCCGAATAGTTGGTCATTGATGCCATGTCCGTGTCGACACACAGCTTACCCGTCTTGCGTATCGGCAAAAAGCCCCGCCCGATCCGCGCCGCAATGCCTGCGGCCAGCACAAACCCCATCGCATCAAGGCCTGCGACGACATCAATATCGTCGGCATTCAAGTCGGCGCAAAGATCATCCAGCAGGTCGTGATAGGCCTTGCCGTTTATGTAAATGGAGGTCGGGTCCAGCCAGGCAAATTTGTCGCCTTTGGTGTTTGGGGCCATAAGTGAGAAGTACCAACGGTCGTCTCTGGGCCCTTTGTCGAGTGTCATCTGAGTGTCTCCTTTAGTTCTGTGCGAGGTCCATAAGGTGTTTCAGGCGATCGGGGTCGATATTGTAGAAATCCCCCTCAAAATTGATGCCTGTTGCCACCATGAAAAGATCAACCGCCTCGGCGTAGTGAGCTGCGTTTTCGGGAGTAATGCCTGAGGCGAGGCCAAGCGCCGTGTCTGCGCAATGGTCGCGGAAGATGTCGACTTTGCCCACGTCTGCTGCATGCCCTGTTGCCACGCCAGATGTCACCACAACATCCATGTATCTCGTCGCGATACGTGCGCTTTTTGCATATTGCGCGGGATCGACCTCTCGCTGTTTCTTGAACGCTGTGCCGCCGATATACAGACCGTTCCAACCGCTCGACTTTCGAATAGCGGCGATTTCTTCTGCTTCGAGTTGATCATCTTCGGGCCGGCGCTCGTCCATGCGGGCGTCATCCGCCCAATAGCCGTCAACCTGAATGCCTTCCGCCTGTAGCTCACCCAAAATTGGGAATGCGAATTTGCCCGTGACAGCCAGAAAATTAACACCAATCCAGACGTCTGGAAACGTCTGCCGCATCTCTTTGATGATCGGGACTAGTTTTTCTTTCTCAAAATCGTGATTGATGAGGAAGACGCCGGGACAGCCACCAGAAATTGCAACCTCGATGTTTTTTTGTGCCTGTTCGGCATCAAGCACGTGAATAACAGGAAGGACGACGGGGCCAGAGGCGTTAAAACGTTTTTGGAATTCGTATCGGTTCATACTTCGCCTCAAATTCGCAGATTTTGAAAAACGCTAACATCGGCATTGGGATTTAGAAAATTGATAGTTTTTATCTAGACATAAAGATTAATTATGATGCTGACCCAATGGAGCATACAGAATTATGCGGCGCGCCATTAGCTGCATTCTTCAGCTCAGTAGACACCTCGCAACAAGAACGTGGATGTATGGGCTTTTACAATTTGGCAGCCAGACGTTTATTAGCCGCTCAATACCAGCAAGCAATGACCGCTACAGGTGCATCAGCTGCATCACAGCAAAATACGCGCTGCATTTGCAAAGCGATGCTGCATAAGCGAAGTACGAAAAACGAATGACGGCTTGGTCCCCATAGCAGCCAATCGCCCGCAGCATCATCCGTGCGGCGCTTTAATGCGTTGTTTAGGCTGTGGGCGGCTGGGCGTGGCCGGGGGGGTATGTAGGTTAGGTTGGGTCATCGGGTGTTCGAGATGTGAGCGCGGCGGGGTTGGACGGTTTCAAAGCCGCGCTGGTCCAGCGAACCCGGACTTTACCAAAGCTCCGGTTTTTGCAAGGCCGCAACACAACGCGATGGGCCAAGCAGTGGTTGATCGCCGGATGCGGATAGAGATTGCCCCAGCCAGCCTTCCGAATAGCTCAGTGCAAGGGGCGCTTTTGCATAGGTTTCTGCGATCTGCTTAAAACCCGTTTTGATGTAGTAGTTTGGATCACCATAGGTCACCACGACATTAACCCCGCGTTGACGCAAATCACCGAGCCCATGAGCAATGAGCTTTTGACCAACGCCGCTTTTCTGGCGATCTGTGCGCACAGCGACTGGCGATAGAATGAAAACGGTGCGCGTATCCTGCTCAAACACCAAGCGCGAAAAGAAAATGCATCCTAGCAGAATCGCATCTTCATAGGCAGACCAGACGATCAGATCTTCGTGCGGTGTTGTCGCCATGAGATCATGCACAAATGCCTCAATCACGGCTCCTTCATCAGCGCCTTCGGACGCGGTGAAACTTGACGTGAAGAGTTCCTTTATCTCGTCCTGTTTCGCGGTGAAACCTGACTGGAACTTCATCCTATCTCTCCGTTGCTGACCCTCAAAACCTACTCCCATTCCAGCTCGACATAGGCGTTTGTTGCGTTGCGCAGGTGGAACAGCTCGAACAGCAGCCAATCGCCTGTGGGATCATCCGCACGGCGCTTGAGCGCGTCGTTCAGGCTGTCGCCCTCGGCTATCGCTGTGCGGGTTTGGTCGGCAAGCTCAACAAGGTAGTCATGGTTGGGGCGTGCACCGGCTGGGAAAGTGGCTGGGGCTTTGCCATGGCCGGGGATCATATAGACAAGGTTTGGGTCGTCGAGCTTGGAGAGCAGGCTGATCCAGCCTTTGATCGAGCCATCAAGGGCAGGGGTGTGGTTGAGAAAAACCAAGTCGCCCATCCAAATGGTTTTGGCTGCGTGATCGGTGACGGTGAGGTCGTTATTTGTGTGGGCTGTTGGGTGGCTTTTGAGGGTCAGCATCCGGTTGCCAAGGTCAATCTCTTGGGTGCCCTCAACGGTTTCATCGGGGAGGACAACCGTGGTGCCAAGGGTCACCTCAGGGCTGATCAAACGATCCATCGAGGTAAGATAGGCCTCAGTTCGGTTTTGCAGCGCATCAGGCAGTTTGGCGGAGCCGATGACAGTCGCACCTGCTTCTTGAAACACATCCGCGCCCAGCACATGATCAGGGTGCATATGGGTCAAAATCACGTATTTGATCGGCTTGTCTGTGGTTTGGCGCACGGCTGCATAAAGTGCTTCGCCCACAACCCGCGTGGCCCCGGTATCAATCACCGCAACAGCATCATCGCCCACGATGAAGCCCGTATTGGCAATGTCGCCTTTGTTTTCAGGCGTCACATCTTCGAGCAAGCCGAGATGCACATAACTGCCCGGTGCTGTCTCAACCACCTGAGCCGTTGGCAAGGTGCTTGCCTCAACGCAGGCATGTGATGTCACGCTGTGCGCTGCACGTTTGGATAACCAGTTCGCGATATGCGCCTTAGCCCCGGCTTCGCAGGTTGATTGATCCTGAACGTGCGGCGCTGGCAAGACACGCTGCCCGCAGATATCCCCAAGACAAAGCATTACCAATAGCTCAAACATTGCTGTTCCTCCCTCTTCGGCCCAATCAGATGTCGGGGCCTAAGTGATACCAGAACATCCTTTGATACCCAAAGCCAACCGCCCGTTTAGTCGCATTTCGGGGCTATCAGAGAGGTATATTCAATGAAAACAGGGAGTTAACATGTCTGCCGAGGTCATTGATCACAGCGATTTGATCACGTCCCACTGGCGAGGGGGAAACTTTCTTCAAACACGGCACCATCAGTGTCAACGGCACGTACATGCATCATCGCGGCACCATTATCTGTGTAGTTGAAGCGGAAAGATGGGTTTTCGGAGATCGAGAAACCGCCGCTCATGGTAAAGAGCACCTCCTCATCGAGGCGCACTTCGAGCGCGCTGACAAAGCGCGGATCAATGAAATCGAGCGTTCCTTTATGGACCTGCATACCCGTAAAATTGGGGTGGCGGATCATCAGTTGGGCCCTTTTAGCCGTGCCCAACGCGGTTGAGCTGAGGCCGGAAACATCGAAATGTTTGAGCTTCATTTGACCCATTGTCGAAAGGGCAACCGCAAGATCACGGGTGACTGCTGCCGAGCAGCCGCCCGCTGCTTGCACGAAACGACCGGTCATGTAGGTGGCACCGTTTTCAGTTGTCGCAAGCACACGGATATTGGAATAGATGTCGTAGCGCACCCGGCTCTCAAAATGGATGTCGCCCATCAGCGGACCGAAGGTGAATTTGGCGGCAACGGGCGCAGGGTTCTCATCCACCACCACTGTCATTTCAGTAATGCGCTCCCCCGTTCCAAGGCGTTGTGAGACGGCAAAGGGCACTGTGGCACTGTCAAAAGCTGTAATGGGCGCATCAAAGGCCAGCAGATCGTCAGCGTTCAAAAACGTGGTGGCGTCGGTCACATCGGGGCGCAAGAGCTCCCATGTTTCGCCTGCAATCATTGGGTTTTGAACCGTGGCGTAAGAGGGAAGCTTGATCCCTTTCAAGCCCTCAGCACTGGCGGGATTGACAAGGGACAGGGCTGTTAGACTGGTAATCAATAGGTAGCGCATCGCGAATTCCTCCCAGTTTCAGGAACAACGCTAGCAGAAAATTGGCGCTGAGTCGAGAAATGCGCAGAAGCGAAGGCTACACTAACCCGTTGTTTTCGCGGACATGAAGAGGGCAAGGACGACAAATCCAAGCGCCAAGCTGCTGTGAACGATCAGCGCCCCAAGGGTGAGGGTTTGGGAATAGGCTTCAAAGCCCGGTGCTGCGGACCATAGGCTGCCGATTGCACCTAAGCCATGGAATGCGGCCAGTCCTATGGCCACGTATTTGGCGGTGATAGACTGCACGCCAGCCCAGAAAATCACCACAACGCCTAAGACGCCAAGGGCCAAAAGGGCGCTGCCCATGAACCTGAAGGCAATGGTCATTTGCACGCTTTGCTCGGCTATTTGTTCTGGGGATTGCGATGAGGATGCACCGGACAGAAAAGCGCTTGCGCCAAACAGGAGTTCAAAGCACGTGTGAATACCGAACACGGAAACTGCGAATATTCTCATGCGGGTGTCCCTGCTTGTCAGATAGTTTATGTGTCGAACAGGTGTGCATGAGCAGGGTATTACGGGATTAGGTCAAGGCATTTTGTCTAAGGTGCGAAAGGCTCTTGTGAAAACGGGCCACAAATGCGGTGCAGATCATGCACAGCGTTTTGTTCTGTGCCTCAGGCGATGCGTTAAAGGGTCTGTAGGCCTGACGCTTTTGATGTAAGACTGGCAGTGATCCAAGCCCATCCCTTGATTTTGCCCCAAAAAAGGGCGCAAAGGGTGACCTATCCGCTTAGACCACCGGGATCCAAATTTCGACCGTTCCGCGCCCGGTTTGGGCATTAAAGCGAGTGTCGTAGCGCTCGAAATCGGGTGCTGCGCGGGGTGTGAGACCGGCGTCGCTTAATGCCTTGTTCCATATTGTGTAAACTGTACGGCCAATATCGGAGATGTGGCCGTCATGGGAGAAGACGGCATAGCGCCCCGCGGGCAGAGTGACCGTGCTCATCCCCTCTGGCACGCGCAAGGACTTTGGCCCGGCGACACCTGCGGAATAACGGAAGGTGCCGTCTTGGTTCGGGTCACAGGAAACGCCATATGCAACATTGAGATCGGCTTCTTCAAGCTCTGATAAGCGCTCATTAAAGGCGGCCCAGAGTGCCGGAATATCTGCGATAGTTTCGCGGCTGAAGCGATTGGTGAGGCCAATGACATGCATGTCTGGTGCGGTCTCAAAACGCGGGGCGATGAGATCGATGATCATTGATTTGTCCATTTTGAGAGGCTCCGTAAGGGTTAGGGTTTTGAGGCTGTCACTGTCGGTGATGTCGCGGGGCGCATGACCGAATTGGCGTTGAAATGCGCGCGTGAAGGCTTCATGGGATGAAAATTGAGATTCCAGTGCGATGCTCAATATGTCGGCTTTGCGCCTAGCAAGATTTTTGGCGGCAACCGACAATCGGCGGGCGCGAAGATAGCCCATGGGTGAGTGGCCGCAGCTTGCCTGAAAGGCGCGGGACAGATGTGAGGGATTGGTGGCGCACCGCGCTGCGAGATCGTTCAACGTAACGGGCTCCTGCAGGGTCATTTCTACATGCCAAAGAAGTTTTTCTGTGAGGGACACGCTGTGCTCCGAAATCCAATTTGGAGTGCATTCTGTCGGAATTTGAACGGATTCGCTTGATCAGATTTGACAAATTGGTGGGGGCATGTCGATTGTCCCGAGCTTGCAACCTGCTAGAGTGGAACGGTTGGCGTTGTACAAGAGAGCTCAAGTCACGAAGTTTGATCGGGGCAATAGGATGCGAGCGGCGATGTCTGCTCTGAAAATTTCTTGCCTCCGGCGGGGATATTTCTGGAAAGTAATGTGTGAGCCGTGTGATGTCATTGTTTGGGCCGATGCGGCGCTCGATTGATATGCAATTTGTGGGATCGGGACTGCTGGTGACTTTGATTGAGAGGAACAAGATTGGGGCCATTGGACCCGCACAGCTGATGCGTTGTGAGCCGCAAAGTCGGTGTAACTGGTTGGCTGCGCATGTGGATTGATCGGGCCTCAGATCGCACGCTGAGTTTACTGCTGTTTGTGAGTGCGGCGTTTTGGGGCCTCTACTGGGTGCCTGTGCGTGCTTTGCAGGCGGTTGGATTTAATGAAGCGATGAGTGTGGTCGTGTTCAATGCGCTGCCTTTGCTGGTTCTGGTGCCTTTGATGGCGTTGAACTGGCAACGGGAGGGGGCGCATCTTGGGCTGAGCTGTTTGGTTGGATTGTTTTTGGGGTTGGGTCTTGCGTCATATGCGACGGGGCTGGTGGCGAGTTCGGTGGTTCGGGTGACGCTGCTGTTCTATTTGACGCCGGTTTGGGCCACGTTGATTGGGTTGGTTTGGCTCGGTGAGCGGCTCAGTATAGGGCGGGTTTTGGCGATTGTGCTGGGGCTTGGCGGAATGGTGGCGCTGATTTCAGGGGCGGCGGGTGGCGGTGTTGCGCTTGGGGTTGGTGATGCGCTGGGGCTGCTGAGCGGGATTTCCTGGGCAATTGGATCGGCGGGGCTGAAGCGCTGGCCGCAGGTTCCTTCAATGGCGAGCACGACATGGCAGTTCGGGTTTGTGTGCCTGTTTGCGATGCTGTTTGGGCTGCTGCTGTTTGAGCCGGGGACGGCGGGGGTGGACGCTTTTGTGAGCGTGGCACCTTTGGTGATTGGGTCTGCGGCACTGGTGCTGCTGCCGACCACGCTGCTGATTTTGCGAATTTGCCAACGGCTGTTTCCGGGGCGCGCTGGCTTGTTGATGATGTCGGAGGTGATCGTTGCGATCGTTTCTGCTGCGGTGTTCTTGCCTGATGAGACAATGAGTTTAGTGCAGTGGATCGGAGGCGGGCTGATCATTGCGGCGTGTTTGTGTGAGATTTTGTTGGGAGAAGCTAAGGGATGAGGTTGGCGCATTTTTTTGGTGCTGCTTTCGTTACTTCTCTAGAGTAGTAACGGAAGCGAAGTGTTGATTTGTGACGTTTAAACAATGCGTTGTGATGTGTTTTAAAGATGAAGCAGTGCAATTTCGGGAATTTGAACAAGGCATGAAATCGGAAGCAGAAACCATACGCTCCGCAGGGCTTAGCAAAGCGTTGGCGATCTGCTTGCTGGGGGTCATGGCCTGCGAGGTTCTGTATTTGGCGAGTGGCATTCAGGCTGTTGGCGTGATTGCGCGGGTGCTGGTGCTGTTGGTTGTTTTGGGCAGCCTCACGCGCATTGGCCTGCGCGAAGTTTATCTGCTGTCGGTCTGCTCTGGATTGTCGCTGCTGATCGCGCTTAGCCATGAAACTCCGATTGAGGCACTCACCACATGCCTGAAACAAGCGGCGTTTTTGATGGCGTTTATGCTCTTGATTGGCCTGCTTCAGCAAGGCGCGCAAACCTCTAAGGCGGTGCTGGATTGCGGGCGTTATCTGACCAGTCAGTTGCCGGGCCGGCGGTTTTTTGCGCTTTTTACGGGCACGCATTTTATGGCGCTGTTGTTCAATCTCGGCGTGATCAGCTTGATTGCGCCCTTAATCAAACAAGGTGCGCGTGCGGCCAATGACGGGTTTGGGGATCTGCGCGAGCGCCGCCAGATCAGTGCGATGTTGCAGGGCTTTGCTTGGAGCATCACATGGTCGCCGACTGCCGTGGGGCCGTTGGTTTTGATGACGTTTTTACCGGAGGTGCAGCGGGGGCCTTGGATGCTCGTGGGCGGTGCGCTGGCGGTTCTGGTGATGCTGATTGGCTGGGGTGAGGATCGGTTGCGGGGGCGGATTGCGAGGCCAAGTGCTGTGATTGCGCGGGTGGCACCGGTTTACCCCAAACAGGCTGTGCTTGGGTTCTTTGGCGTGTGTTTGGCGCTGCTCTGCCTGTCAGTTCTTGCGATGTGGCTGGCGGATCAGTCGATTGTGTTTGGGTTGATGGTGGCGTCACCGATTGTGTTGGTAGGCTGGCTGATTGCCCAGCATCAAGGTGAGCATGGCGCGGCCCTCGCACAGATCCGCCATATCGCGTTTGACTATATGCCCAGTGCGGCCCCGCTTGCGGTGACCTTGGCCTGTTCCGGATATATCGGACGTGCGGCGGCGGCGCTGATTCCGGCGGAGGCTTGGGCGCAGGCGATTGGACTTGAGACGATGCCGGGGTGGCTGTTTCTGTTTTCGCTCACGCTGGCGATCACGGTGCTGAGCCAGTTCGCGCTTTCGCCGATCATGATGGCAGTTTTTTTCGGCTCGATCCTGTCAGAGCTGAGCAGCCTCCCGGCGGATGTCACTTGGGCAGCACTTGCGATCTCCTGTGGTTGGGCGATTTCGATGACGATCTCTCCTTTCGCGACAACTGTGCTGATGACCGCGCAAATCACCGAGCGCACCGGGCTGCAACTGGCGTGGGGGTGGAATTGGAGGTTCTCGCTGATCACGTTGATCGTCTCTGGGTTGATTTTCGTGGCCCTGACGGGTGGCAACTAGCTGCTCACCTCTCCTCACATGAGCGTTATCTGATGTATCAGCATATTTACCCGTGCCCAGAGTTCGGTATCTGCTGTTGTTAAGAAAACGAGGCAGGTGCGAAGGGACAGGTTATGGTCACAGATGTTTTTGGGCAGGATGTATCGCTGAGCGAGCTGGAGGCTTTAACGGCTTGGAATGAGACCTGTCTTGGGTTTGTAGCTCATGCGGGGGCGACGCCCAAACATTTGGCTAAGTGCTTGGAATTGGCGCCGAACTTTGCGCTGGCACACGCGGCCAAAGGCTTGTTTTGCATGCTAGGCGGTCAAAAGGAACTGGTGGCGACCGCGCAATCAGCATTGGCGGCGGCAAAGTTTGCTCAAGATGGTGCGCCAGGTGACACGCGCCAACTGGCCTTCATCGGATCACTTGAGGCTTGGCTTGGTGGATCGCTATCACGTGCAACCGAGCGCTTGGAAGCGCTGCTGCGGGTGAACCCGACGGATACGTTGGCCGCAAAGATGGTCCATGCGATGCGGTTTCTGGTAGGCGATGCGATGGGGATGCGGGCCTCAATCGAGCGGATTTTGCCAGCCTATTGCGAAAGCGATGCGGGGCTTGGTTACATCGAAGGATGCTATGCCTTCGCGCTGGAAGAAACCGGATGTTATCAGCAAGCTGAGCGGGTTGGGCGCTGCGCGATGACGCGCAATCTCAATGACGCATGGGGGCTGCACGCGGTGAGCCATGTGCATGAGATGACGGTGAACCCGAACGCGGGGCTGAAATGGCTTGATGCCCGTGAGGAAAGCTGGGCCCATTGCACGAATTTTCGCTATCATGTTTGGTGGCACAAGGCGCTGATCCATCTTGATCTGGGGCAGATTGACCGCGTTATGGAGCTTTATGACACAGAGATCCGCCGTGAGAAGACGGACGATTATCGCGATATTTCCAATGCTACATCACTGCTGAGCCGCGTGGAGGCGGAAGGTGTTGATGTGGGGAACCGCTGGGAAGAATTGGCGGATTTGGGAGAGAAACGTGCGGAAGATGGCGCGTCTATTTTTGCGGATTTGCATTACATGCTGGCGCTGGTTGGCGGGGATCGTAAAGACGGGATTTCGAAACTCATCGCACGCATGCAGGGGCAAGCGGATTTGCGCAAAACCGAGCTGGAACGCTTGATGGCGCAGCCGGGTCTTTCGGCAGCGCAAGGGCTCAATGCGTTGGGGGAAGGTGACCCTGCACGGGCCTTTGCCAATCTGAGCCATGCACGCCATGACATTGAATTCATTGGTGGCTCTCGTGCGCAACGTGATGTATTTGAACGCTTAACAATCGACGCGGGCATTCGGGCTGGGCTGTTTGAAGAGGCGCAACGCATCCTGATGGAGCGCACGCAGCGCCGTGCAGGTCGGGAAGACAACTATACCGCTGCACGCATGGAAATGATCGCCCAAGGCCAGCGTCAAGCGTTTCAGCTAATCGCCTGAGAGAGAAGATTTACGTGAATACCATGACCACCACAGCGGGGCTTTCGAGCGCTGCGGCGCCTGCCAAAACGATCCGTGATCCGCGGCTCGATTTTTTTCGTGGCATTGCGATGTTTATAATCTTGCTCGCCCATACTCCGGGCAATCTTTGGACCCGTTGGATCCCGGCGCGCTGGGGCTTTTCGGATGCGACCGAGATGTTTGTTTTCTGCTCTGGCATGGCCTCGGCAATTGCGTTTGGCAAACTGTTTCAGGCGCGTGGGATTGGCATGGGGTCTGTGCGCATCGGCTATCGGATTTGGCAGGTTTATTGGGCGCATATTGGGCTGTTTTTGTTTGTGGCGATGTCGATGGCGCTGCTCAACGCTTATGGCTTTGATAAGCGGGATTATGTGGGTCAGCTTAATCTTTATCCGTTTTTCAAGAACACGGAGGCCAATCTGATTGGCCTGCTGACGCTGACTTATGTGCCGAATTATTTCGACATTCTGCCGATGTATCTGGTGATTTTGGCGATGATCCCGCTGGTGATGGCGCTCTCCAAAGTTCATCTGGGCGCTGTGGCAGCAGTGCTGATTGCGATCTGGGCGGCGGCGAATATTGAGGTGACGCAGCTCTTTGGGGTGGACGGGCTGGTGCCGTTGCAATTGCCCGCGCAGCTTTGGTTTGATGAGGGCAAAAACACGCGGCCTTGGTTCTTTAATCCCTTTGGCTGGCAGCTCTGCTTTTTCACCGGTTTTGCGTTCATGATGGGATGGCTGCCGACGCCGCCGGTTAACCGCCGTCTGGTTCTGCTGGCGCTGGTGGTGGTGATCCTGAGCGCGATGGTATCAAGCGTGGGGCTGCGCAAGTTTGATTGGCAGCCGGAATGGTGGGCGGACTATCGCGCCTGGGGGCGTGGTTTTCGCGGCGACATCAAGGTGCTGGCGCATAAGACGGATTTCGGGATTTTGCGGTACATTCATATGCTGGCGTTGGCCTATCTGGCTTGGGCGGCGGTTGGAACGAAGGGCGCATATCTGAGTGTGGGACGGGCTTGGACGTTTGTTGTGGGTGTGATCCGTAAGGTTGGGCAGCAGTCGCTGGCGATCTTTGTGTTGTCGATGGCGCTGGCGCGGTTCTTGGGTGTGGTGTTTGATGAGTTTGGGCGCAATGCGCTGAGCGCGCTGGTGGTGAACCTGAGCGGTTTTGCGATCCTGATTGCGGCGGCCTATTTCGTGGCTTGGATCAAATCACAACCTTGGAGGAAACGCGCATAATGTTGGACCGGCGGGGCTTTATGGCAGGGTTGGCAGCGCTTGGGGCGAGTGGTGCGGCACGTGCGGCTTCGGTTCAAAGCGATGCGGGCGGCGCGTTTTCGTGGGACATCTTGCGCGCTGAGGCGCGGGATTTGGCGGCGCGGCCCTATAAGGCGCGGGCGATGGTTCCAAAAGCTTGGCGCGAGCTGAGCTATGATCTTTATAAGTCGATCTGGTTTGATGAGCGCCATGCGCTTTGGCGCAAGGACGAGAAACCGCTGGAGGTCGATTTCTTCCATCCGGGTTTGTATTTTCCCCGCGCGGTTGAGGTGAATGTTGTTAAGGATGGGCGGGCCTGTCCGGTGGCGTTCGATTGGGATGCTTTTGACAAGACCGACAAGGTGCCGGATTTGCCTGTCGATGAGACGGTGAGCTTTTCGGGCTTTCGCTTGCGCGGCGAGATCGAGCGCAAAGGCGTGTTCCAAGAATATGCGGTGTTTCAGGGCGCGAGCTATTTTCGCGCCATTGGCAAGGGGCAGTTTTATGGGCTGTCTGCGCGGGGCATTGCGCTCAAGACGGCGGATAAGCGGGGCGAGGAATTCCCGGATTTCACCAAGTTTTGGATCGAGACGCCTAAGCCCGGTGCGACGAGCACGGTGATTTATGCGCTGCTGGATGGGCCTTCTGTGAGTGGGGCGTATCGCATTGAGACAACGCCGGGGGAGGCGACGGTGATGTCGGTGCGCTCGGCCTTGTTCCCGCGTGTTGAGCTGGATCATGTGGGGATTGGTCCGCTCACGAGCATGTTCCTATACGATCAGACCAACCGCACACGCTTTGATGATTTCCGCCCAGCCGTGCATGACAGCGATGGGTTACAGGTGTGGAATGGCGCGGGCGAGATGCTTTGGCGGCCACTGGCCAATCCCAAAGCGCTGCAGGTTTCGAGCTTTGTGGATAATGGGCCGCGCGGCTTTGGACTGATGCAGCGCGCACGGGAGTTTCGAGACTTTGCCGATCTGGAGGCGCTTTATCACAAGCGCCCGAGCCTTTGGGTGGAACCGGGCGAGGATTGGGGGCGCGGTTCGGTCACGCTGGTGGAAATCCCGGCGGATCGGGAGATTTATGACAATGTGGTGGCCTATTGGCGCCCCCGCACGCCGCTGCCTGCGGGTGAGGAAGCGAGCTTTACCTATCGGCTGAACTGGGGCGAAGGGACCGGTGCAATGAAGCCGGTGGCGGAGGTGCTCAATACGAGCATTGGGGCGCGGTTTGGCGGGGGCTACATTGCGGCGATTGATTTTGCGGCGCACGCGGCAGTGCCCGAGGATCTGAGCCGCGTGAGTGTGATGGTGCGCTCTGGCTCGGCTGAAACCAGTGCGGGGGTGCTGCAACGCAATCCCGACACGGGTGGGCCGAGGCTGGCGTTTTCGTTTGATCCGGGGGAGCGCCGCGCGGTGGAAATGCGCGCACAGCTTTCGGTGGACGGGCAGACGATTTCCGAGGTTTGGCTTTATCGGTGGACAGCATGAAACTGATGCCGCCAGAACAGCCGCTAGGCTTGCCTTTGCAGGATTTTGGGCGGGATTTTCGGGACCGGGCAGCGCCGGGTGCGCGGGTTGGTGGCAAGGTGTGGCTGTCGCGGCTGCTGACTTTTGCGCCTGCGAGCCTGACGACGCTGGGGATCAGTGCGGCGTTTTACGATTGGTTTTCGGTTGGTGGGCTGAACTGGCTCGAAATGCTTCTGATCACCCTTGTGGCGCTCACGTTTTTCTGGATTGCGTTGTCGGTTTCGACAGCAACGCTGGGGTTTTTCGCTCTGATGCGCGGACCAAGGGCCGAGGCGGCACCTGCTGCGCGCTCGATGAAAACCGCGCTGCTGGTGCCGATCTATAATGAGGTGCCTTGGGACGTTTTTGGCAATGCAGCGGCGATGATGCAGGAGCTGCGCAGTGCGGGATCTGCGCATGAATTTACGCTGTTTATTCTGAGCGACACGCGCGACGAGGCGATTGCGCGCATTGAGGCGCGCGGCGTGGCGATGCTGCGTGAGGAGCTGGGCGGTGCAGGCGTTTTCTATCGCCGTCGCGCAGACAATGTGGATCGCAAGGTTGGCAATCTGTCCGATTGGGTGGCGCGCTGGGGCGGTGGCTTTGAGGCGATGCTGGTGCTGGATGCGGACAGCTTGATGACGGGGGCTGCTATCACCGAGCTGACCGATGAGCTGTCACGTGATCCAACCGCTGGGTTGATCCAGAGCTTTCCGCAGCTTTTTGGCGCACGCACGGTGTTTGGTCGGGTGCAGCAGTTTTCCTCTGCCGTTTATGGCGCGTTGCTGGCGGAAGGGCTCGCGACTTGGGCCGGGCGTGAGGGGAATTATTGGGGGCACAATGCGATCATTCGCACGCAGGCTTTCGCAGCCTCGGCGGGGTTGCCACGGCTGGATACGCTGCGCCGAAAGGATGCGCTCATCCTGAGCCATGATTTTGTGGAAGCGGGGCTGTTGCGCAGGGCTGGTTGGGGCGTGCGGTTTTTGCCGCGCATCAAGGGCAGTTATGAAGAAGCGCCGCAGACGGTGGTGGACTATGTGCTGCGGGATCGACGCTGGTGTCAGGGCAATTTGCAGCATCTCAATCTGCTGGGTTCAACCGGTTTTC
>CAZQMR010000034.1:0-24387 GCA_964594465.1 uncultured Rhodobacterales bacterium
GGCGTTCCACCCCCAAAGAAAAGGCTCTTAGCAGGTTCAGACGGAAACTTTGCAGCCTGATCATAAATTTCAGCAACGAGCGCATCGCGCCAGACTGCTTGATCCACACCACTGCGCACATGGCTGTTGAAGTCGCAGTAGGGGCATTTGGCCTGACAAAAGGGCCAATGAACATAAACACCAAATCCGCCGGGGATTGTGTCAGCCAATGCAAGCCGCCATCAATTTATCAAATGCGACAGCGCGATGGCTCATCGCGTGCTTCTTGGCTGGATCCATTTCACCAAAAGTCTCGCTATGGCCATCAGGCATAAAGATGGGGTCA
The DNA here is from genome assembly GCA_964594465.1 of uncultured Rhodobacterales bacterium. Taxonomy (GTDB): domain Bacteria; phylum Pseudomonadota; class Alphaproteobacteria; order Rhodobacterales; family Rhodobacteraceae; genus CAZQMR01. The sequence continues at coordinate 326 of CAZQMR010000034.1, forward strand.
AACCCAAAGCCAAGCGCACCGCGCATAGGCCACACAAGCCGCCCATTCACCTCGCCACGGAAAATCTCGTCATGTCCATCCGGCCAAGCAATGCACAAGGTTGCCACAAACCGCGCGCGTCGGGGCTCAGGGGCGTTCTTTTCCTCCAGCAAGTTCCAAACCTTGGTCATCGCCATGGGAAAGTCGCGCCCATCCGGTGTTTCAGCCCAATCCGCCGTGTAAACGCCGGGCGCACCATCCAAAGCCTCAACTTCAATACCACTATCGTCAGACAAGGCAGGCATGCCCGCGCCTTTGGCCGCAAAATGGGCTTTAACCCGTGCGTTGCCAGCGAAATTATCCTCCGTTTCCTCCGGCTCGTCCAAGCCATGCTCCGCCGCAGAGCTCACTGTGAATCCAAGCGGCTCAAGCAGCGGCTTGATCTCGCGAAGCTTGCCCGCATTGTGCGACGCAATTACCAGCGGCCCTGGCTCAAGCTTTCGCATCAGCCAATCGCTGCGTTCTGAGCTGCAACCAGCTCCGCCGCGCCCTTTTCAGCCAAATCAAGCAACGTGTTCAATTCGTTCCGGCTAAAGGTTGCGCCCTCAGCCGATCCTTGAACTTCGATCAGACCACCACTGCCCATCATCACGAAATTTGCATCTGTGCCAGCCTCGCTATCCTCTGCATAATCCAGATCAAGCACCGGTTGCCCGCCATAAATCCCGCAGCTCACCGCCGCCACATTGCCCGTGATCGGATTGGTCTTGATCACACCGGCATCCAGCAGCTTTTGCACAGCCATCCGCAGCGCAATCCAACCACCGGTGATCGACGCGCAGCGCGTTCCGCCATCAGCCTGCAAAACGTCGCAATCGACCGTGATTTGACGCTCCCCAAGCGCCACACGATCGACACATGCCCGCAGCGAACGCCCGATCAAGCGCTGGATTTCCTGCGTGCGTCCAGACTGCTTACCCGACGAGGCCTCCCGACGGTTCCGCGAAGTCGTCGCCCGTGGCAGCATTCCATACTCTGCCGTCACCCATCCAAGCCCGGAATTGCGCAAAAATGGCGGCACGCGATCCTCAAGTGACGCCGTGCACAAAACATGGGTCTCCCCACATTTGATCAAAACCGACCCTTCAGCATGTTTCGTAAATCCGGTTTCAACCGAAATGTCCCGCATTTGATCAACAGCTCTGCCAGATGGGCGCATAGTATATTCCTCTTATGTCCGTTAATCTCGCTTTAGCGCGTTCACCCCAAACTGACCAGCCTCTTGATTGCTGGCGCAGACCTGCGTAAATATCCCTTCCCCAATGTTTCACTCGGAGTGAACGCTCGGCTTATGAACAATGCTTCCGGCACGCTTTCTGACCTGAACGACCGCAGCCGCGCTGTGTTTCGCACCCTTGTGGAAAGCTATCTTGATACCGGTGGCCCTGTTGGTTCTCGCACTCTTGCGCGTGATCTAGAAGAATCCGTGTCGCCAGCCACCGTGCGCAACGTCATGCAAGATCTGGAGTTTCTGGGCCTGCTTCACGCCCCGCACGTGTCGGCCGGTCGCATCCCCACCCAAATGGGCCTACGCCTGTTTGTCGATGGCCTGCTACAGTTCGGCGATGTCAGCACAGATGAGCGCACGCGCATCGAAGCCTCCATCGTCGATGAACAGCAGGATGACATCGCAGGCGTGCTTGACCGCGCCGGCGCCATGCTTTCGGGTCTCACCCAAGGCGCATCCCTTGTTCTCAGCCCCAGCGAAGATACACCCATCAAGCATGTAGAGTTCGTCAGCCTCTCGGCAGATCGCGGCCTTGTCGTGCTTGTCAAAGCTGATGGCAGTGTCGAGAACCGGCTTTTCACTCCTCCCGCTGGCCTAACCCCTTCAGCCATGCGCGAGGCCGCAAATTTCCTAAACGCGATTTTAGAAGGCCACACCATCGCAGAAATGCGCCGCGTCGTGTCCAAAGAGGTCGCCGCTCGTCGCCAAGAGATCGACACGCTCACCAAGGCCGTCATAGAGTCAGGCATCGCGGAATGGGTCGATGATGAAGCCCAAGGCGGTCGCTTGATTGTTAGGGGCCGTGCGAATCTCCTCGATCAATCCGAAGAGCAAGACGATCTGGAACGCATCCGCGCCCTGTTTGACGACATGGAACGCAAAGAAGATCTCGTGCAATTGCTTGATCTGGCCGAGCAAGGCGACGGTGTGCGCGTTTTTATTGGCTCAGAGAACAAACTCTTTTCACTTTCGGGTTCATCTTTGGTGGTCTCTCCCTATATGAACGCCGAACGGAAGGTGATAGGCGCAATTGGCGTCATCGGTCCAACAAGATTGAATTATGGTCGGGTGGTCCCGATCGTTGATTATACCGCACAACTGGTGGGGCGGGTCGTATCCAAAAGCGGCCGACCGCATAACGAGGAATAATATGTCAGACCAGGATCAAAAGAACCCGCTGGAAGACGAATTGCCAGACCTGACCGATGAGGAGCTTCAAGCGGCTCTGACCGGTGGTACTGGTACACTGGATTTTGGTGATCCGGCAGAACCGGACGAAGAGCTTTCAAATCTCCGCGCTGAAGTCGATGATCTCAAAGACAAGCTGATGCGCGCTCTGGCTGATGCGGAAAACACCCGTAAACGCGCCGAACGTGATCGCCGCGATGCAGAGCTTTACGGCGGCACGCGGCTCGCCCGTGATCTCGTTCCTGTCTATGACAATATGAAGCGTGCTATTGAGGCCGCTGATGACGAAACCCGCGAAAAGTCCAAAGCTTTGATCGAGGGCATTGAGTTGACGCAGCGCGAACTTATCAGCGTATTTGGCAAACATCAGATCGTGCCCATCGCACCTGAATACGGGGAGAAGTTTGATCCCCAGCAGCATCAAGCAATGTTCGAGGCGCCGGTTCCAAACGCGCCAGCAGGTACGATCATCCAGGTTATGAACGAAGGTTTCCTAATCGCGGATCGTCTCATCCGGCCCGCGCAGGTTGGCGTTTCCTCGACCAAAATGGATACACCCACCGCACCAGAGCCTGACACGGCTGAAGATCAGGACTGAGGCCTCGTAAGGGCCTTTAATTCGTAGATCAATGTGAGCGCATCCCGCGGCGACAAGTCGTCGGGATGTATCTCATCCATTTTGCTTTCAAGCTCTGACACTGCCAATGATGCAGCTGCAGGGGCACTCGGTGGTGTTGCCTGAAACAGGGGCAAGTCATCCATAAGCGCATCAGGCCGCACCGCCCCTGATTGTTCGCCTTTTTCAAGCGCTTCCAGAACAATTCTCGCACGCTCCACCACCGCATTGGGAAGTCCAGCTAGCTTGGCAACCTGCACACCGTAAGAGCGATCAGCGGCACCCGGTTTGACCTCATGCAGGAAGATCACGTCGCCTTCCCACTCCCGTACAGTGACTGTCGCATTGTTTAATCCATCGAGCTTTGAGGAAAGCCCCGTAAGCTCATGATAATGCGTTGCAAACAAGGCCCGACAAGTATTGACATCATGCAGATGTTCGAGTGTCGCCCAAGCAATCGAAAGCCCATCATATGTGGCCGTTCCACGACCAATTTCATCCAATATGACCAAAGCACGTGGCCCTGCTTGATTGAGAATTGCCGCTGTTTCCACCATTTCAACCATAAATGTAGAGCGGCCCCGTGCAAGGTCATCCGCTGCGCCCACACGGCTGAACACTTGATCCACGAGTCCGATAACCGCTTTACTGGCCGGAACATATGCCCCGGCTTGCGCAAGGATCGCAATCAGTGCGTTCTGGCGCAAAAAGGTCGATTTACCGGCCATATTCGGGCCCGTCAAAAGCCAGATAAACCGTCCGTCGTCATCAGCGGTAAGTGTGCAATCATTGGGAATAAAGCTACCGCTTCCGTCACGTTTCAACGCCAATTCGACCACGGGGTGACGACCCTCTTCAATCTCAAAGCTCAGGTCCTCGCGGATCATAGGGCGAACCCAATTTTCGCCGTTCGCCAAATCAGCAAATGCAGCAGCGAGGTCGATTTCCGTGACAGACTTTGCCGCAATAGAAAGATTGGAAGCGCATTTTAGAATTTCCGCACAAAACTCTGAAAATAATAACTTTTCGATCTCCAATGCTCGACTGCCAGCGTTCAAAATCCTTGTTTCCAGCGAACTAAGCTCAACCGTCGTAAAACGGACAGCATTAGCCGTTGTTTGCCTGTGAATGAAGGTTTCTGAGAGCGGCGGGGCGAGCATCTTTTGGGCATGGGTCGCCGGTGTTTCAATGAAGTATCCAAGCACATTGTTGTGCTTAATCTTAAGCGACGAGATACCCGTTTGCTCGGCAAACTGGGCTTGCATACCAGCAACCACTGCCCGCCCTTCGTCGCGAAGTTTTCGGGCGTCATCTAATTCTGGGTTGTAACCACTTGCAACAAACCCACCATCGCGGGCAAGCAGCGGCGGTTCGGCTACAATGCCATCATCGAGAAGATTGATCAGATCGTCATGACCGACGAGATGCTCAGCGGCAGTATCAAGAACTGCAGGTAAGTCACTGTCGCCAAGCGTTTTTGAGATACCCACCGCCTCAGACAGCCCATTTCGGATAGCTGCCAGATCACGCGGGCCGGCGCGTTCCAGAGAAATGCGAGAAAGCGCACGATCCATGTCTGGCATACTGCGCAAGCGCTCACGGATGTTGTTCGCCAGCGGTTGATTTTCCACAAAAAAGGAAACCGCATCATGGCGTTCCCCAATCAAATCTATCCGTGTTGATGGGCTTCCAAGACGTGATTCTAGCAAACGCGCACCGGCACTTGTCACACTACGATCAATCGCCTCTAACAGGGATCCACCGCGACCTCCGGAAAGTGATTGAACCAGCTCAAGATTGCGCCGTGTCGCTGCGTCGATTTGCATGACGGCGCGGTGGGTTTCCTGAACCGGTCGATGCAACAAGGGCAGCTTTCCGCGCTGTGTGATTTCAAGATAGTCCACAATCGCGCCCATTGCGCCAAGTTCGGCTCGCTCGAATGTCCCAAGCCCTTCTAGGGAGGACAGGCCATAGAGTTTGCACAGCCTTTCTTTGGCAGATGCGCTATCGAAACTGACGCTGGACAGTGGTGTTAATGAGACTTGGTTTTCCTCTGCAAGCTCTCTGAGCTCTGTCTCGTAATTTTCTGAAATCAATAACTCTTTTGGATGCAAACGCGCTAACATTGGACTTAAGCCTGCGCGGTCGGTTTGGGTGATGTGAAAGTGACCTGTTGAGACGTCAACCCAAGCCAAGGCAGCATCCTCACGCACGGCACAATAAGCGCACAGGAAGTTATGCGTGCGGGCCTCGAGAAGTGTGTCTTCGGTCAATGTGCCGGGGGTGACAAGCCGCACGACATCGCGCTTAACAACACTTTTGGAGCCGCGCTTTTTGGCCTCGGCGGGATTTTCCATTTGCTCACAAACCGCGACCCGAAAGCCCTTGCGGATCAGTTGAAGCAAGTATCCTTCTGCGGCGTGAAATGGAACACCGCACATGGGGATGTCGTTGCCTAAGTGCTTGCCACGCTTGGTTAAAGCGATGTCGAGGGCGGCGGCGGCATGTTCTGCATCCTCGAAAAACAGCTCGTAAAAATCGCCCATGCGATAGAACAACAACGCATCTTGGTAGCGGCCCTTGATCTCAAGGTATTGCGCCATCATCGGGGTAACGTTGGGATTTGTGGCGCTCATTGGGGTGATTTTGCTCCGTTTGTTTGGCGCAGAGTTTGTCATGCGGGCAAGCGGAGGAAAAGTGTTAAGCGACCCAAACAGCTGCGCACAGTTCGCGCACGCATATTGCACGTGTACTGCACAGCACGATTTGGAACTCAAAATTGGTTAACGCGCCGAAACAACCGCACAGATTGCAGGCTCGTGCGTTGACAAACTCGAACTCATCCACACATAGCTGAGACCCGGTTACCGACAAAGGACATGCAAACGTGCCAGACCCCAGACCAGACGCGCTCGACTTTTTGCAAACCCGGCGCTCGCGCCCCTACAAGACTTTAAGCGCACCAGGGCCAAGTCGCACCGATCTTGGACCAATTCTTACGGCCGCTGCACGGGTGCCAGATCATGGCAAGCTGGAACCGTTTCGCTTTCTTGTCCTTTCACGCCCAGCGCTTGATCGTCTGGAAGCGGCCACCGTTGCGCGCGCTGCTGAACTGGGGCTGGATGAAACGGACACAGAAAAGGCGCGGATCCAATTTGCCAAGCCACCGCTTGTTGTTGCCGTCATCGCTTCACCGAAACCATCTGAGAAGATTCCTGAGATCGAGCAACATCTGGCTGCGGGCTGTGCCTGTTTCAGTTTGCTCAATGCAGCGCTTGCTGCCGGATGGGGTGCGAATTGGTTGAGCGCGTGGATGGCTTATGACCGCCCCTTGATTGAGGGCGAGCTGGGATTGGAGCCGCAGGAATTTGTGGCAGGCTATATCCATATCGGCACCGAGACCTCAACGCCGCCAGAACGCCCGCGCCCAAATCTTGATACCATAACAAGCTGGGTCGACACTTGAAGCGAGGCCGAGTGCTTCTTAGATCGACATCATGATCTTCAATGATTTTTCCAAAGCGCTGGGCCAGATGATCGACCCAAGGTTCCTTGGCGTGGTTCTGATGGCATTGGGCCTGACGATTTTGTTGCTTCTTGGGTTTTACGTTTTGGCCTTTGGCGCGGTGCAACTTCTGCTGCCAGAAAGCCTGACCCTTCTGGGTTTTAGCTTTGCGCTCCCTGCGCTTGCTTTCTCAATCGGGGCTGTTGGGGCGCTTTTGATCGCCTCGCCTTTTCTGATGTTTCCAGTCGCGGCACTTTTTGTCGGCCTGTTTCTTGATCGAATTTCGGATGCGGTTGAGGCACGTCACTATCCGCATTTGCCCGCGAAAGACGGGCAACCGATTGCATCAGCGCTATGGGATGCGATCAAGTTTCTGGGTCTTTTCCTAGTGGCCAACGGAATTGCGCTGATCATCTATGTGATGATGCCCCCGCTTGCGCCTTTCGTGTTTTGGCTGGTCAACGGGATGCTGATCGGGCGGGAATACTTTCAGCAAGTGGCCGCGCGGCGCTTGAAGGGTGCCGATGCGCGGAGACTTCGCCGCAAGCACTTTCCGCAGATCCTGATGGCAGGCACTTGCATGGCGGTGCCGCTGACCATCCCGCTTCTAAACCTTGTGATCCCCATTTTTGCTGTGGCAAGCTTCACTCATATGTATCATCGCCTGAAACCGTAAGGGGGTCGCGATATGCCTGATGGGCTGCTGGAGACATTGCCGGTGGGGGTGACCTCGCGGATGGTGGGAGATGTGAATGGCTTGGACATGCACATTCTTGAGGCGGGGGATCCGAGCAAACCGCTGATGCTGTTGCTGCATGGATTTCCTGAGCTGGCTTATAGCTGGCGCAAGGTGATGGTGCCGCTGGCGGAGGCTGGATTTCATGTGGTGGCCCCGGATCAGCGCGGATATGGGCGCACGACTGGGTGGGCCAAGGGCTATGACGTGGATTTGCGGCCCTACACGATGTTTGGGCTGGTGCGGGATGTTTTGGCACTGCTGAACCGGCTGGGGCGCCACGAGGTGGCCTGTTTGGTTGGGCATGATTTTGGATCGCCGGTTGCGGCTCATGCCGCGTTGATCCGCCCGGATATTTTTCGCAAATTGGTGCTGATGAGTGCGCCTTATGAAGGGCCGCCAGCGCTTGATGCGGAACCGGGAGAGGATGTGCATAGCGCCATGCTGAGGCTTGATCCGCCGCGAAAGCATTATCAGTGGTATTATTCTACGGCCTCGGCAAATGCGGATATGGTGCATGCGCCGCAAGGATTGCCGTCTTTTTTGCGTTCTTATTATCATTGCAAGAGTGCTGATTGGGAAGGCAATGCACCCTTTGACTTGGGAAGTTGGTCTGCGTTCAATTTGGAAAAGCTGCCAAATTATTACGTCATGCGGGCGGATGAAGACATGGCGCAAACGGTTGTGCCGATGGGGCCACCTGCGGGCAGCGCGTGTGATTGGATGGTACCGGAGGAGTTGGCGGTTTATGCGCAGGAGTTTGGGCGCACCGGATTTCAAGGCGGGCTGAACTGGTATCGCTGTGCGACTGACCCCAACATGGTTGCTGAATTTCAGCTCTTTGCCGGCAAGCAAATTGAAATACCGTCGCTATTTGTGGCGGGCCAAAGTGACTGGGGCATTCATCAAAAACCGGGTGCGCTGGCAGCCATGCAGAGCCGAGCCTGCCGTGACATGAAGGCAGTTCAATTGATCGACGGCGCTGGGCATTGGGTGCAGCAGGAGCAGCCCGATCACGTGGTCAGCGCGATATTGGATTTCACAGGGAATTGACCATTTGTAAAAACTTTTTGGTCATTTGGAAAAATTGCGCCATAGTCGGTGTACTGCAACATGAAAAAGGATTCATAAAATGAAACTTCTGACCGCTGCAGTTGTTTGTGTGGCCTTTGGTGCGACAAGCGCCATGGCCTGTCCGGGCATGGCATCCAAGGAAACGCCCATGGATAAAGTAGCACAGACACTGTTACCAAAGCCGCTGATTTCGACACCGAAAACCGGCTCTTGAGTGATAGGTGAAGGGGGCTTTAGGCTCCCTTCATCCTTCCGAACACATCAAACATTTCGATTGAGAGCACGCCTGACATAATCACGCCGCAGAGTGCTGCCCAAAGGATCGTTGTGACCACTGTGACCCAGAAGAACTTTTTGCGCAGCATGGGTTCATCGGGTGCACTGGCGGGGGTGCCGGGCACGACCTCGCCGACTTCGCTTTGGCTTTTGACTTTGATCGGCAGGGCGATGAAGAGGAAGAAGAACCAGAGGATCGCGTAAAGGACGATGGCGGCGGTGATGGTCATTAGACTTGCTCCAGCTCAACGAGGGTTCCGGTGAAATCTTTGGGGTGCAGGAACAGCACGGGTTTGCCATGGGCGCCGATTTTCGGCTCGCCTGTTCCCAGCACACGGGCGCCGCTGGCCAGCAATGTGTCGCGCGCGGCGAGGATGTCTTCGACCTCGTAGCAGATGTGGTGGATGCCGCCTGCGGGGTTCTTTTCGAGAAAGCTTGTGATTGGGGAGCGTTCGCCCAGCGGGTGGAGGAGCTCGATCTTGGTGTTGGGCAGCTCGATGAAAACCACGGTTACGCCGTGATCCGGCTCATCCTGAGGTGGGTTAACCTTTGCGCCAAGCGTGTCGCGGTATTGTGCGCTGGCCGCTTCGAGGTCGGGCACGGCGATGGCAACGTGGTTCAAATTTCCGATCACAAGTTTAGTCTCCGCAAGGGTTTTCTTCGAGTGCATGTAGTGCATCAGGGGTGGTTCAGCAATGCGACCGGCTGACCAAATAGGAGGTCAGCGCTGGCCGTTATGCGTGTAAGCTTAGGAGAAAACTCCACTTTATGGTTAAAATTGCCAGCGCAGGGCCGCGAATCGAATTTGAATGTGCGCCAGCGCACAGACGGGCATCGTGGTTAATGCGTGAATAAATTGTTCGTCGCTCGCGTTATGCGAGTGATTCTATGTGTTACCTTTTGGGGAGATTTAACATGACTATACTGAAATACTTTGGGCCAGTGGCAATTGGTTTGATGTGCGCCACCAGCGCACAGGCAGCGACACTGTCTTACACACTTGGTGATAAAGATTGTCACGGCTTTGGAGCAACGACTTGCGCGGATGGTGATACCTTTACCAATCCGGGGACGCCTCAGGTTGATACCGATATTGCTGATTTTGGAAATGACACCGACAATTTTGATCGTCATTTTCATTCGCAGTCCAACGCTACAACTGCGGGACTGTTCTTTGACTTCAACGTCAATCTGAATGGTGAAGTGGCGACATCGGCGAAGATCGAATTCAATACCTATTCGCTTGATTTTGCCTTTGTCGGATCTCCTACGCTCTCAGGGTCAAACCCCGAAGATGGTGCAGTGTTTTTCTTCAATGGCAATCAGCACAGCATCCACAAGGGTCTTGGTGATGCTACGACGTTCCGGGATTTCTCACTGGTTCTGAACGTGGCGGATATTATGGACAATGCAACCAATACGTTCCGGATCCATGGCGACGGCCTGACAACAATCAATGATGACTTCTCAGTTGATTTCGTCACTCTGACGATCGAGACACAGGCAGGTACACAGCCGACGGGTGTTCCGATTCCGGCTGGTGGAGTGCTGTTGGCCTCCGCGCTTGGTCTCTTGGGATGGCAGCGCCGCAAAAGCTGATCTCTAAAAACCATTAATAAAAAATTCGGCGGGCGCACAATTTGTGTGCCCGTCCGCACATACGGGGCCAATATTTTTTAATATTCTCCGAATCGTAGGGTCAATAATGACCCCGTTCGACAGGAGATTAATATGAAAAAAACAATTGCTTTACTTGCTACCGCGTTGACTATTGGCAGTTTTTCCACACCTGCACAGGCCGGTAACGACAGCTGGATAGGAGAAATCACAACAGTTGGTTTCAATTTTTGCCCCCGCGGTTGGGCTCCGCTCAATGGACAGCTTTTGGCAATCAGTCAGTACAACGCACTGTATTCGTTGCTTGGAACGGTCTATGGTGGCGATGGGCGCACGACATTTGCATTGCCTGATATGCGCGGGCGCACGGGCATTCACACGGGATCAGGCCCAGGCCTGACGGACCGGCGGCTTGGCTCCAAGGGCGGTGCAGAAAGCGTGACACTTACGGTCAATCAGATGCCTGCACATACCCATAGCGCTGCTTCTACATCGCGCGCGTCCAACCTTCCGGCTGATTCAGCGGATCCTACTGGTAATGTTAATGCTCTGGATGTCGGCGGAAACACATATCACACAGGTGGCGGCACGGTTGATATGGCGTCCGGTTCTGTGACGACAACAATTGGTTCGGCAGGCGGCTCTCAAGCTCACCAAAATATGCAGCCCTATCTGACATTGACTTACTGTATTGCGACAGTTGGCACCTATCCATCTCGCAACTGATCTAAGCGATCTGCAGAATAATACAGAACCCCATGGAAACGTGGGGTTCTTCGCGTTTGAGACAAAGGTTCGGCTTCCTTTCCCAAAAAAATGATTGCAGAGTGTCTTCGTACACTTACGGAAGCGGGATTCGACCCCCACGGTTGAGCCCTGCACGCGGCGCAAAGCTGCTCAGAGAATAATAAATCAGGGAGGAGATACGATGCCAACAGTATCAATGACGATCAACGGTAAGCCAGCAAGTGGCGACGCTGAGGGTCGCACGTTGCTGGTTCAGTTTTTGCGCGAGAAGCAGGGATTGACCGGAACGCATGTCGGGTGTGACACGTCGCAATGCGGCGCTTGTGTTGTTCACGTGAACGGCGAGGCTGTGAAGTCCTGCACGATGCTGGCTGCTGAGGCCCAAGGTGCGGATGTGACCACGATTGAGGGCATGGCGAATGCCGATGGATCCCTTGGTGTGATCCAGCAGGCGTTTCAGGATCATCACGGATTGCAGTGCGGCTATTGCACGCCCGGTATGGTGATGTCTGCCGCTGATCTGCTTAAGAACAATGCCAATCCAAGCGAGACAGAGATCCGCGAGTATCTTGAGGGCAATATCTGCCGCTGCACAGGATACCACAACATTGTCAAAGCCATTCAGGCCGCAGCTACAAACATGAGCTGATCGGTCACGCAGGCCGCCAATATTGCGGTCGCATGGCTTAACTGGAAATTTCTAGGGAGGAAATAATGCCCAAAGATACTGGAATAGGTGCTTCCGTAAAGCGCCGCGAGGATGTTCGCTTCCTCAGCGGCAAAGGTCGCTACACCGATGACATCAACGTGCCGGGTCAGGCGTATTGCTACATTCTGCGCTCATCCGTTGCTCACGGCACGATCAACTCTGTTGACACATCCGCCGCCGCTGGCATGCCTGGTGTTGTGTCGATCCTGACTGGTGCTGATTTTGTTGAGGTTGGTGGTTTGCCATGCGGTTGGCAGCTTCACTCAATTGATGGCTCGCCCATGCATGAGCCAAAGCATCCGGTGCTGGCAGATGGCAAAGTGCGCCATGTTGGTGATCCGATCGCAGCTGTGATTGCGGAAAGCTATGCTGAAGCGCGCGATGCGGCCGAGGCAATTGACGTTGATATAACTGATCTGCCTGCTGTGGTTGATGCAAAGTCAGCAGCGACAAGCAGCACCAAGGTTCATGACGATATTCCTAGCAATGTTTGCTTTGACTGGGGCTTTGTTCAGGAGAACAAGGAAGCGGTTGATGCGGCAATTGCCTCTGCCCATCACGTCACGACGCTTGAGCTGGTGAACAATCGACTGGTTGCGAACCCGATGGAGCCGCGTGTGGCGATTGGTGAATTCACGATGCATGATGGTATGCACACGTTGCACACGACATCGCAGAACCCGCATGTAATCCGGTTGTTGATGGGCGCGTTCGTTCTGGGCATTCCAGAGCACAAGCTGCGCGTTGTTGCCCCGGATGTGGGTGGCGGTTTTGGCACCAAGATTTATCACTATGCCGAAGAAGCGCTGGTGACGATGGCCGCCAAGATTTTGCAGCGCCCGGTTAAGTGGACCTCGGATCGCTCTGAGGCGTTCATGTCGGATGCGCAGGGCCGCGATCATATCACCAAGGTTGAGCTGGCACTTGATGCGGATCACAAGTTCACCGCGCTGCGCTGTGAGACATATGCCAATCTTGGTGCGTATCTCTCGACCTTTGCGGCTGCGACACCAACTTATCTGCATGGCACGTTGCTGGCAGGGAACTACACGACGCCGCTGATTTACACCAACGTCAAAGCTGTGTTCACCAATACGGTGCCAGTGGATGCCTATCGCGGTGCGGGTCGCCCAGAAGCGTCGTTCCAGTTGGAGCGCACGATTGACAAGGCTGCGCGTGAGCTTGGGGTTTCCCCGGTTGAGCTGCGGCGCAAGAATTTCATCCAACCAGAGCAGATGCCCTATGAGACACCCGTTGCGGTGGCTTATGACAGCGGCAACTATGATGCGACGATGGACAAAATCCTTGAGATCTCCGATCACGCTGGCTTTGAAGCACGTAAAGCGGAAAGTGCGTCGCGTGGGATGCTGCGTGGCTATGGCATTGCGCATTACATCGAGGCCTGTGGTGTGGCGCCGTCTGCACTTGCGGGTGCGCTGGGCGCGCGGGCTGGTTTGTACGAGAGTGCGACAGTGCGGGCCAATGCGACGGGTGGTCTGGTCATTATGACCGGTTCACACAGCCATGGTCAGGGTCACGAGACTGCCTTCCCGCAGCTTGTGGCGGAAATGATCGGCATTGATGAGAGCATGATCGAAGTGGTGCATGGCGACACGGCCAACACACCGATGGGTATGGGCACTTATGGTTCCCGCTCTTTGGCTGTGGGTGGCTCGGCGATTGTGCGTGCAACAGAGAAGATCATCAACAAAGCCAAGAAGGTTGCAGCGCATTTGCTGGAAGCTGCAGAGGGCGACATCGAACTTGCCAACGGGACATTCTCGGTTGCGGGTACGGACAAGTCGCTGGCTTGGGGTGATGTGACGCTGGCATCCTATGTGCCGCATAACTACCCTCTGGAGGAGATTGAGCCCGGTCTGGAAGAGACCGCGTTTTATGATCCTGCCAACTTCACCTATCCATCTGGTGGCTACGCTGCTGAGGTTGAAGTTGATCCAGACACCGGCAAGGTCACAATCATGAACTTCTGCGCGGCAGATGATTTTGGCAATGTTGTGAACCCGATGATCGTGGATGGTCAGGTTCAAGGTGGTTTGGCGCAAGGCATTGGTCAGGCGTTGCTTGAGCACTGTGTTTATGACGAGAACGGTCAGCTTTTGACGGGTTCCTTCATGGATTACGCGATGCCACGTGCAGATGACCTGCCAATGTTTGGCGTGGATCATTCTTGTGTGACGCCATGTACCCACAACCCGATTGGTGCAAAAGGCTGCGGCGAGGCGGGGGCCATTGGCTCACCACCTGCGCTTGTGAACGCCGTTGTTGATGCGCTTGAGGGCCACGGTGTGACCCATATCGATATGCCATTGTCGCCGTCCCGTGTTTGGGCCGCGATGCAGGCAGCTAAGAGCTAAGGAGAGAAGATATGTATAGCTTTGACTTTGAAGCACCAAGCTCGGTTGCAGATGCAGTGAGCGCACTTGGTGGCGAGGCGATGCCTCTGGGCGGGGGGCAGACCTTGCTCCCGACGATGAAGCAGCGCTTGGCCAGCCCAAGCAAGCTTGTCTCGCTCAAGGGCATCTCGGAAATGGTTGGCGTGTCTTCTTCTGGTGGCAGTGTTGTCATCGGTGGCGCGACAACCCACGCGCAAGTCGCGCGTGAAGCGTCAGCCTATCCAGCGCTTGCGGCCATGGCCTCAGGCATTGGCGATCCTGCTGTGCGCAACCGTGGGACCATTGGTGGCAGCCTTGCCAATAATGACCCATCGGCCTGCTACCCCTGCGGTGCGCTGGCCTCCGGTGCGACGATCACAACCAACAAGCGCGACATTGCAGCGGATGACTATTTCCAAGGCATGTTCACGACAGCGCTTGATGAAGGCGAGATCATCACCTCTGTCAGCTTCCCAGTGCCAGATGCCGCGAACTACCAGAAGTTCGTGCAGCCTGCGTCGCGCTTTGCGCTCGTGGGCGTCATGGTTGCCAAATACGGCAGCGATGTGCGTGTGGCTGTGACCGGCGCCTCTAATGACGGTGTGCAGCGTTGGGGCGAGGCCGAAGCCGCACTTTCAGCGAATTTCAGTGCATCTGCGTTGGATAGCCTGACCGCCTCAGCAGAGGGTTTGATCGGTGATTTGCACGGAACGCCGGAATATCGTGCCCATTTGGTTAAAGTTCTGACGGGGCGTGCGGTCTCCGCATCTTAATCAAATTTTAACAAACAACACCAAACCGCTCCCATTGGGGGCGGTTTTTTGCGTTTTGCACCAAATTTATCGCAAATTCGAAACATCCTTCGCAAATTTCAAAAATTTCGTAAATTGAATCTATCAGTTAAGCGCAAAAGTAAGAGTTGGTTAACGTGAATCGCTGTCTTCTGGTCCCATAGCCGTCAATCACAGCGAAAGCCTATGGCCATGGAAGAATTCAGCGCAAACATCTCAACCCGCACCCGCCCGGTAAAATGTCTTATGGGCGTCACGATCCTACTTGTAGAAGACAGCCGCTCGTCTAGCGAGGCAATGCGCATGATGGCGTCTGCAAGCGGGGCCCGCGTTCGTCGTGCGGATAGCCTTATGGCTGCCAAGCGCCATCTGAGCGTGTTTCGCCCGACGATTGCCATGGTTGATCTGGGGCTCCCTGATGGCAGCGGTTTGGATTTGATCAAACTGATTGCAGAACATGACGACCACGACATGCCGGTTGTTGCCATGAGCGGAACTGATCCTGATGAGGCCGAAACGTCGGCAATGGAGGCTGGTGCAGTTGCCTTTCTTGAAAAGCCTGTCACGGGACTTTCATGTTTTCAAAAGACATTGTTGACCCATCTTCCTGACAGAGAAGCAGATGCCGCACAAAACTCGCGCTTTGATGCGCGTATGCCAGAACTTGAGCCGTCCTTTATTGAGATCGATCTTGAGAACGCCTGTGATCTCCTGCGCGAAGGTATTCAAACAGGTGATCGGGATGAGTTGGCATATTGTGCAAAGTTCATGATTGGCGTGTCCAAGCAAATGAACGACACGAACTTGATGAAGCTTGCAATGCAGTTAGTTACGCGTGTCAGCACGGGCAATCCGGGTGAGCAGGTTGGATCTGAATTGCTTAGTCAGATTGAAACGCGCTTGTCACGCCAGCAGAGTTTGACCGGCTAAGCGCAATCAGATCAGCCTCGGTGTCTATGTCGGTCATCGTCGCTGTGTACCCAATTCGGGATGGTCCGAATGAGGCGATGGTGTCTTCCATCGCAAATGGCCCAGACCAGCGAACATCTTCAAATAATTTTTGCGGAATTGCGCGACTGTTGCGATTCAAACCAACCAGCCAATAGCCGCCATCTGCTGCAGGCCCGATCACCGCATCTTTGGTTTTGAGCGCGTTAAAACTGGTCCAAATCAAAGCGGGTGTAATGTTTGGAATATCTGCACCAATGATCAGGCATGGCCCCGGCGGCGCATGCTGAAAAATCCGTTTCATTCTTACGCCAAGATCGCCCTGACCCTGTTTCATGCGCGCTATGCCATTGGGCCAAATGCGCGAGGACATGCCTTCATGATCGGGTGAAACAGATAGCGTGCAGTGCCATCTGGGATCAAAGCCGAGCTTGCGGATCAACTGTTTTGATTGATGTCGGAACCACCAGGCCGCGCTTGTCATGCCGATGGTCGCGCCGAGCCGGGTTTTCACCCTGCCCGGGCGCGGTTCTTTTACCATTATGACCAAACTGCGCTGCATTTTAGTGTGCGTAGGTTGAACCTTCTTCGTCGAGGATCAATTTCAATTCACTCAGGTGATGGTCGACAACATCATCATAGGCTTCCATGGATGCTGCGAATTCTTCGGCAAGCGTATCATTCATGATCCGAAGCTCGCGACCTGTGTGAAGCGCGGTGATATAGGTTTCTGCCGCGCGCTCAAAATAGTAGAGCGTGTTCCAAGCATCGGCGACGGTTGCGCCAACGACCATGACGCCGTGATTGCCCATGACCATCGTTTTCTTTTTGGGATCGGTGAATTGAGTGCAAACGCGCTCGGCCTCCTCTTCAAAGGCCAAACCGCCAAAATCATCGTCAATCACCACACGGTTGAAGAACATGGCCGTGTTTTGATCAATCGGCGGAAGCGTGCTGTCAGCAAGTGCTGCCAATGCCGTTGCGTATTTCGGGTGCAAATGGAGCGCGCATTTGGCCCAAGGTACATTGCGATGCACGGCCCCATGAAGGCCCCACGCAGTGGGGTCGGGTGCGTCGGGGCGGTTCATCGTTTCTGCGTCATTGGCATCGAGCAGCAAAAGTTCGGATGCTTTGATCCGCGAAAAGTGACGTCCGTTTGGGTTTATCAGGAACTGGGTGCCGTCCTCATTGACTGCGAGGGAGAAATGGTTCGCGACCGCTTCGTGCCAGCCCATTTTTTCAGCCCAACGAAAGGCTGCCGCCAGATCCACGCGGTCTTGCCAATGTGGATCGTTGTGGTCTTTTGGTGCGGTCATGGCTTGGTCCTTCAGGCGAAATAGTCGGTCAGGATGCGGGTGTAGATTGCTTTGAGTTGGTGGATTTCCGAGATGGGCACGCATTCGTCGACTTGGTGCATGGTTTTGCCGACGAGGCCGAACTCAACCACTGGGCAGTGATCTTTGATGAAACGGGCATCGGATGTGCCGCCTGTGGTGGAGAGCTTGGGGGTAAGGCCGGTTTCAGCTTTGACGGATTTGGCGATGAGGTCGCTGAGATCACCTGGTGGCGTCACAAAGCTCTCGCCTGAAATCTTGATTTTGATCTCAATCTCTGCACCGGTTTCATCTGCTACTTTACGAGCTTCGGCGCGGAGCCAGTCGCTGAGTGACACACCGGAATGGGTGTCATTGAAGCGAATATTCACCGTTCCTTTGCAGCTCGCGGGGATCACATTGGTGGCCGGGTTGCCTGCGTCCACGGTTGTGATCGCGAGTGTCGAGGGTTGGAAGTGATCCGTGCCCTGATCCAGCTCGTGACTGGCCAGCCGGTCCATCAGGCGCACCATTGCGGTGAGCGGGTTGAGCGCGCGGTGGGGGTAGGCGCTGTGGCCCTGCTTTCCGGTGACGGCAAAAAACGCAGTCATCGATCCGCGGCGCCCGATTTTCATCATATCACCCATGGTATCAGGGCAGGTCGGCTCGCCCACAAGGCAATGATCAATCCGCTGATTGTTTTGATCCATCCATTCCAGCAGGGCGACAGTTCCATCGGTAGCCGGGCCTTCTTCATCGCCTGTGATTGCCAAAACGACGGAACCGTTGGGCGGCGTGTCGCGCACAAAATCCACCGCCGCTGCGGCGAAGGCCGCAACGCCTGACTTCATATCGCACGCACCACGACCGTAAAGCACGCCATCCTTTATCACTGCGGCAAAGGGTGGATCGCTCCAGTCGGATTCAGTGCCAACAGGCACGACATCCGTGTGCCCGTTAAACCCAAATGTGCGACCGTTTGCACCTTCGCCCCAACGTGCAAAAAGATTGACGGTTTCGCCGCGATCAACCCGTGTGCAGGTAAAGCCAGCGTCGCTCAATAGCGTTTCAAGCAGCTCCAACGCGCCGTCATTTGCAGGAGTAACCGACGCACAGCGGATTAGGTCTTGGGTAAGGGCTACCGGGTCAGTCATTATTGTCGTCCTCAAACAGCGGAGTCATCTGAGCGACAATAACAGAGTTTTCCTCAAGTGCGCGATCCATAAGTGCGAGGTCTTCGTCGCTTATGTCATGGCCATCGGCCAAGCGTTCCTCGCGCGTGCCGTAGCCGGTAACTTCCAGCGGGTTCAGGTCCGCTTGCTTTAGGATGGCAACGGTTTCGCGCACGGCTTCTGCCTCGTCGATGCCACTGGCATAGCACACGAGCGCGGCACCGGAACTTCCATCAGGCAGACCGTCTTTGGCCTTTCGCCCGACTTCGACCAAAAGGGTATAAACGATCTGCTTGGTTGACTTGGCCACGTGGCACTTCTCCGCGCCCGGATTTGGGCGTGGTGGTTATGCCCCGGCTTTGAGGCCCTTGTCCATGAGCGCTTTGATCTCATTTTCACGTGTTTCCGCCACGAGCCGACCCAGCTCGTCATCGCCATGCAAAACGATCAGTGTAGAGCGGCGTGGGATTTCGCGAAACACGCTTACTTCATGAGACTTGTACTTGTCCCAGTCAACGCGCACGAAGAGCATCGCGTCGTCATATTTCGAATTGCCTTTGCGCAATGCATTGATGATGCGCTCTTGGCGTTGGCACGTGCCGCACCAATCTGCTGCGTAATCCACAAAGACTGTTTGGCCTTTATCAAGAGCGGCTTGGATTACGCCGGGCTCGAAATCGACGGTTTTGGAGCCCGCAAGTGCAGGTGCCGCAATCAATGTTGCTGCGGTGGCAGTTAGGAAAAAACGACGGTCCATGAAGGATCCTTTCTTAAAGTGCAACAGAGAGGTCAGTCAGCCAGTAGGGTAGCGTGTTCAGTGCCCAGGCTTCAATGACGTGGTGGAATTTGAAGGCGAGCATCAGGCCAACGGCCACGAAGACAACACCCATGATTGGCTTTGAAACGGCGGCCAGGCTGCGCAATTTCTGGGTTTTGGCCCCGATTGCGCTGCGCGCGCCCATGCTGAGACCAATGATCAGCGTAGAAACGCCAGCTGCAAAGGCCATCATAATGAATGTCGCCCAAATCAGGCTTTCGCCCTGAGATGCGAGCGCGATGGCACTGCCCAGCGTTGGGCCGATACAAGGTGACCAAACCGCGCCGAGCAGCAATCCACCAGCGAATTGACCTTTCAGCGAGTTGGTTCCTATTTCGTCGATCTGGCTGTCGGCTTTTGCGGCCATGCCCGCTGTTGCTAGTTCAAAGCGTTGGCCAAGCGCTGGCACCAGCAGGATCAGACCAAAGGCGATCATCATATAAGCGCCAATTTGCGAAATTGTATCGATGTCGAGACCGATGCTGCGCCCAAACGCGGTGATTACAACGCCAAGAAATACAAAGCTGACGCTCATGCCAAGTGCGAGTGCGAGCGGTCCGCGCCGATCCGCATTCAATGCGGTTGCCAAAACGATGGGCAGCACAGGCAACACACAAGGGTTGATCAGTGTCAGCAGGCCTGCGCCATATGCAAAGATGATTTCCATCGAGCTGCGATTCTCCAAAATATTCGTACAATGGAATATGTGAAGTGTCGGGAGTCTTTCAACTCACAATCGCGGGAGCAATTGTTATGTGGTGAGGCGACGATTGGCTTCTTTTATGGTCAACAGACGCCGCTCTTTCTCGTCCCAGAGCTTCAAACGCACGCATTTGAAGCTTTCCATGATGGTTAGACGCTGGGCCTCGGCCAATTCGCCGTGATCACGAAGCACTTCGGTCAGGCGATAAAATGGAATGCGGGAGTAGAGATGATGCACGTGATGTACGCCAATATTGGCCGTAAACCACTGAAGGACCGAGGGCATCACATAGTGCGAGCTGCCGTGTAGGGCCGCGTCCTGCATGTGCCAATCTTCGTCTTTGTCCCAGTGAGTTTCCTCAAACTGGTGCTGCACATAGAACAACCAAACGCCCAGCGCTGAAGCGATGACAGATGTTGGCAGGAAGATCAGCAGCAGCGGCATGATCCCGCCAAGCCAGAACATGACGCCCAGAATAACCGTGATCGCGACATTGGTGCCCATTGCGCTGGTCCAGTAGCGCCAGCCGGAGTTCATGTAGCCAAGGGGTAATCGGTTTTCGAGCAGGAAGACATAAGCCGGGCCAAGGCCGAAGGTGATGACCGGGTGACGGTAGAGGCGGTACATCAGTTTTCCGACCCAAGAGCGGTTGTGATATTCATCAACCGTCAGGGTCATAATGTCGCCAATGCCGCGATGATCAAGATTGCCCGCATGGGAGTGGTGGATCGCGTGGCTGCGGCGCCATACGTCATAAGGTGTTAGGGTCAAAATGCCCAACCCGCGGCCAACCCAATCGCTGAGCGCGCGGTTGCGGAAGAATGAGCCGTGGCCGCAATCATGCTGAATGCAGAAGATACGCACGAGGAACAGCGCGTTTAGCACTGAGATCCCAAGCGTTAGGAAATAGCTGATCGACATCGACCACCAGGCAATTGCCCACAGCAGGATAAATGGCAACAGGCTGACTACCAACTCAAACGCGCTGCGCAAGTGGTTGGGATCGCGGTACTTCGAAAGCTCACGCACCCATTCCACAGAGGAACGCTGCACTTTCGGCTCGGGCATCGGATACTGGACGTTCATTCGGACTCCTGTACCCGGATGTTTGCGCCCATCCCGGTTAAACTATGGTGAAAACTTCGCAAGGGGATACGCACTTTTTTGCTCTGAATTGACAATTTTGCACGCTTAAGTGAAGCGGGCGACCCATTAAGTCGTCCGTTCTGTGCAAATTTGCCGACTTTTTAGTCGCGCAGCAATTCGTTGATCGATGTTTTGGACCGTGTCTGCGCGTCAACCCGTTTCACGATAACCGCACAATAGAGGTTCACACCGTTCTTGGATGGCAACGATCCAGCCACCACGACCGAGCCCGACGGTACTTCGCCATACATCACATTGCCGGTCTCGCGGTCCACGATCTTAGTGGACTGGCCGATGAAGACGCCCATGCCCAGCACCGAGCCTTCCCGCACGATGCAGCCCTCGACCACTTCCGAGCGTGCGCCGATGAAGCAATTGTCTTCGATGATTGTAGGGCCAGCTTGCATCGGCTCCAGAACGCCGCCGATGCCAACGCCGCCCGAAAGGTGCACGTTTTTGCCGATCTGTGCGCAGGAGCCAACGGTGGCCCATGTGTCGACCATTGTGCCCTCATCCACGTATGCGCCGAGGTTTACGAAGGAAGGCATCAGTACCACGCCCGGCGCGATGAAGGCGGATTTGCGCACAACGCAGTTTGGTACAGCGCGGAAGCCTGCCGCCTGCCACTGGTTCTCGCCCCAGCCTTTGAATTTGCTATCTACCTTGTCCCACCAGCCAGAGCCTTGCGGCCCACCGGATTGTGGCTCCATATCCTTGATGCGAAATCCAAGCAGAACCGCTTTTTTGGCCCACTGATTGACATGCCAAGAGCCGTCGCCTCGCTTCTCCGCCACCCGCAAGCTGCCGCTGTCCAGCGCATTGAGCGTATCTTCAATCGCCTCACGGGTTTCGCCCGTTGTGGCAGAGGTGATGCTGTCGCGCGCATCCCATGCGGCTTCAATGGCGGTCTCAAGTGCGGCGTTGGACATGTCTTACTCCCGAAAACAGATTTCGCGCGGAGCTATAGGCGAATGCTGATCTGGGTGCAATGCGACTAAAACCGCGCAGGACGTCCTTGCATGCGACGTGACCGTTCTTAAATCCGAGTAGTTGGCTAAGCTTGGAAGGGATGCATCATGCGGCGACAGCTCTTGATTGGCGGTGTGGTGAGCTTGTTACTTGTGGCGCTGCTCATCGTGGTCTTTTTCAAACCGATCCGCATTTTCACCCCTGAGCTTTATGGTCTCACTTGCCCAAACGCACAGCTTTGCATCGATGATATCTCGCGACGCGCGGAGGCAGTGGGTCTTGCCAAGGATGCTATGGCGTTTGTTGAGAAAGAGCTTGGCCCGATTGAAACCCCAATCCGCATCCTGTTTTGCAGTACAGAAGATTGCTTTGAGCGCTTCGGGAATCCAGCTGTCGCGGCGCTCTATTTCTGGGGTGCCAAAATCGCTGTGATCAACGCTAAGGGCTGGGAGCCCCATATTCTGCGCCATGAGATCATTCACCACTGGCAAGGCGAGGCGCTTGGCGGGGCCTCAGCCGCGCTCAAACTGCCGCGCTGGTATATCGAAGGCATGGCCTATGTTTTGTCGCAAGACCCCAGAGCGGTGATCCCTAATGCGACTGCACAGGCCCAACGCAAGCGGTTTCAGACTTGGCTGGAGGACGGAAACGACTGGCGCGTTCCGCCGAGATGATGGGGTGTGGTTGCGCTTTCGCACTGTACGCGATTTGTCACGCTTAACTTGGAGCGGAAGGATGGTGGGTTGAAAACCCACCCTACGCCAGCTACGCCGGACGCTCTTCCTTTTTACTTTACAAGGAGCCCCGCTCATGGCCCGCAAGCAAGATCGTTTTCCTGATGCCCGTGAAGACCGCGCAACGGCAGGGGGTGTGCCTGACACGCCTCAGACGCGCTCGCCTGCGTATCGGTTGGCTTTTGCGGATGACGAGTTCTTGTGCTCTGACGAGCTGCGCGGCGTGCGGATGCAGTTGGAGATGATGAAGCCAGAGATGCTGATGGCTGAGGCTGGCATCAGTTCTACGGTCGTGATGTTTGGCGGCGCGCGTATTCCTGACCCTGAGCATAAGGACAAGGCGCGCACGCAGACACTGTCTGATCTGAGTGCGTTTTACGATGAGGCGCGCAAGTTCGCGCAGATTTGCACCAAGAAGAGCATGGAAACCGGTGGATCTGACTATGTTGTGGTCACGGGCGGTGGCCCAGGCGTAATGGAAGCAGGAAATCGCGGGGCTGTGGATGTTGGCGGCAAGTCGATCTCGCTCAACATCGTGCTGCCCCATGAGCAGGCCCCGAACGAGTACGCCACGCCGGAGCTGGCCTTTAATTTCCATTACTTTGCGACGCGGAAAATCCACTTCCTGATGCGGGCTTGCGCGATCACCGTCTTCCCCGGCGGCTTTGGCACGCTCGATGAGCTGTTTGAAACCCTGACCCTAGTGCAAACCGGCCGCATGGAACCGCTGCCGATCATCCTCTTTGGCGAGAAATTCTGGCGCTCCATCGTCAATTGGGAGAGCCTCGCGGATGCAGGGACGATCTCAGCCGATGATATTAAGCTCTTCCGCTTTGCCGAAACGGCGGAAGAGGCTTGGGCGCATATCGAGCAATTTGAGAGCAAAGCGAAGAGCTAACCGTCAGCCCTGAGAGTGGCAGGAGGCCATTGGCTTCCTGCTTTTGTCTACATCATCCGATCACATTGAACTCAGGCCCATAGGGGTATCCTGTGATGTTTTCGTTTCCGTTTTCGGTAATGATCAAGATGTCATGCTCTCGATAGCCACCGGAACCGGGTGTCCCTTCTGGAACTGTCAGCATCGGTTCCATCGAAATAACCATGCCCGGCGTCAATACGGTATCAATGTCTTCGCGTAACTCGAGACCTGCTTCGCGGCCATAGTAATGCGAAAGGATGCCAAAGGAATGCCCATAGCCAAAGGTGCGATATTGCAGCAAATCACGTTCAGCAAAGAAGGTGTTGATCAGTTCTGTCACCTCCGCACAGCTTACACCCGGTTTTAGAAGGCTCATGCCAAATTCATGGGCGGCAACATTGGCCTCCCAAATCTTCAGGCTG
>CAZQMR010000035.1:0-22985 GCA_964594465.1 uncultured Rhodobacterales bacterium
TGCCGCTTGAGGGCATTGTCGATTTTGCGGCTGAGGCGGCGCGGGTGTCTAAGGGCCTCGGTAAGCTCGAAAAGGAAATCGGTGGGCTTTCTGGCAAGCTAAAGAATCCGAAATTTCTCGCCAATGCGCCTGAGGAAGTTGTGCGCGAACAGCAGGCGCGGCTTGAGGCGGCGCAAGAAGAGGCGGCGAAGCTCAAAGCGGCGGTGGCGCGAATGGAGGCGGCTGGGTGAGCTGCGCGATTTGCGGCTACGAGGTTGCAAAGCCGGTGAGCGTTGAGCCGGATGCGCGGGAGCTGTTGGTTTGCGTGAAATGCCGCCAAGGGCTGCGCGATGGGGCTGTTGATGGGCCGCATTGGCAGTGCTTGACCGAGGCGATCTGGTCTGAGGATGATGTGGCCAAGGGCGTGGCCTATCGGCTGCTCCACACGCTGCCAGAGGCGGTTTGGGCGCGCGAGACGCTGGAGATTGCGTATCTGGAACCGGAGCTGCTGGAATGGGCTGAGGCAGGGATTGCGCGTGAAGTGGAAGTAACCCATCGCGACAGTAACGGGGCGGCGCTGAGTGCGGGGGATACGGTGACGCTGATCAAGGATCTGCCGGTGAAAGGCGCGGGCTTTACGGCCAAGCGCGGGACGGCGGTGCGGGGGATTTCGCTGGTTGAGGACAACACGGGCCATATTGAGGGGCGCGTGGACGGGCAGCGGATCGTGATTTTGACGCAGTTTGTGAAGCGGGCCTGACGCCTCAGGCACGGATTGCGTGCTGCTCAGAGTTGTGCCAGTTTGGGCTATATTTAGCTCGGGGTGATTTTATGAAACGCTTTTTGATGGTACCGGCTGTTGCCGTTTTGTTAAGCGCTTGTGCGCAGGCCGAGATTGGGGACGCGGAAAAACGCGCCCGGCTTGGTGATCCGAGCCTTTCGGTGCGCGGATTGGAACAATTCAGGACGCTGCGCCAACTTGGGGATTATGCTCAGAACAACGCCTTTGCCTATGCGGATGCGGCCAACAAGCTTCAAACAACGCAGGACATAGCCTCATTGATCGTAATTGGTGCGGCGGGCACTGCGGTGTCTTGGGCCGCGGAAGGTGTGAGCAATGGCGCTGTTGGGCGTGTGGCGACTGCCGGTGCGGCGGCGGAAATTGGAGGGCGGCGATTTGCTGCGCGTCAAGCAATTCAGGGCGTGTTGACGGGTGCGAAACGGCTCAATTGCGTGGCGTTTCACAGCCATGTTCTGGACGCGACCAGCCGGGGCGCGCCACCGGTTGGAGCGGCTGAGGCCACGCGGGCGGCGATCATTCACATTCAGCTCAAGACTCGCGAAGCGCTGGTGCGCGAGCAGGCGACTTTTGAGGCGATTTTCGAGGAGTTCTCAAAGGACAGAGGGTTGGCCGAAGGGTTGGTTCTGCCGAGCAACCCGAACGCACTTGAGAGCCATGTTGAGAATTTGGCCAAATGCGTGAAAGAAACTTCGGGCGAGCTGCCCGACGATATTGATTTGCCTTGATATGAGGCTCACTCAGATCACGCCCTTTGTTCCCTGTACCAAGCTGGCGGATCAAGTGCGGTTTTACCGCGACCGTCTGGGATTTACGCTTGGCTTTGAGGCTAGCAATTACGCGTTTTTGAAGCGGGATGCGGTGGCCATTCGCTTGGTGGAGGTCTCAGCACAGGTGGATTTGACTCATACTGAGCGGGAGGGGTCGTTTTACATTGATGTCACAGATATTGACGCAGTTTGGGCCGAAATTGCGCCGCGATTGGCGGACCTGCCAAAGCTGCGGGTGCGTGCGCCGTTTGATCAGGTTTACGGGCAGCGCGAATTTCATGTGGCGGATGAGGATTGCACGCTGGTTTACTTTGGCGAGGCCAGCCCCTCGATGGCTTGAACGATGTAGTCGGTGACGTCTTTGCCGGGGTTGAAAATGCTGCTGCCAAGACCACCTTGGCCATCGCTGCTGTAGAAAACAGTGTCGTAGCCATTCTGTGCAATCACTGTGGAAATCGAGGCAACCGCTTGATCTAGAAGGGCTTTTACCTGTGGTGTGAGCTCGGGGAAGCCATAGCCACCGTCGGGACGTTTGACAGTGTAGTCGCCTGTGGGAATGCCACCCGCGCGCGGTGGGGACATGCATTGATAGGGGCGGATGACCGCGTTGCCGCCGCCCATTGCGCAGCCCTTTTTGCTGGTGGGGTCGGCTTGATAGGCTTCGAACTGGGACTGGTTGTCATTGAAAATGAAGAAGGCGTTTGCGTTTTCAGGCTGATTGAGCATCCAGCCAAAATCACCCTCAACGCCAATGTTTGTGAAAATGGATGCTATGACTTTTACCATTGGGTGTTCTCGCGATTTAGCTGATAAAGGTGGGGCAATCGAAATACGGTAAAGGGGTGGTTTGGATATGTCTGTGCGCTGGGACACATTGCCCCAAGATGTTACGCTCACTGGGAAACACGCAAAAATAGAGCCCATCACACAAAGCCATGCGACCGATTTGAGCGTGGCGGCGGGTGAATTGGGACAGTTGTGGTACACCATGATCCCGACGCCTGAGGGGGTTCCTGCTGAGATTGAGCGGCGTCGTGATCTTCACGCCAAAGGGTCGATGCAGCCGTTTGCGATCATTGATCAGGTGAGTGGTAAGGCGATTGGCATGACCACGTATATGAATATTGATGCGCCCAATCAGCGTCTTGAGATTGGATCAACTTGGCTTGCCAAAACAGCGCAACGCGGGCCGATCAACACGGAATGCAAGCTGATGTTGCTGGGCCATGCGTTTGATGCGCTGGGATGTATCGCAGTCGAATTTCGCACGCATTTCATGAATGTGCAGAGCCGCCGCGCGATTGAACGGCTGGGCGCGAAGCTTGATGGGGTGCTGCGCAACCATATGAAAATGGCCAACGGAACTTTGCGCGATACTGCCGTTTACTCTGTGCTGAACACGGAATGGCCGGCAGTGAAGGCCAATCTGGAGGGGCGGTTAGGTTAAGACGCTTTAACCAATGCGCCTCAAACTACATGCAATTTTGGTAAGGTTCTGTTAGGTCCTTGCTTGGGTCGGGGCAGGGTTCCACTGGGAATTCTGTAGTTTGTAGTTCGTAAGGAGCGTGTATGTCGTTTGGTCTTTCTCTTCCCATAGCTGGTGCAACACCTGGATTTGCTGGCACCCAATCTGTCGCCGAAAAGCAAAATACACAGAAACCGACATTTGAAGTTATTGAACCGGTCGGTGGTCCTGTGGACGCAACTAAGAAATCATCGATTGCGCCGGTCACACAAGCTGCCGCGATGGAGGCAGAGAACCGCAGCAATCAGAACAATACGTCTCAGCAATTTGGCCTTGCAGCACTGGCGCTGGAATCGATCCTGAAAAATGTAGGTGGTCAAGGCGGCACTGGCGGTCTGGAAGCGCTGGATACAAAGCAGGCGGAAAAGATTGCAACGCAGGGTCTTGCTGCTCTGACACCGCAAAAGCCGAGCTTTATGAATGGCGCAGAGTCGGTCAAAGGCAAAGAAATTGAATTGAAGGGGCTTAAGGCCCTTACCCCAGAAGAGCCGAGCTTCAAGAAGGGGTTGGATTCGGTTCGCTCTATGAACAACCCGGCCGGTGATGCGGGCGAAAGTCGCTTGGTTTGAGCGTTCGGGCTTGCTCTTGATCTAGCTTCGCGGCACGCTCCCTTCCAGAAATTTGAGGAGGGAGCCTATGGTGGGTCCAAAATACACAGCCTTGGCGCAAGGCCTGCCGGCAACGGTTCCGTTTGTTGGGCCCGAAACGCAAGAGCGGGCGATGGGCAAAACCTTCGCAGCACGCCTTGGTGCCAATGAAAACGTCTTTGGCCCCTCTCCTAAGGCGGTGGCTGCGATGGCGGCTGCGGCGCCGGAAAGCTGGATGTATGGCGACCCGGAAAATCACGAACTAAAGGGCGAGCTGGCGGCTCATCACGGCATTCCCGCTGAGGCGATTGTCTTGGGCGAGGGGATTGACGGTTTGCTTGGGTATTTGTGCCGTCTCTGCGTTGATGATGGGGTGAATGTGGTGACCTCGGAAGGGGCCTACCCGACATTCAATTTCCATGTCGCGGGATATGGCGGGAACCTTCACAAGGTTCCATATAAGGGCGATTTTGAAGATCCCGATGCGCTGCTTGCCAAGGCTACTGAGGTGAGTGCTGGCCTGATTTACTTTGCCAATCCAGATAACCCGATGGGCACGATCCACTCCGCTGATGTTGTGGATGATATGATGGCCCGTGTGCCGCAAGGCAGTCTATTGATCCTTGATGAAGCATATGGTGAATTTGCCCCAGAGGGCGCGATGCCGCCCCTTGATGTCAGCAACCAAAGGGTCATACGATTTCGCACGTTTTCAAAGGCTTATGGGATGGCAGGCGCACGGATCGCCTATGGAATTGCGCATCCTGAGCTGGCCACTGCATTTAACAAAATCCGCAATCATTTTGGGCTCAGCCGCGTGAGTGTTGCGGGTGCGCGCGCGGCTTTGGCGGATCAGGACTACTTGCAACAGACAGTTCAGAATGTCGCGAATGC
This sequence comes from uncultured Rhodobacterales bacterium, assembly GCA_964594465.1. GTDB lineage: Bacteria > Pseudomonadota > Alphaproteobacteria > Rhodobacterales > Rhodobacteraceae > CAZQMR01. Next base: position 4,555 of record CAZQMR010000035.1, read on the forward strand.
CCGCGCGCGGATTGAGACGATTGCCGCAAGTCATGGCCTGAGTGTTGTGTCCTCGGCCACGAATTTCGTAGCAATTGACTGCGGACAAGATGGGGCATTTGCCAAGTCGGTTCTGGATGGCTTGATTGCACGCGGTGTGTTCGTGCGCATGCCATTTGTCGCCCCGCAAAACCGATGCATTCGTGTGTCAGCAGGGCGTCCGGCCGATCTTGATTTGTTTGAACAGGCGTTTAGCGGAGTTCTTGCCGATTTGGCTGGGTGATCACTAAGGTTTTAGGGCCGCAACCGCTTGTTCCACATCAACCATACTGCGCCCAAACGCCTGCTGGAAGGCGTCTTGGGCGGGGATGCCTTCGCCGAGCAGCCGCCAATAATCCAAGATGACCTCCAATGCGCGATCTTTTAGGGCGAGCTGACCTGCGATGGCTGACAGGAGGTAGTCATTGCGGCTCGAAACCGAGCCCGGCAGTGTGAGGTTTTTGAGATCCTGATCATAGATGGCCATCTCGCCGAGCAGGAGTTTGGTCCAGCGTTCGCGGGTGATCTCTGGGGCTTGGAAATGGAACTCGAACGCCATCGCCAAGCCCTCAACGAGCCATGATGGGCCAACGCGCTTGAAGTAGTCGACCTTTGCCTCGCCGGGGCGCGGATGGGCGCCAAGCTGGGCTTGAACTTCATGGGCGAGCTCGTGCACGGCGAGTTTTTTGAGACCGAAAATCTTTGCACGATCCAGGGTCAGCGCGCCTGTACTGCGTCGGGGTAAGCAGACGACAATCACGCCGGTGAACTGCAAAGCACCAAGCTCTGTATTGCCGCAGCGCTGGTTGATCACGGCCATTGCGTAACTTTTCTCGCTTGGTCCCAGTGGGTGCGCGGCCAGCATATCCGACAAATGGTTCAGATCGCGCCCTGCAAGAACGGCCACCGGATTGGGCAGGGTGATATTGTGATTGGTGCGAAAATAGCGCGAGGCCTGACCAAAGACGCTGATCAGCTGGCGACGCGCGGAAGGGGGCACGTCTGAGCCGACTTGATACTCAAAACTGGTTTCAGCTTTGGCGATTGTTGCGCTTAACAGGAGCGCAAGACTAAGTTTCCAGAAGTGCGGCATGAGCTGCGCTGACGCCTCCTTTGCCATGTGGAATTTGAAGTGCTTCAAGGCCTGCTTCCACGCAAGCAAGCGTGCCAAGGAGCATGTGAGGATTGAGATGGCCCATATGGCCAATGCGGAAAATGTCATCGGTGGGTTGTTCGTGGGGCCCGTGCAGGCCAAGGCCGATGCCCAGCGTGACGCCCATTTCATCCTGCGTCCATTGGCGCAAGCTTGAGGCCGGGTGTTCGCCCGTGCGGATTGTGGTCACAGCACTTGAGCGCAGGGCCCGATCTGGGATGTTGCAGGCCAAGGGCCCACCATCGCCCCAAGTTTCCACAGCGGCCCAAACGCTGGAGGCCATTTTGTCGTGGCGATCCCAGACGTTTTCCAGCCCTTCTTCGCGCAGAAGCATCGTGAGTGCTTCGCCTAAGCCGTAGAGGTGATGCGTTGGGGCTGTGCCGCAAAAATGCTGGTAGAAGATATCAGGATTGATGCGTGGCAACCAGTCCCAGTAGCTGGAGGTGTGGGTGACCTCGGCGCGGCGTGCCAGTGCTTTGTCGTTTTGAAAGGTGATGCCGAGGCCCGGTGGCGTCATCAGGCCCTTTTGGCAGCCGGTCACCATGACATCGACGCCCCATGCGTCCATCTCAAAGCGATCACAGGCGAGCGAGGCAATGCAATCCACCATCAAGAGCGCTTCATGTCCCGCGGCATCTATGGCGGCGCGCAGGTCTGGGATGCTGTTACGCACGCTGGAGGCTGTATCCGTGTGAACGGCCAGAACGGCTTTGATGCGGCCTTCTTTGTCTGCCCTTAGGGCTGCTTCGACTTGGGCAGGGTCAATGGTGTTGGCAACGCCGAAATCGAGCTCCTCGACCTCCGCGCCAAGGGAATGGGCGATGTCAATCCAGCCCTTGGTAAAGCGGCCGGTTGAGAGCGCGAGCAGTTTGTCACCGCGATTAACTGTGTTGGAGAGCGACGCTTCCCATGCGCCATGGCCGTTGCAGATGTAAAGTGCTGCGGTTCCATCTGTGCGGGCTACGGCCTTAAGGTCGGTGATGATCCGATCTGTCAGGTCAATCAGTTCACCCTCGTAAATGTTGGGCGCGGCGCGGTGCATCGCTCGCAAAACGCGATCAGGCATGATGGAGGGGCCCGGGATTGCGAGGGTCTGGCGACCTTGATTGAGGCTCATGTCTTGATGGCTCCGAAAGACTGGTTATGGGGGCAGGTTAGCTTGCGCTGTTTGGGAAAGGAAGGGCTGAGATTGAGGTATTCGCTTCCGTTACTTCTCTAGAGAAGTAACGGAAGCGATTGTGTGGAATTGTGTAATTATTTCAAGGTGTAAGTTAGTAATGCTCAACTGCTTTTTCGTAAAAAAGACCCGCCTAAAGGCCAAGGCCCGAGCGCATCGCGCTATGGCGCAGTGCAGGTGTCTCAAAGAGTGCGCGCAACCCCGCCAGTCTCAGGTCGCGCAAAGGCTGGCTTTCGCTTTGGGCGGCCCGGTTCAACACGCTGACACCGCGCAGCTTCAAGGTGATGTCGCGCAAGCGTTGCCGCTCAAAGCGCTCTAAAAGCGTAGGATCGCCCGGATCAGGTTTGCCAGCGCACAGCTCCAGCAAGCAAGAGATGTCGGCAAGGCTCATATTAAGTCCTTGCGCGCCGATGGGTGGCACAACATGGGCAGCCTCCGCGATAAGGGCGAGGCGCCCCTCAATCAGGCGTTCGGCTTGTTGAGAGATGATCGGCCAAAGGGCGCGGGCGCTGGTGAGCGTGAGCTGCCCCAAAACGCCACATGATCGCTGATTGACCTCCACTTCGAACCGGGCGTCATCCAATGCGCTCAACCTGCTGGCCTCGCGTCCGCTTTCCATCCAAACCACGGCTGATGCATTCGAGCCTTCGTGATCGGGCAGTGGAACCAGCGTAAAAGGCCCGCCGCTGCGGTGGATTTCTGTTGAAACCCCGTCATGTTGGATCGGATGGGTGACCGTGAAGACCAGTGCCTTTTGACCAAACCGTGTGCGTTTTGCTGCGATGCCCGCCGCTTCGCGCAAGGCCGAATCGCGACCATCCGCCGCCAAAACCAGTTTTGGCCGCAAGGTCGCGCCATCATCCAAGCGCACAATGCACTCAGCGCTTCTGGACAGAACGGTAGAAACAGAGGTGCCAAATCTGAGCTTTGCCGTATCCACTGCGTCGATGAAGCTGATCAGCGTTTCGCGCAGCCGCCAATTGGGCACATTCCAACCAAATCGCGTTTCGCCCAACTCGCTGGCATCAAAGTCAGCGGTGTAGCGCAGCTCGTTCTGAGGGCCACCGGCATCGGCCAAGCGCATCACACGCAATTCTGCTGCATGTGCGTGCATATTTTCCCAAACACCGATCTGCTGCAACAGCGACACGGAGGGGCTGAGAAATGCGGTGCTGCGCAGGTCTTTGCGGGTGCTTTCACGGGGTGCGGGATCGCAGCACATCACACGAAACCCTGCCTTTGAAAAGGCTGCAGTGGCGATCAGTCCGGCAATGCCGCCACCGGCAATCAGGATGTCATGGGCGTCCATAATCCACCTATACTGCCCGCCCATCTTCTTGCCACTGCGACAAAAAATCGGTCAGATCATGGGTTTCAAACTGCGTGTAGGGCGCTGTCCGGGTTTCGCCCACCAGAATGGTGCCCATGCCAAGTGAATGGGGCACTTCCAGATTGCGCTCCTCATCCTCAAACATTGCCGCCTTTTGAGGATCAAACCCATCCTTTGAGATAATCTTTTGAAACGCCTCGGCGCGGGGTTTGGGCACATAATCCGCATGTTCAACGCCGTAAAGCGCGTCAAAACAATCGGCCAACCCGCGTGCATCCAACACGCGCTCTGCATGGCGACGCGATCCGTTGGTATAAACGATCTTGCGACCCGGCAGCCCGGTGATGGCTTTGGCAAGCCCGTCATCAATCAAAAGATGTGACAAATCAATATCATGCACATCTTTCATGAACGGTTCAGGCTCCATGCCGTTCACCTCCATCAGACCGCGCAAAGTGGTGCCATATTGGGACCAGTAGGTTGAGCGCAGGGATTTGGCTTCCTGAACGGAAATCGTCAGGAAATTGCAAATGAAGGCTTCCATCTTGGCTTCGATCTGATCAAATAATCGGGCCGAGCGCGGATAAAGCGTGTTGTCTAGGTCAAACACCCAGGTCGAAACGGCGTGTAATGTCATGCGGTGGATAATAGGTCTCAACGACCCTTCGTCCAGCGGATACCGAGGAAAACGAACAAATGAGCGAAGCGATTGAATGGGCAGGTCGGGTCGGTGCCGAATGGGCTAAGCAGGCAGACGGATTGGACGGCTTATTGGGCCCCATGGGCGACGTTGGCATCGACGCGCTTGGTGATGTTTCTGGCCTGCGCGTGCTCGATTTGGGGTGCGGGGCAGGGGCTACGAGTTTGACGCTGTCGCAACGTGGCGCAGATGTGGTTGGCGTGGATATCTCCCCGGATTTGATTGCACGGGCGCGCACGCGGGCAGTGGCAATCGGCTCAGGCGCTGATTTCGCAGTTGCCGATGCCGCGAACCATCGTTTTGATGCGCCCTTCGATCGGCTGTTTTCGCGCTTTGGGGCGATGTTCTTTGATGCACCGCTTGAGGCTTACAAAAACCTGCGGGCTCAGATCAAACCGGGCGGGCGTGCCATTATTGTTGCCTGGACCGATCCGGTCGCGAATCTGTGGGCGGAACTTCCTATTCAGACCGGAAGGGACATGTTCAAAGATCGCGTGATCCAAGGGCCTGCTGCGGGAAAGCCGGGCCCATTTACGTGGTCGCAGGAGGAGCGTTTCATGCCAATGCTGCAAGAGGCGGGTTGGAATGACATCACGGCGCATCCATTTGAGCGGGACGTGGTAATGAGTGCGGGTGACAGCGCGGATGCGCTGGAGCGCGGGGTTCATTTTTGTATGCGCATTGGTCCGTTGGCCCGGCATTTGCGCGATATTCCCAAAGAAGAGCGGACAGATTTACCGGCGCAATTGGCCGATGCGCTGCGTCCATTTGTGAAAGACGACGCTGTGCGGGTGACCGGCAAGGCTTGGCTCATTAAAATGAGTGCGTCTTAGAACCTACAAAGTCGCCTCAGCGTGAAACTCGGCTGACCCTAGCCCTTTGGGTTTGTTGACTTGCCGGTAAGGCTCGCCTAGCGATTGAAGCCAAGGAGCGCGACACTGCCAATGCCACATCTGAGTTTTGAATTCTCCCAAAGTCTGAAGACACGTGCTGATTTGACCGATTTCGCCCGGTGCTTGCGCGATGCTATGCTCACCACAGGTATTTTTCCGCTTGGGGGCATCCGCGTGCGGGGGCTGGCTTGCGACATAAGTGTGATTGCGGATGAGAGTGCGGATTTTGAGTTCATTCATATGACGTGCAGCGTTGGGACAGGGCGCAGTGAGTCGGCCCGGATCGAGGCTGCTGAAACGATCTATGCGGCGGCAGAAGCGTGGGTGACGGCCCATCTTAGCACAGTGCCGCTGGCGCTCAGCTTTACGCTTGATGAACTGAACCCAAAAACCAGCATCAAGCGCCACAACACGGTCCATGACCACTTTAAGAAGGGCTGACATGACAGTCTGCAACAAAGCTGCAACAGAGGTGACTGGTGAGCGACTCCGTTTCTGACAAAATTGGCTTTGCCCTTCAGCTTTTGCGCGAAGCTCAAGAAAGCGTGTCGGGTTCCCTGAAAGAAAACCGTACGCCTGAGCGGGGTGCGTTGAACGCGGATCTATGGAAGCTCTCCAAGATGCAAACCATGTTTCCGCAGTATTTCAGCCAAGCTGGTCAGGACATGTTTCTGGATCAATATGTGCTAGACACAAAGCGCGGTGGAACATTTGTAGATGTTGGGGCCTATGATGGTGTCACGGCGTCTAACTCACTGTTTTTTGAGGCTTTTCGAGGTTGGTTTGGGGTGCTTGTTGAGCCGGTTCCGGCCAAATTGGACTTGGCGGTATCATGGCGCAAGGCACCGGCTTTTGGATATGCTGTGGGGCCAGATACCAGCACCAAAGAATTCTTAACGGTCGTCGAAGGTTTTACCCAGATGAGCGGCTTTCTGGAAAGTTACGATCCTGAAACCTTGAAGCGCGTGCGAGAACATCCCAAACACAAAGAGCGGATTTCCCGTCTGCCGCGCCGGACCTTGGCCGATATTTTGACCGAGGCGGGGTTGAGCAAGGTTGACTACCTGTCTTTGGATGTGCGCGGCGGTGAGATCGAAATTATTGAAAGTCTCGATCTTGAAGCGTTTGAGGTCGAAACGCTGTCTGTTGAAAATGCCACGCATGATGAGCGCTTATGGAAGATGCTTAAGCAGCGCGGTTATCGGTTGTTGGAGTTTTTTGGCACCGATGAAATCTATGGCCGGGCCAAAGCTTAGGGGAGGAGCAAAAAATGAAAACAAATGGCACACAAGTGGATGCCTACGCCCTAATACTGGATGCGATTGATCAGGGTGTTTTTGCACCGGGAAACCGGTTGGTTGAGAGCGAGCTGGCGGATCGTTTTGGTGTGTCGCGCACACCCATTCGCGAAGCCCTGCAGCGGCTTGAAACCCAATCTGTTCTAACACGCGATGGCCGTTCGCTGATTGTGGCCTCGCTCAGCCATGACCAAATGGGCGAGCTTTATGTGGTGCGTGCCGAACTTGAAGGTCTGGCCGCACGGCTGGCGGCGCAACATGCGGCGCCCGAAGAGGTCAAAGTGTTGTTTGAAATGGTGGAAAAAGATGCCACGCGGCTGAATGATGCACGGGCAATGTCGCGCGCCAATCGCAGATTTCACCGTCAGATCCACCGGGCCAGTCACAACCGATATCTGGTGCAACAGCTCAGCATGCTGCATCGCTCAATGGCGTTGATGGCTACGACGTCCTTCTCGATTGCGGGGCGCGGAGAGGTTGCGCTCCAAGAGCACCACGCAATCGTTAAGGCCATTGCGGACCGGGACGGCGACAAGGCCTACACTGCTGCCGTCGATCATATCTCGATCTCCTATGAAACCCGCCTTAAGGCTGACGCTGTGCGTGATGCCGAAAGCCCGTGAGCGGTCTTGTCCCAATAAAATGGATTTGTGAATAATTCATAGCTGGCCTTGAGTGCAGCCGCGGCGCCAAGCACCCAGTAAACTGGCAGGGTCAGGACCCAAGGCAAGAGGGCGCGCTTGTCTTTGTTGGTGAGCGCACGGGCAGCAACGCTCAGCGTGACCACCTGACCAAAAAAAAGCGACGCTAGAAACACAGCCCAAGTGCTGCCGTTCAGCATGTCGAAAATGCCAATTGGCACGCCAAAGGCCGCCAGCCACAGGACCCAAATCAACGGCGCTGTTAGGTAAGCGGCGGTTCCACCGAGAAACAAAATCTGGAAGCCTAAAAATCCAACTGGACCCAAGTCGCGCCAAAGCTGCACCGGCGAGCGCATATGCACGACCCATGTGATCATGTAGCCTTTGAGCCAGCGTGAGCGTTGCTTGATCCAAGCGCGGGCATGGCAATTCGCTTCTTCGCGCGTAGTGCTTGGAATCATTTCACAGCGATACCCCTTCCGGGCAAGGCGAATGCCTAAATCGGCGTCCTCGGTCACATTATGCGCATCCCACGCCCCCAAGCGTTTGAGCGCTTCCGTGCGGAAAAAGACCGTGGTGCCACCCAGAGGGATCGGCATTTTTAGACGCTGAACGCCGCGTAGTAATACGCGGAACCAACTGGAATATTCGATTGTAAAACAGCGGGATAGCCAGTTTTGTCGCGGATTGTAAAAATCAAGATACCCCTGTACGCACGCGACTTCGGGCGGTGCCTCCATCAAATAGCGGGCAACCAGCGTTAATTGCTCCGTGTCGGGTTTATCCTCGGCATCATAAACGCCGATTATGTCCCCCTGACAAAATGGCAAAGCGAAATTCATCGCGCGGGGTTTGGTTTTGAGCGTGTCATGTGGGACGACCACAGGCTCAATCCAGTCGGGAAGCGACGTGGCTTTGATGGCATTTTGGGTGCGCCGATCAGAGGCTTCCAGAACAAGTTTTACGTCCAAAAGCTCGCGTGGATAATCCAACGCCTTAAGAGCATTCAAAAGGTGAACAAGAACCTCCGCCTCGTCATGCAACGGCACAAGCAGCGAGATTTTTGGCAGCGGGCTTAGGGCATCGGGAACCTTTTGATAGGCGATGCCCGTATCCTTTCGCGTGACCCAAAGCGAGATCAGCCGCAGAATGTTGGTGGCAAGGTTCATCACGAATATCCAAACCACCAAGCAAAACAATGCGATTTCGGGAAGCGTTACGAGAGTGATCAGCACCGCCACAATCGCAAGTTTGGTGAGAATGCCGAAGCGCTCCTTGTTCCAGTTGCGGCAGGAGAAATTCTCAGGGCAGGCGACCATTGCATTCGCCGCAAGCCGGTCCGAAAAAATGGTCTCAATGGTTTTGCGAAGTTTGGTGCCATCGGTCATCGCGAGCGTAGTTTTTTGAGGGTCCAGTCCAAAGACTTCTATCGCCTCTTCTGCGCGATTCGGATCCTCAAGCAGGAGCACAGTCAATTGGCCTAGCTGGCGCCACGGGAGCGCATTCACCGCGAGGCAATCTACAGGATCAAAACGGCGTGAGAATTCTGCAATTGCGGGCGCCTGATCCAAATCGATCCAACCAAGCGACCATTGCTCGGCTAATGCTTCGTTCAAATTGCTGGGCGTGATCAGGTTTTGGTGGCAGAGCAATTCGCCCAGCGTGACTTCCTTATGTGTCTGACGCTGCAGAGCGCTTTTGAGCGCCATTTTGTCAATTGCGCCGCGCCGCACCAGGATTTCGCCCAACAGCCCAGTCTTGCGCGGTGAGACATGCGCGATTGGCGCGCCAACAGACGCAATGGAGAGTCGCTCGACCATGAGAATGGGAATCCACCAGGAAATTGTCTCCCTGAAATTACCGCACTCTTGGTTAAGTGGCCGTTAATCAGAAATAGCGAGTTGTTAAGCCTTTGCCCGCTCAGCCATGGCCGCCGCAAAGCGCTGAAACAGGTAGAAACTGTCTTGCGGGCCGGGGGATGCTTCTGGGTGATACTGCACCGAAAAGACCGGGCGATCTTCCATGCGCAAGCCACAATTTGAGCCATCAAAGAGGGACGTATGGGTTTCGATAACGCCGTCGGGCAGGGTCTGGCTATCGACCGCAAAACCATGGTTCATGGATGTGATCTCCACCTTCCCAGTTTCGAGGTCTTTAACCGGGTGGTTGGCCCCGTGATGGCCGTGGTTCATTTTGAGCGTTTGCCCCCCTAGGGCGAGCGCAAGCATTTGATGTCCAAGACAAATTCCAAAAATGGGTATGTCAGATTCGGCCAAGACCCCTTGGATCATTGGAACAGCATATTCGCCAGTGGCGGCAGGATCGCCGGGACCATTTGACAAAAACAGGCCATCAGGATTGAGGGCCAAAACATCCTCTGCACTCGCGGTTGCCGGCAAAACCGTCACGTCGCATCCAGCGGATGTCAGGCAGCGCAAAATGTTGCGCTTGGCGCCAAAATCAATCGCGACGACTTTGTGGGGTGTTTGAGCCGAATCATTGAACCCAGCTCCCCAACGCCAGCGCGGCTGATCCCAGTCATATTTATTCTGAACCGTTACGACTTTCGCGAGATCTGCGCCCTCAAGACCAGCAAACTCGCGTGCCTGTTTGCTCAGAGCTGCAATGTCAAAATTGCCGTCGGGATCATGGGCGATTGTTGCATGCGGAGCGCCGAGATGGCGGATCAGGCGGGTCAGACGACGGGTATCGAGCCCGCCAATGCCAATGCGGCCGGTTTGCGCGAGCCACTTGGACAGGTTTTCTTGTGCACGCCAGTTTGACGGGCGGGTCGGGTCCCATTTGACGATCATGCCATCGGCAACTGGATCCGCTGTTTCGTCATCTTCGTCATTTACGCCGGTATTGCCGATATGGGGGAAGGTGAAGGTCACGACCTGACCCGCATAGCTCGGATCGGTCATGATCTCCTGATAGCCGGTCATGGCGGTGTTAAAGCACAGTTCCGCGGTGGCGATGCCAGCTGCCCCAAAACCGTGACCATAAAAAACCTGACCGTCGGCCAACACGACGACTCCCGTTGGCCGTTGTGCAGCGCCACTGAGTTGGGCTGGAGCGAGGGGCATGGCATACCTGCTAATTGTCTGAATTTGCGCATGTTTACGCAAATGAGATGGGCGGGTCAAGGGTGAGTGTTAATTGTGAATATCTATAAATATCAGTATGTTAGTGGGTAAATGTGCGCTTGTGAAAATATCCCGTGCTGTTATAGTCTGAGCCCGGTTCGGCATGTTTTTGACGCTGATCATACCAAGGGGTAGCCATCATGCGAGTTGCACTCAGCTCTGCACTCAAAGACGCAATGAAAGCCAAGGACGCGCCGCGTCTTTCGACGTTGCGCCTAATTAATGCTGCAATCAAAGATCGCGAGATTGCGATGCGCGGTACAGAGGGCGCCAGCGAGGTCACCGATGAGGATGTTTTGAGCATCCTCAACAAGATGATCAAGCAGCGCCAGCAATCCATCACCGCATATGAAGAGGGTGGGCGATTGGAATTGGCGGCCCAAGAGCAGGGCGAGATCAAGATCATTCAGGAATTCCTGCCCAAGCAAATGTCGGATGACGAAATCAGTGCTGCCGTTAACGCGGTAATCTCTGAAACCGGTGCCCAGAGCATTCGGGATATGGGCAAGGTCATGGGCGCACTTAAGGCCGGTTTTCCAGGGCAGATGGATTTTGGCAAAGCCGGTGCCGCTGTGAAGACTGCTTTGTGTTCATAACATCATAACCATCTGCTTAGACCGGGGTCGCGCGTGCTTTGTTGAGCGCTCTTGTTAAATCGTCAAAAAGCTCCGCGCGTTCCTCTGGGCTTAGGAATGCGCCGAGCTCGATCTCGCGACCATTGCCCTTCAGAGTGATGTAGTTTTCAAGCGCTGCGTCTTTGTGAAGATGCGCAGTGACCCAATATGGGTTCGCGTGCCAGTCTTTGACGCGGCCGCGAGGCTCGTGCCGTACCACCGAGATGTGGTCGTGCCAAAGGCGCAGCTCTTCTGTGAGTTGGCCGTCTTTGTAGTTGCGCTGGATGAAGTACCAAAGCAGCCCCAACGCGCCAAGCAAGAAGGGCAGCAGGGCAAGGGCGACTGGGGTGCCTATCAACGGGATCAAAGGGATGGCGAGCATGAACGCAGTGAACATCAGGATTTGGTGGAAGCCCTCGCGTGGCAGCGAGCGGTTTGGCCACAGACGCACCTTGTAGATTGGCTCATCTAGGCGCTCAGGCGGAGTTTGGGATGGGGCCGCTTTGCTCATGGTTCTGAGATAATACACCGCCCTTGCGTTTCAAACAATTTTGCGGGTGTTGCGACAAAATTGATCATTAAAAAAGGACCGCTCGATTGAGCGGCCCTTTTATCTTGGTCTGTGGTGTTAGCCTTAATGCTTTGGCTGTTTGTCCCACATGTCCGGTGTTGGCAGGATTTCGAACGTGTGCTCCGGGGGCGGATTTGGAAGGGTCCATTCCAGCGTATCTGCATACTCGCCCCAATAGGCATTCTCTTCGATCCGCTTGCCGTAGCGAATGGTCCAGAACACGATCCCGATGAACAGCAAGAAGCTCGCGAAGCTCAGGAACGCGCCGTAGGACGACACTTTGTTCCAGTAAGCAAACTGCTCTGGATAGTCGATATAGCGGCGTGGCATGCCCTGACGACCCAAGAAGTGCTGCGGGAAGAAGGTGATGTTTGCACCGATGAACATCATCCAGAAGTGCAGCTTGCCTGCCCATTCCGGGTACTGACGACCGGACATTTTGCCGATCCAGTAGTAGATGCCTGCAAAGATACAGAACACAGCGCCAAGGCTCATCACGTAGTGGAAATGCGCCACAACATAGTAGGTGTCGTGATAGGCGCGGTCGATGCCAGCCTGGCTGAGCACGATGCCCGTTACACCACCAACGGTGAAGAGGAACAAGAAGCCAAATGCCCAGAGCATTGGCGTTTTGAACTCAATAGAGCCGCCCCACATCGTTGCGATCCATGAGAAGATCTTGATGCCGGTTGGCACCGCAATCACCATGGTTGCGAGCATGAAGTAAGCCTGCTGGGTGACGGACATGCCGACTGTGTACATGTGGTGCGCCCAGACAACGAAGCCCAGAACACCAATGCCAACCATCGCGTAAACCATCGGAAGATAGCCAAAGATCGGCTTCTTGGAGAAGGTCGAGATGACATGGCTCACAATGCCAAAGCCTGGCACGATGATCATGTAAACTTCAGGGTGGCCAAAGAACCAGAGAAGGTGCTGGTAAAGAACCGGATCGCCCCCGCCTGCTGGATCAAAGAAGGTTGTTCCAAAGTTACGGTCTGTCAGAAGCATCGTGATCGCACCAGCCAGAACCGGCAGGGAGAGCAGGATCAGGAAGGCTGTGACGAAGATCGACCAAGCAAACAAAGGTGTTTTGTGCAGGGTCATGCCCGGTGCGCGCATGTTGAGGAAGGTCGTGATCATGTTGATCGCGCCCAAAATCGACGATGCACCCGACACATGGACCGCGAAAATCGCGAAATCCATCGACATACCGGCTTCGCGCGTGGATAGCGGCGCATAAAGCACCCAGCCAACGCCCGAACCAAGCTGTCCGTTGCCGCCCGGCGTCACAATCGACAGCACCGCAAGGGTGGAGCCGGTCACATACATCCAGTAGGACAGGTTATTCATCCGCGGGAACGCCATATCCGGCGCGCCAATCATCAGCGGCATGAAATAGTTACCAAACCCGCCAAAAAGCGCCGGAATAACCACGAAGAACATCATCAGGATGCCGTGGCCCGTGATCATCACGTTCCAAAGGTGACCGTTTGGCTCGCCATCCAGCAACATGTACTGAACGCCGGGCTCCATAAGCTCCAAGCGCATGTAAACGGTGAAACACACCGATACAAAACCCAATAGGGCCGCTGTGAAGAGGTAGAGAATACCAATATCTTTGTGGTTCGTGGACATGAACCAGCGCGTGAAAAAGCCCACCTTGTGGTGCTCGTCATGCGCGTGAACTGCGGCGTCTGCCATGTGCGTCTCCGTGCTCTGGTTGTAGAACGCGCTGGCACGCAGCACGCTCAGGAGATTCGTTTGGGACGTGGTGTACGCGCATTCTTGCGAAGGCTCAATTGTCACGTTCGCCGCAGGCAATAAAATTCAGGTTTTAATAATATGATACCAAGCAAAGATTCTGTGCGAATAAGCCAAAAACAATGTCGGTTTTCTCAGGTTTCGCCAATATTTTGAGCAAATTGCCTTTTGAGGGCGATATCAAGGTCGGTCATTGCGACAGGAACGCCGAGATCAACAAGAGATGTAACGCCAAACTCCGAAATTCCGCAGGGCACGATTCCCTCGTAATGGCTCAGCTCTGGCTCCACATTGACCGAGATGCCGTGAAAACTGATCCATTTGCGCAACCGAATGCCGATAGCCGCGATTTTATCTTCGCGCGGCTGACCCGACCGGTAGGGCGGTTTTTCCGGGCGCTCTACCCATACCCCAACCCGTCCGTCGCGAATTTCGCCATGCACACCGAAGTCTGAGAGCGTGGAAATCACCCATGTTTCTAAGCTTTTGACAAATCTTCGCACATCCCGCCCGCGTGTGTTCAAATCAAGCATCACATAGGCAATGCGCTGTCCTGGCCCGTGATAGGTATATTGCCCGCCACGTTTGGTCTCAAAAACATTAAACCGATCTGGCGCAACCAAGTCACGTGGATTTGCGGATGTGCCAGCGGTGTAAAGCGGTGGGTGCTCCAATAGCCAAATGCGCTCGCCTGCGTCGCCACGGACCATCGCATCCACATGGGCCTCCATCGAAGCCACCGCATCAAGGTAGGGGACCGGGGCGTCACTTATGAGCCATTCTACCATTGCGCATTCCGTTTACTGCCTGACAATTTGTTTCCCCTAATCGCTCACCTCAAAAGAAGCAAATTTTGGCTTACTCACCAGTTTGAGCCTCGAAAATGACACGAATCGATATATGGTGCTCTTATTAGATTCAATTTTTAGGAGAATATCATGATCAGAAAGTCCCTCCTTTCTGTCGCAATTTCGGTTTCAATGTTGTTCGTGCCGATCGAAAGGGCCTCTGCAGATAGTGGCTTTGTTGGTGGTATCGTCGGCGGCATTATCGGTGGTGCAATCGTCAACGAAGCCAGCAAAAACAAGCGGCGCAAGACGGTCAGACGCACAACAACCTGTGGTCCGAAATGTCGTGCAAACATCGCAGCGCGCTCCAGCAATCGCGAAATGCAAACCTCATTGAACTATTTCGGCTACGGCGCGGGATCGCCAGATGGTGTTGTCGGTCGTGGCACAAGGGCCGCTGTTGCGCGATATCAGGCGTCAATGGGCTTCCCAGCAACCGGGTACATTCAGGAGCATGAGCGGGCGTTTTTGGTGTCCTCCTATCATCGCGGCACTGCGAGCGGACAACCCGGAAGCCAGCAACTCTTGGCATCATTTCGCCAGCAAAATCAAGCCGGTGTGATGGCACTGGCGCCTGTTGTTCCGCAGGCTGTGCCACAGCAGCAATTGGTTGTGACCACACCGCAACCCTTGGTTCAGCAACCCGCACAGCAAAACCCTACGACCCAAGTGGTTGCAAATACGCAATCCGGCGCAACCGCTATTCAAGGCAATGACGGCAGCGGCGCGCAAACGGGGCTGAGTGCTTTGAATTTCTTGGGCACACCCAAAGAAGCGTCGATGGCCAATCACTGCAATCGCACCTCACTGGTCACGAATACCAATGGTGGTTTTGTGAATGTCTCCAATTTGAGCGATCCAATGTTTGCATTGGACGAGCAGTTCTGTTTGGCGCGCACCTATATCATCAATGAAAGCGAGCAAATGCTGGCTGCCGCACAAGGTGTTAACGCAAACCAAATCCAATCTCAGTGCGAATCTTTTGCGCCGGCTATGCGCCCCTTCATCAATGCGATTGGCGCCAAATCGGTGGCTGAATCTACGGCTGACCTTCAGGCCTTTGTGGCGGATACGGGCATGAACCCAGCAGCGTTGGCAGCCAATTCCAAGGTTTGCCTGGGGCTTGGCTATCGGATTGACAACACGGAGGTCGCACTTGCCTCAGCCCTGGTCTTGGTTGGTTTGGGCGAAACAGCTTACGGCGAATTGCTTGGTCACCATATCCTGAACGGGTTTGGAACGGCCGCGCGCACTGATCGCGCCGTAAATTGGTACAACACGGCCGTTTTTGCGCTTGAGCAGGGCGCGAATGCAATTGCTAATCCCGGCAATGCGCAGCGACCGGTGCTGTTGAAAACAGCCGCAGCGCAGCTTGGAGGCGGGGCAGGGACGCTCACAGCGCCAGTGACCCCGGCGTCCGCTCTGGGCAATTTTCAAATGCCCGCTGCAACCAACAATTGATCCAGATTAGACCGCAGAAAACCGGCGGACCGAGGTTCGTCGGTTTTTTTTTGAATTGGTCACGCTTGGCACTTCACAAGTCACAAACCCTTCGCTATACGATGCCGACCTTGTCAGGACGTGCGGTCGTGGCGGAATTGGTAGACGCGCAGCGTTGAGGTCGCTGTGGGGTAACACCCGTGGAAGTTCGAGTCTTCTCGACCGCACCAAGGCACTAGGCCAATCGGCTAATGGGCCCCAACTCAGTCCTCGTCTGCCTCGATAAGTTCGATCTCTCCCTTCTTCTCCAGATCTTGAATGGCGCGGATGATCTCGGCCTGTGAGGTCTCGCCATCCTTGAGCTTGACATCTTGCATCGCAGCCAGGTCTTCGCGCAAACGCTCGGCAAGGCGCTTGGGTAGATTTGACAACATGAACTCGGCTGTTGGAATGCCTGTCGTGAGCGCGGACTTGAGCGCTGTCATCAGCACATCCTCTTCCACAGAACGGGTCACAACAGACACGTCTCTTGGCTGAACGCGATCCACGATGTCTGTGAATGTAAACATGACGCGCAGAACTTCGGACGTAAGTTCTGGCTCTTTCTCTTCCAGATTTGCCAGGAAACTGTCGCGGCTCTCGGCAGACACGTTGTTCATCAGTGAGCCAATGACATTGGCCGGTTTGCGTGTTGCCAACTCTTTCTGGATGGCGGCAAGGAAATCGCGTTCGATCACTTGTTTCACGGCCTCCAACACAGATTTTTCGAGCGTCGGCATGCGAGACAAGCGGAACACGGTTTGTTGTGCAAATTCCGGGTCCATGCGCTCTAGGATTTTGGCAGCCCGCTCGGCACGTATTTCTGTAATGACAACAGCTGCAGTTTGCGGGTGCTCGCGCTCCAGGAATGCAGCAACCGCGACATCAGAGCAGTCCGATAGCTTGTCCCAAACAGAAGATTTTCCCGGCCCTTCAACATCTGCCATGATTGACACAAACGAGCCGGGTTCCAATACGGAACCCAGAATTTTGCGTGCGCCGTGAATGCCGCCTTTGACCTGATTTTCGTCCCCCAGCGTTTCCATAAAGTCGGAAATCGCAAGCTCCAACAACTCGGGCGAGATTTTCTCAAAACGTGCATAAGCTTTGGCAAATCTGCGCAGGTTATTTTCTGACATTCCTTTGAGAAAATCAGACGCAGCATCAGGGCCAATCGCTGCCAGCACAATCGCAGCCTTTTCCACTTCTGTCAGACCCTGATCATCCGCCGAGATCTCGCCAGAAATGGCTGTACCTGCTTGCTGTGCAACTGCGGCGTCCCCGCCAAAGGGTACGAGTTCTGTCATGTTCCGTAACTCCGTACCAAGGCACCAGCCAAAAGCGACCAACCATCCGCAATCACAAAGAACGCGAGCTTAAACGGAAGTGACACGATCGCAGGAGGAACCATCATCATACCCATAGACATCAATATTGCAGCCACTACCAAATCAATGATCAAAAAAGGTAAAAATACCAGAAAACCAACCTCAAAACCGCGCTGAATTTCGCTCAAAAGAAAGCTGGGGATAACGAGCGAAAGGGGAACCTGTTCGGTGGTGTCGGGCAAATCCCCGCCGCGCGCGCTTATGAGGGCTTCAATTGTGGTTGGATCTATGCGCGAGAGCATAAATTCGCGAAACGGAGCAAGGGTCAGGTTGAAGGCGGGTTCTACTTCGATCTGCCCATCAATCAGGGGACTTATGCCTTCATTCCAGGCCGTTGTAAAAACCGGCTCCATGACAAAATACGTCAGAAACAATGCGAGAGAAACGATCATCATGTTTGGTGGCGCTTGTTGCACCCCAATGGCTTGACGCAGGATTGACAGGACGGTCACCATAAAGGGGAAACAGGTGAGCATAATCGCAATCCCCGGCGCGAGGCTGAGCACAGTGATCAGGGCAAACAGCTGAACCGTGCGCACGCTGAGTGAGCCGTCGCCGCCAAGATCGACCGACACGGCTTGCGCGCCCGCAATCGACGGGATCATCAGGGCGATTACGAAGAGTGCAGAGAATATGGTCTTTGTGTCAGACACTGCCGGTCAAATCAGCAACTTCGGTTAGGCGAACGGCAAGCCGACCCGTGTCGTCTCCCATTTCCTGCAATTCGCCTCGCGCGATGAGGCGGTCGCCAATGAACATTTCGACAGGATCATCAATTTTGCTGTCCAGCGGGAGCACGGAATCGCGTCTGAGTTTCACCAAATCTGCAACCATCGGCCTCGCACGGCCAACTGAGATCAAAACCTCAACCGGCAGGCCCATAACAGCAGAGCCACGTCCACCGCCTTGCTCATTTTCAGAATCCGCTGCGTGTTCAAGCTGTGGAGGCGTTTCTTCGGTCATTGTGAACATCTTCTTCTTGTTGATTAATCATGTTGGAAAAGTTTGAGATTTTTAGCATGGCGCGGGCGATGGTTTCGGTCGTATCCAAGCTTGAAAATCCATTGTCCCAGCCCACATGGATTTGCCCTTGGGACAGGGTTTGATCCGCTGATAATTTGATACCTGTCATCTGATCGCTGATCAGTTCTTTGACAGTTTTCTCGTCGGGCGCAGAATGGGACACGGTGATTTGATGCGCGGAGGCATCTTTTAAGGCAGCTTCCAGCACCGTACCAAGTTCAGCGCCAAGCCCGGATTTCGCGAAGGTGGGCGCGATGGCTGAGCAGAACGTCTCTACGATGGTCACAACATCAGCCATTGATTTGGTCATAATTGCTGTTTGCGACATGCTCGCATCCGAGAGAGCCTCTTGTACGGCAGAGGAGATTTCGTTCTGGCTGGATTCAAA
>CAZQMR010000036.1:0-4678 GCA_964594465.1 uncultured Rhodobacterales bacterium
AGATCAGGTTCAAAATCGTCGCCCTGACCGAATGCAGTGATCGTCAGATTGTCGACCCCCCAGCTTTCGTCCGAACTGCTTTGATTAAGGTCGCTGTCAAAGCCGATCTCAAGCTGCTCTGTTGGGTTCTGAATGGTGATCGTGAAGCTGTGCGCATTGTCGTGATCAAGCCAGCTTCGGCCCGAGCTTCCAATGTCATCAATGTCAACTGAATCCGATTTGACGGCTGTGATGCCATTGCCAAGATCAAGCTCGTAGCCGTCTTCGTCGTCGGTCCAGTTAAAGGAACCCAGAGAGTAGGACTCACCGTTGATGACGATTGTGAAGTCTTCGTCGTCCCAACTGTCTATTTCGAGGAAATCAAAGGAGATTTCAACTTTCCCGGCATTTGCAGGAATGTCGAATGTCTTGGTCGTGTCAACGCTGCTTTCCTCGCCGAAGCCACCAAGATAAGCGTTGCCGTTATCTTCTTGCTCAGTGTTGTTGTCTGACCAACCAGTTGCACCGCCTTCGAAATTTTCTGAAGCGATAACTGTGTTACCTTCAACAACAGCGTCCTCGTCGGCATCTGTTTCGTTTTCGGCAACCGCTTCCTCGTCGGCATCTGTTTCGTCTTCGACAACCGGTTCGTCTTCAACAACCGGTTCGTCTTCAACAACCGTTTCGTCTTCAACAACGGTTTCGTCTTGGGTAACCGTTTCTTCTTCAGCAACGGTTTCCGCTTCGGTGTCAGTCGCAACAGCTTGATCTACACTGTAAAGCTTGATGTTGTCGATGCGCACCATCTCGCCGTCGTCGCGCAGACATTCAAGTTCAATTGTGTCGCCTTCATTCAGCTCGATACCTTCAAGCGTGAAGACTTCAAACTTCTCTGTTTCGCGATCAAGATAAACAGAGCCAACCTGAACGCCATTGACCAGAACATTGACAGTAGACTTACCATCTCTCTCGCCTTTGATAGAGAGGTCGACGTTTTATGTGCCGGATGGACCGTCGAAACCGGTGGTCAACGTACCGTCACTGCCTCTGATCTGAGCGAAAGCACCACCTGAAGCTTCACTGTTTTGAATGATCCGATAATCGTCGCGGCTCATGTCTTCGGCTTCGATGATAATGACGTCTTGGCTGGATGCCGTGGTCTCATTGGTATTCATGGGGAATGCCCTTTTATTTACACGCGCAAACGCTGCGCAAGCTACGAAACATCCCGAGGGCCCGGTGCGCTGGCGTTACAAACAGGTTCAGCGCAGGGGGGGAGAATTGGGCTCCCGGAACAACAAACTTAAGCAACCAAAACAGTTGGCTGCATTGAGGAGATTTTTTGATGTTGGTTTGTGACGAGTTTTTAGCAAAAACGTCCCGAATTCGTGCCATACTAGGATACGAAGTGATCGTGCAAGTTTTAGGAATTTAGATCGCCAATTCGTGGCTCGAAGATGGTCAACGCACAAAAAAAAGGGGGCTGCAATTGGCGTCCGCCTTGTTTCGGTCCTAATTGGACCCGTTCAGAGCGATTTCACATAATTAACCAGGTCGATTCTGTCCCGTTCTGAGAATGTGGAATAGCCGTAAACTTGCCCCGAGTATGGTTACCGGGGATCGGCCCCCGCGTCTGTGCGACCCGAGGATTCCCCTTTACCAACATGGCGACGCGAGAGGATTGTGAAACGGTTTAAATCGCTGTGGCAGTTATAATGGTCATATTTTTTCGCGACCCCATCGCCAATTTGTACCACCAACCAAGCCAGACGCATTGGTAGTTTCTGTGAGTGAGTTGCTCTTAGAACAAGCCCGATTTTGAGGACACAGAGGTGGTGGTCGCAGAAACTCGGGCCAGTTTTGTTTGTGAAACTGGGTTAAACGGTGTGACGGAACCGGCATCGCTGTCTCGCTTTAACAACTCTTGTTTCAGAAAGCAGATGTTAACCCTGTTCGTGCAGAAGCTTAGCCAAATGCCCCAATTTGCACCATGAGGATATCAGCTATGCAAGACATGAGCTCGACCCAAACAAACTTGATCGACATTTCTGAAACGTCTGCAAACCTGACAATCAACGCCCCAAAGTCGGCCACTTACTCGGTCGAGCCAGGGATCACGAATATCAGCTTGGGCTTTGACAAGAGCATGATTGTTCAAATGAACCGTGTCGGCGACACGATGGTTCTGACGCTTTCCAATGGCGAGATCATCGAATTGGTAGGCTATTACGCGCAAGTTGCCGCGCCAGTAGGTGTCTTTTCTGGATTGGATACTATGCTTGCCACCTCAATTGCCTCCGGCTTGGTAGCATGGTCGCTCTGGGCAGATGGGGCTAACGGCACGACGGATCCTGCGACCATAACCTCAACGGACACTGTGAATGGTCTTATGGTGGTTAACGGCGTTGCCCCCGCTTCAGCTGAAGTTGAGGTGGTCTTCCCCGATGGGGAAGGTGTCATGACAACCGCTGACCCCAATCACGGTGGATTTGCAGCGACCAGTAGCCGTCCGCAGGGCAGCGGAATGGTTTACATCAATATTGTGGATGAAGATGGCGGCACAGCGACTTCGATGGTGCAAGTTGTCGTCAATGACTCCTTGGCACCCGACGCACCTGAGATTGCTGCAGCTGTAGCCGAGCCGGATGGCACCTTGACAGTGACCGGGACTGCAGAAGCTGGATCAATTGTGACCGTTGAGTTTCCGGATGGCTCTGAAGAGGAAGATGTCGCCGATGCTAACGGTGACTTCAGTGTAACCAGTTCTATGCCTCAAGGAGATGGGACCGTTACTGCCACGGCGCGCGACGGTTCAGGCAATGTGAGTGATCCATCTGTGGGATTCAACTTCGTGGCAGGCATGGCGCCACTGACAATGGATCAAAGCGATGGCAGTATGGTCGCTGGTACGGGTGAGCCCGGAGCATCTGTTGCCGTAACAGATTCCGGTGGTACAGAAATCGGCGCAACAGTCGTGTCCCCGGATGGCAGCTGGAGCACGTCTTTGTCCCCGACCCCACCTGACGGATCAGTGATCAGTGCTCTGCAAACCTATGCATCAGGAAGCACCTTTGGCCCGTTATCTGAAACGGTTGACTATGTCCCAGGTGCGCCAGCTATGCCCGGCCTTGACACCAGTGACGGCACAAGCGCCTCAGGCACAGGCGAGCCAGGCGCCGTTGTGGAGGTTACGGACAATTCAGGTACTGTCATTGGCACTGCAACAGTCGCACCAGATGGAAGTTGGTCCACACCGTTGCTCCCAACTGCTGGCGATGGTTCAACAATAACAGTCACTCAATCAGATCCTGCAGGAAACGAAAGTGACCCTACCACTCAAGTCATCGCTGGAGCAGATAGTGACGCACCCGCGGCACCTGTTGTGAACCCCAGTGATGGGTCTACTGCATCAGGCACTGGTGAAGCCGGTGCAACCGTAGAAGTTGAGAATGCGTCTGGTGCAGTGATCGGAACTGCAACAGTCCAACCGGATGGAAGTTGGAGCGCTCCTCTTTCCCCTATGCCTGCGGATGGCTCCGCGATCTCGGTCACTCAAAGCGATCCTGCTGGCAACCAAAGCGCACCAACCAGCGAAACCGTGGACTACACCCCCGGCACGCCTCTCGCGCCCAATCTCAATCCAACCAACGGTAGTTCCGCTTCTGGAACTGGCGAACCGGGCGCTATGGTGACTGTGACTGATCCATCAGGTGGGGTCATTGGAACCGCAACAGTTCAACCTGATGGCAGTTGGAGCACAGCGCTCTCGCCAACCCCGGCGGACGGTGAGACAGTCAGTGCGGTTCAAACTGATCCATCCGGCAATGAAAGCGCCCCAAACACCCGGACGGTTGACGCAGGCGTGCCCGAAACACCCGAGGCACCTATGCTTGCATCAAGCGACGGCACAACCGCCTCTGGCACGGGCGAGCCAGGCGCGATTGTGACGGTTGAAAACGATCTTGGCGCAGCAATTGGCGCGGCGGTCGTGCAACCTGACGGAAGTTGGAGCACCTCTCTATCGCCAGTTCCAGACGACGGATCACAAATTTCCGCGAGTCAAAGCAATATCGGTGGCCAAGAGAGTGAATATGACACTCAAACCATCGACTACAATCCCGGCGCACCAAGTGCTCCAACGCTGAACCCCAGCGACGGTCAAACGGCAGATGGCTCCGGTGAAGTCGGTGCCACGATTAGCATTTCAGATGACGATGGTAATCCCATCGGAACTGCGACAGTTGCCCCAGATGGAAGTTGGACGGCAATTTTGTCGCCAGTTCCAACCGATGGCTCGTTAATCGAAGCCATTCAGACCGATCCGGCAGGAAATGCGAGTACACCAGTCACTCAAGCAGTAGATTACGTTCCAGGCACCCCCAACGAACCCATTATGAACCCAACCGATGGATCCGCCGCATTCGGCAGCGGCGAGCCTGGTGCCATGGTTTCGGTTAGAGATGCATCTAACACAGAAATTGGGACAGCTTTGGTAGAGCCGGATGGCAGTTGGGGCACTTCACTGCAACCAGTTCCAGCCGATGGATCTGTAATAACGGCAACCCAGACTGATCCAGCGGGCAATGAAAGTAGTCCGGTAAGTGAGACTGTTGATACAGCAACATTGCTACCCCCAATCATCGCCCCCTCGGTTGGGCCTTCGGCGACGGGGACTGGGGAGCCGGGTGCGGTTGTGGAT
>CAZQMR010000036.1:4778-21418 GCA_964594465.1 uncultured Rhodobacterales bacterium
ATGGGTCTGTCATCACGGCCATCCAAACCGACCCAGGCGGAAACGCAAGTGCGCCGGCAAATCAGACGATCGACTATGTTCCGGGCGCGCCTGGCTTGCCTGGGCTCAACCCAACCGATGGCAGCACAGCGAGTGGCACAGGTGAACCTGGTGCCATGGTCGAGATCACCGACGCATCCAACGCAGTTATCGGCATGGCCACTGTCTTTCCAGATGGCAGTTGGAGCACCGCTCTTTCGCCAACTCCGGCAGACGGTTCTGACATTTCTGCGACCCAAACCGATCCGGCGGGCAACGAAAGCTCGCCCGTCATCGAGACCGTCGACTACGCCGCAGGGGCGCCAGCCGCCCCAACCATCAATCCGTCGGACGGCAGTCTCGCCTATGGCACAGGCGAGCCGGACAGTGTGGTTACTGTTACCGACAGCACCAATACGACAATTGGTGGCGCCGTAGTACAGCCCGATGGAAGCTGGATTTCGCTGCTGTCGCCAACCCCAGCCGACGGCACGGATATCGATGCAATCCAAACTGACCCAGCCGGAAATGACAGCCCTCCGGCCAGTGTAACCATTGACTATATGCCAGGCGCACCCTCTGCACCCAGCCTCGATCCATCCGATGGCAGCACCGCCAGCGGCACAGGCGAGCCGGGTGCCGCAGTGGAGATCACCGATGCGGGCGCCGCTGTGGTCGGCACTGCCACCGTGCAGCCCGATGGCAGTTGGACCACGCCGCTTTCGCCTGTGCCTGCCGATGGTTCTGCGATCAATGCAGGCCAGACAGATCCAGCAGGGAACGCAAGCCCGCTTGCCACTGTTACGGTGGATTATGCAGCAGATACCCTCCCAACGCCGGGTCTTAATCCGACCGATGGCAGCACCGCCAGCGGTTCGGGCGAACCCGGTGCAACTGTTGAGGTTCGCGACGCAGCAAATGCCGTGATTGGCACGGCAACTGTGCAACCCGATGGCAGTTGGACAACACCGCTCGCGCCAACACCTGCGGATGGCTCAAATGTCACCGCTGTGCAGATGGCTTTGGGCTCAAACGACAGTGCGCCAGCAACAACACCGGTTGATTACAGCCCAGGCATCCCGAACGCGCCAAGCATAAGCCCATCAGATGGCAGCACCGCAAGCGGTACCGGCGAACCCGGTGCAACTGTCGAGGTGCGAGACGCGGCAAACGCAGTGATTGGCACAGCAACGGTGCAACCCGATGGCAGTTGGACCACGCCGCTCGCGCCAACACCTGCGGATGGCTCCGACATAGAGGCAATCCAAACAGACCCGGCAGGCAATGAGAGCCTTCCGGCCAGCGAAACCATTGACTATGTTCCGGGCGCACCCACGGCGCCAGTTATCAACCCCTCGGTTGGGCCTTCGGCGACGGGGACTGGGGAGCCGGGTGCGGTTGTGGATGTGACCGACGAGAATGGCGACCCAATTGGCACGGCAACCGTGCAGCCTGATGGCAGCTGGAGCACGACGCTCTCACCGATGCCAGACGATGGGTCTGTCATCACGGCCATCCAAACCGACCCAGGCGGAAACGCAAGTGCGCCAACAACCGAAACGGTGACCAATGGCGTGGGCAGCTCAGGCACGCCAACGCAGATCAATACCGACACAGGTGGTTATCAGTCACCGCCAAAAACGCTTGTGATGGACGACGGTCGAGTCCTTCACATTTGGAGCAACGATGGCGCGTCCGCCTATGACCCTGACATGATCTTGCAAGGGCGCATTTACAATGCAGATGGATCTGCAGCAACAAGCCAATTTTCGCTGGATTCTCTGTGGGCAATTGAAGGTCTGGGCCACTTTGACTGGGACATGCTGGATATCGATCAGCTGCAAAATGGCAATGTGCTTCTGAGCTACGCGAGAAACTTGTCTGAACCAGGCAACATCGAACCGGTGTTTTCGATAATTGATCCTTCGGTGGCGCCAAGCGCCCCTGGCTTCATCGTGATCGCAAATGTTGAAACTCAAAGCAACGACAGCACTATTTATGAATCCCCGCCGATTGCGACGGTTCTCGACAATGGCAACATTCTTTTTGTTTGGTCTAAGAACGGCATCAACGATGACTCATCTATGGCGGTCCAAGGTCGCATTTTTGATCAAGACGGCGCACCGATAGGAACAGAATTCTCAATTGGATCCAACGCGGTTGATGGCTACGATGGGTACGATTTGGACAACATGGTTGTGACCCGACTGACGGGTGGAAACGTTGTTGTCAGCTATGTTCGCCAAACTCTGGAACCTGGTTATGACGAACCCATCTATTCGATTTTAAGCCCAACGGGCACAGTTTTGATGTCTGACGCTGAAATTCAGCAAAACGACACAACGACTTATGAATCACCTGCAGCCATTACTGCGATGGCAGACGGTCGCTGGGCAGCAGTTTGGATGAAAAATGGAATTTACGACAACAGCAGCTCAGCAACCCTTCAAGGACGGATCATGGAGGCGGATGGTACTGTCTCTACGGATGAATTCCAGGTCGGTAACTTAGCAGTCGATGGGTACAACAGTTACGATATGGACAACTTCGTTTTGCAAGAGTTGTCCGATGGAAAACTGGTCGTTGGATTTGTCAGATCGACATCTGAGAGTGGTCAAGATCGTCCCATGTTCTCGATTATCGATCCTAGTTTCGCTCCGAACCAATCTGGGTTTGAAGTGGCTTCAGATATTCAAATCTCACAAACTGCGGACCAATTCTACATTGGGCCACCCGTAATCGAAGCCATCGGAAACGGCAACTTTGTTGCGGTTTGGGGCGATGGTTATACGGGTGACATGGGTATCAATTACCGAATTTACAACTCAAACGGTGCCCCGCTGACAGCAGAAATCGCGGTTGTTGGAGATACCAACGATGGCCTATCGGGAAAAACCGTTTTTGACTGGGACAACCTTGATGTCGATTACAATTCCAGCAACCACAGTTTTGTTGTTAGCTGGGTTTCAGATTGGGATGGAAGCTACACTGGCGTCATGAGTTCTGGTCCAATTCCGGCACCCGGTGTAGCCCCGCCCGCGCCCGCCATTGGCCCAAGCAGTGCTAGTTTACCAGAGATGTCAGCAGCTGCGCCGCTTGATTTTGAGGATGCGGATGGGCAACTCAGCTTTGCAGGCATCGACGATGTTGATGAAACTGAGGCCAGTACGATGGAGTTCAGCCTCAATGTGGATGATCAGATCGACCTATCGATCCTAAATCCGGAGCCGGCCGGAAATATTGATCTTGGGCCTGAAACTGAAATGGTGACTGGAGAGCCGTCGGAAAGCGACGCTAGCATGCAATCGGATGACGTGTCGATCACAGCGGCCGTATTGGAGGAGGTCAATTCCGATCTGGCAATGTTGGCTGCAAATGATCAAATCTCAGTGTAAACAGCATACGTTAACAAGGGTTCCCAAATCGTTTGGGGGCCCTTTTCACACTACAGCCGCAATGCCAAATCGGCCAAGCTTATCGTTCACGTAGAGCCAAGCTGGCCTTGCTGAGTGGTTTCAGAAGGTAGCTGAGAATGGTGCGATGACCGGTTTGGATTTCAGCAGTGGCAACCATACCCGGCGTTATGGGTAAATCCTGCCCGTCTTGGGCAGTGAAATGGGTGCGAGACGATTCCAGTGTGACCGCAAAGTAAAAGGCACCTTGGTTCAATTCATCTTGAAACGAGTCTGGCGAGACCCGCAAAACCTGTGCTTCTAGATTGCCAAAGATAGAATGGTCATAGGCAGAAACCTTGATTTGCGCCGTCTGCCCGGGGGCAATGAAAGCGATGTCGCGTGGGCTAAACCGCGCCTCTATCAAAAGCCGATCTTCTAGTGGAACGATCTTCATCACAGTCCCATTTGGCGGCAAAACCCCGCCTCCCGCTGTACTAACCAGAATTTCCTGAACGATCCCGGCCCGCGGGGAGCGTAACTCACTTCCAGCACGGGTATCTTTTAATGCTGACAGGCGGATGCGCATTTGTTCTACGGCGCGATTAACCTCGTCCAAATCCAGCCGCAAGTTTCGCGCATATGTTTGACGCTGTGTATTTAATCGCGTTTGCGTCCCTGCGATCTTTTGTTGCAAACGCAGTCGCTCAATTTCGGCGCCACCACCGGAGCGTGACGCACGGGCAAAAATTTCCTCTTCCGCGCGCAAAAGCACCTGCTCGGCCTCAATATCTGCCAATGCCAACTGTTGCGTTAGACGCATTTCTTCAAACAGCGCAATTTTCTCTAGTGCCAACTGGGGCGGTAAGAGCTTATCGCTGCGGAATGTCAGAACTTTGTCTCCGCGCAGTAGGCTGGTTAACACCTCTTGTTGGCCGCGTTCATTTTCCAGATCAGCCTCAATTTCGGCGATTTCCGCTTCCAATTCCGTTGTGTCAAGCACCGCAAGCAATGCGCCTGCAGCAACCATATCTCCTTCAGTTGCCAGCAATTGCGTGACCCGTCCGCCACGGACACTTTGAACCAACTGAGTTTGGGACGATGGGATCACCCGACCATCCCCCACCGCAACTTCGTCCAGGCTAAAATGCATTGCCCAGGTTAAAAACAAGATCAGACACACTGCGATCGAGACAATAATCAACTGATGTTTTCGACCGACAGGACCTGTGTCTGCTTCAAGTGTAGATCCATTATGCATCTTCTTTTGTCCTGTTCTTCAGCCGATCCAAAATCTCATCGCGTGGACCATCCATCGCGATGCGCCCCTCTTTCATGACGATTATCCGATCACACAGGCTCAACAACCGCATCCGGTGAGTTGTAATAACAAGGGTGTTTTGCCCCGCCCATGTGTCGACCGAGCGTACAAACTCTCCCTCTTTGTCCTCATCCATCGAAGCTGTTGGTTCATCCAGCAAAAGAACATCTGGGCGCCGCAGAACAAGCCGAGCCAAGAGCAAACATTGCCGCTGGCCGTCAGACAGTCCTGCACCCGCCTCATTGATCATCAAATC
The DNA here is from genome assembly GCA_964594465.1 of uncultured Rhodobacterales bacterium. Taxonomy (GTDB): domain Bacteria; phylum Pseudomonadota; class Alphaproteobacteria; order Rhodobacterales; family Rhodobacteraceae; genus CAZQMR01. Next base: position 9,766 of record CAZQMR010000036.1, read on the forward strand.
TAAACCGAGCGGATGTTTGCTAATAAAATCAAGCGCTCCAGAGATCCCGCAGGCACGTGCAATGTCATCATCGCTTGCTGATGGTTTTGCGATCCGCAAATTGTCACGAAGAGATCCGCGAAACAGGCTCGCCGCTTGGGCTTGAAACCCGATGGATTTTCGTAAGTCTTCTGTTGCGAGGCCTTCAAAATCCGCACCGTTTATGAGAACTTTTCCCTCCACTGGGACGATAAGCCCGGAAAACAGGCGCAATAACGTCGATTTTCCAGACCCGATTTGGCCAATGATCCCGACGCGGGTGCCAAATGGAATGTCGAGCCGGGCAATGTCGAGAACCTTTTTTTCAGTGTCGGGATATACAAAAGAAACATCACGCAACGAAAGATCGGGCATACGCAAGTCGCGCCGCAAGGCTGCACCATCCGGCCCATCACTGGGTCGCGCCATCAGTTCATCAATGCTTCGTTTTGCCACCAAACTGCTTTGCAATGCGCCCAAAACAACGGAAACTTGCGTCAGCGGCGCGATCGACCGATTTGCCAAGATAGAACATGCGATTACTTGGCCCATTGTTGCATCACCGGCAATCACGCTGATCGCGCCAAACGCCACTACGCCGATATAGGCCAGTTGTTGGAGCGATTGGGTCGACCCAGTCAGAAAATTGCGCCACCGTCTCTGTGCGTTTGCAATATCTGCCGCGGTTTCAATTGAACGGTTCCATCGCAGTTCCATGCTGGCCTCAGCCTGCTGTAACTTTATCTCGTCGGCCTTCAAAACGGACTCAACGATCATGCCATTGCGCTGCGACGCTTCTTCGAGACCCGCAACTGCAAGCCGGCCCAACGGAATTTGTGCGCATAGTCCGATGAACAGGACGATCGGGATAACCGCAAGGATCGGGATGACCAATGCACCGCCAATCATCCAGATAATGCCGATGTAAATTGCGACGAAGGGCAGATCTATGGCAGCACTTAAGATGGACGAAGAAATCGCCTCGCGAATATGCATGATCTCACGGATTTGGGCCGCAAGTGATCCGAGGCTGGCAGGACGTGCGTCACTGCGCAGTCGCAGCATATGTGCGTAAACTTTGCCCGAGATGGAGCGATCGACGCGTTTTCCAGCAACGTCGATCAGTGCAGAGCGTTGCAGTCGCAGCAAGAGTTCAAAGACGATCGCCACACCGACGCCCATTATGAGCACGACAAGGGAGTTTACCGACTGCGACGGAATAATCCGATCCCAGACCTGGAGCGCGAAAAGGGACACCCCGACTGCAAGTACATTCCCGGTCAGAGCGGCAAGGATCAGAAATGTCATTGAACGCGTAATTGGTGCGACAGATCCCCAGAACCACTTTTTGCGTTCCGCGGTCCGGCTTACCTCTTGGGTTGTGTCCATGGGTTGTGCAAAACTCAGCCGAGCCGCGGCTTGATACTCGGAACGCAGGTATTTTCGGTGAACGATGCGCTCAGACAGGCTTCCATCGGCAGCAAATTCAAGAATTTTGACAGATCGTGCAGGCATCGCACCCAAAATCAGGATCGGCGCGCCGTCACTGGTCCATGCAACGGTCGGTTTATTCTGACTTGCTTTTTTGAGCGTTGAGAGGTCAATGAAATCGATTTTTGCAGAAAGAGCGTCCCCAAGCGCATCAAGCAAGAGCGTGGGCGCGCCATTTTCGGTCGCCAAGCGCGCAACCTGATCCTTTAGATCTTGTTCACTAAAACCACGTGCACTTGAGGTGGCGAGGTACTTTGCCAATGCGCACCATTGCGCGACGCGAGCGTCAAAAACAGATTGATTTACCGGCGCGTTCATTGTGGACCTGAATAGAGCCGCTCTGACGTAAGGTTTTGAGCCATAACAGCGCGCAAATTATCCTGCAAAATACGGCGGCTGGCCTCGTTCAGATCTTGGCGAGCGATGAATATCCGCTCTTCCGCATCCAAAAGGTCGCGCAACGAACGGGTGCCTAGTTCGAATTCTTCTGTCATCAGATCGCGGGTTTTGCGACTGAGCGCCAAAACCGAGCGCTGCTGTCTGAGGCGTTTATCGCTTGAGGCAAGGCCTATCCGTGCTTGCTGAAACTCCAACCGCACGAGACGAATTTCCTCTTCCAACTTGCGGGTTGTCGCCAAGACATCCAGTTGTGCGTTTTCCCGTTTTTCAGATCGCCCACCACCCAGCGAGATACTGTCCGAAATATCAAGGCCTGCGACAAAACCATTGTCCGAGGATAGACCGGAAGAGCCAAGGTTGATTTTCATCCCTAAGGCAAGGCCGATCCTCGTAAACAACCCCGCCTTAAGCGCATCTTTTCGATAGGTGTCCTCACGCAATTGTTGCATTAGCGCGGCAACTTTAGGGTAATTTTCAATTTCGGCCGGTTTCGATAGGTTCTCATTTTGGAGCAGGAGTCCGCGCAACTGAGCAACGCCAAGCACCCGCCGAGGGTTAATACCAATTAAAGACGCTAATTCAGCACGCGCAGAGTCCAGCTCAGCTCTGGCACCAATCATGTCAGATTGCACTTCCAGAATTGCGGTCCTGACTTCGTTCAGATCAACGCTGGATGCCGCGCCAATTTCAACCCGCGACTGCACCCTGCGCTCAAGTGCGCGAATGCGCGACATGTAGGATTGCGCGGCAGACACTTGATCGGTTTCCACCGCAAGGTCGATGTATCGACGTACGGTATTTTCAACCGCTTCGTCGATTTCTGCAAAAACCTCGTAATTTGAGCGCTTAACGCCAGCCTGCGACGCATTCAAAAGCGCTGCCCTTTCGCCAAAGTCATAAAGCGTGAAACGAAGGCCAGCGCTGCCGGACCCTAGCGAACGCCCGCTTGAAGGTGAAAGGTTGAAATAGAGCTCTGGCTGAAAGGCGGCCTTTGCAAGCACCACTTCATTTTTGCGCTGTTCCATTGCAATGTCTGCGGTAGCAACGGCGCTTGAACTTAAAACGCCGAACCGCACTGCATCTGTTAAGGCTAAGGGGCTGGTTGACACTCGGCTGATTTCCGAGAAGTCAATGTTGCGCACTGGCGATGTGATTTCATCGGTATTGGTCGAGCCACATCCTGAAAAGAGCGCGACGCCGCAAAGCAAAACGGCGGGCGTGGGAGTTCGCCCCAACAAATTCCAAGATCCATCTACCGAATGGCCTACACGGTTTATAACAAATCTTCTCATTGCTGATCCTTGTCCAGTTAACCGGATTTGGATTCAGGTTTACTTTATAATTGTTCAATTAAAGGTTAACGGAAATTCGGTGTTTACCTTGGGGTTTGCTAACGGCTCTTGGGGATCTGCCAATTTCTGGCTCTATGGCCTCTCGGCATCTTTTGTGATCGACCACAACATCTCGAAGTCATCGCAAGAGTATGATTTCAATCCTGCGATTGCTTGGGTTGGTCGGCTCTTCCTCGAGCGGTTCGCGGTCTGCTTTGCCGGTTACGCGCTCCAACCGTGTCTCATCGAGGCCTGTTGCCATCATGACGCCGCGCGAGACATTTGCGCGATCTGATGAGAGGTCCCAATTGGTGTAACTGTCATCCGGGAAGGCAAAGGCGGTTGTGTGGCCGGTAATCGCAATTTGGTTCGTCACGAGATCAGCAACGGACGCCACAATGCCAAGCAGCATTTCCATTTTGATCGTTGGGCGCGCGGTGCCGGTTTCAAACAACGGCTCCCCTTCAAGATCAACGATTTCAATGACAAGCCCCTCATCCGTGACCTTGGTGCGGATATGTTTGAGGAGATCATCCTCCATGTTGCTTTCGCCGCTGTCCCCAAACAACTTGCCCGCGAGTGCTTTTAGCCTGCGTGTCTCCCCATCGTAGTCAGGCACTTTAGGGTCCTTGACCAAATCATGTTCGATCTGCTCTTCAATATTCTCCACCCCAGTATCGCCCTTTGACTTGCGTTCAGCCGTTGGGCGATCTTTTGAACCGCCACGCTCGGACTGAGTGAGGTTTTGCGAACTGCTGGTATCGCCGCTGAGTGGACCATCCCCGCCGCCAGACAATTTGTGAATGGGAATGTTGGGATTAAAGAAATCGGCAATGCCTTTTCGCTGCACTTCTGTCGTGGCATTGAGCAGCCACATCAGAAGAAAGAAGGCCATCATTGCCGTCACAAAGTCAGCATATGCCACTTTCCATGCACCGCCGTGATGACCACCGCCGGAGACCTTCTTGACCTTTTTGATAATGACATTCTTATCATCGGCCATGAATGGCTCCTTGTTTTCCGTGACACACAGGGCCTAACAAGCAGACATTACAAAGTTGTTGTCGAAGAGATCAAATCAAGGCGAACTTGTCTAAGAGATCATACAAGTTTGAACAATTTACGGAATTGAGACGCGGATTTTTCGCTCCAAAGAACAGTCACTTCTGTGCCGTTTTCATTGGAGATTTCTTTTGTCACGTCGACATTTTCATGCAGCCATGCCCGTGCTTTTCCGTCTGCGAAATCCAGTTCCAGCGTTTCAGAAATCATAGGATCTTTGGTGCGGTCTTCGATCTCATTGAGAAGGTCTGTGACCCCGGTTCCATCAACCGCTGAGACCAGTTTTATGTCTTCGTCGCGCTCTGAAAGGGAGTGCAGGCGTTCAAGCTCTTCACTGCTCAAAAGGTCCGCTTTATTCCAGACCTCAAGCACATTGCGGTCTTCGCCAAGCTCAATGCCTAGCTCCTCTAAAATCGCCAAGACATCCTCTGATTGCCTGTCGGTTTCCTCATGGGAGATATCGCGGACATGTAGGATCAGATCCGCGTCAATCACCTCTTCCAAGGTGGCGCGAAAGGCCGCGACGAGCTGCGTCGGTAGATCGGAAATGAACCCCACCGTATCGGAAAGAATGACCTTAGAACCACCCGGCATGATCCCTGCCCGCATTGTTGGATCAAGTGTCGCAAAGAGCATGTCCTGGGCCAGAACATCTGCACCGGTCATGCGATTAAAGAGCGTCGACTTGCCGGCATTGGTATACCCCACCAGCGCCACAATCGGAAAAGGCACTTTTTTGCGCGCTTTGCGGTGCATGGCGCGGGTTTTGGTGACTTTGCTCAGCTGGCGTTTGATGCGCAGGATGGCGTCGTCAATTGCGCGGCGATCAGATTCAATCTGGGTCTCGCCCGGCCCGCCCATGAAGCCACCCCCGCCGCGCTGGCGTTCAAGATGGGTCCAGCTGCGCACAAGGCGCGACTTCTGGTAGGTCAAATGGGCAAGATCGACTTGCAACACACCTTCGCGGGTACGGGCACGGTCGCCAAAAATTTCGAGGATCAAGCCCGTGCGGTCGAGCAGTTTGACCTTCCAAGCCTTCTCAAGATTTCGCTGCTGAATGGGCGTCACGGGCCCGTCAAGCAACACCAGCTCAATCTCATTCGCTTTGATCTCAGCACCGATTTCATCGACTTTGCCAGTGCCAAACAAAGTGCCCGGTTTGGGCGCGGACAACGGCACGACGGCTTCAATGGCGACATCGAGATTAAGCGCTTGGGCAAGCGAAACCGCCTCCGCCAATCCGGATACTGGATTGCGGGCATTTTGATCGGATGTCAGATGCGGGTGGAAAACCGCAGTCTTAAGAGCGCTATCGTCAGTCGTCGGCTTCGCCTTCGTAAAGTGTGATCGGCGCAGCCGGCATCACAGTCGAAATCGCGTGCTTATAGACCAATTGGGATTGGCCATCACGGCGCAGCAAGATGCAGAAATTGTCAAACCAGGTGATGACACCCTGTAGCTTGACACCATTTACCAAAAAGACGGTCACCGGAACTTTTGCTTTTCGCACGTTGTTCAGGAACGCATCCTGTAGGTTTTGTTTATCGGCAGCCATTCTTTTCAGCCTTCAGTTTTATAAGGCACCCGTTGCATAGGATGCTCGTGATTGTTTGTAATTGAACCAATAATACCAAATCGCACTGTTTCAACCGCTATTTTGCACAAATTCGAACTATTGGCGCCAATATCCCGGATTAAGCAGAGCTATGACGGCGAGAGCCTCCAGTCTGCCTAAGATCATGGCAGCACATAATATGGCCTGAGCTGCGGGGGACAGGAGCGCATATGCATCCGCTTCACCGGACACTGACCCCACAAGTGGTCCGGTTGTGCTCAGAGCTGCAATCGCCAAAAGCATCGCCTCATCGAAATTTGCCCCGGTCAAGCTGAGCGCAAGCATCACAAGCGCCAAGGTCACCACAAAGATCATCAGGAACATCCATGCGATGAACGCGCCTTGGCGTCTGATGCGACGCGCAACAGTGCCAGACCCGCCAATGGATGAAGGATGGGCCAGTTTTTCCAACTCGCGCAACCCGTGTTTGTAAAGCGCATAGACACGCAGCAATTTGACACCGCCCGCAGTCGTGGCAATGCCGCCACCGATTGCGACCAAGCCGATCAGAAACACGCCGGAGGTTTCAAGACCTGACCATCCCTGTGCCCCGCCCCAACTGCGGCTTTCAAAGCCCGTCGTTGTGAGGAAGGACAGGGCTGTAAACAAGGTGCCCCAGAGCGCTGAGGCGGCACTTTCAAAATCTTCTTGGGCGTCAAAATCAAAGGCAGCCAACCAATGGCGGGCAAATAGAACAAGCCCGATGGCAAGCACAATGGTGGTGGCCAGCCTGATCTCAGCATCCTGCGTAAACCAATCCGTTTCGCCCTTGCGCAGAAAATCGAGCACAATGCGGTGCGAAATCGCCATGACAAGAAACAGCATCATGAGCGCTTCACCGGCGTAGCCCGTAGGCGATGCACCCAGCCCACCAATCGGTGAAATACCACTGGTGGAAATGATGCTCATGGCGTGACACGCAGCCACAAACGGGCGATCCCCCAGAAGGATCAAACCAAGCGACAGGATCAGTGTCAAAACCAAATAGATCGGTGTAACGATACTGGCCTGACGCAAGATGCGGTCTTCAGTCCCGCTAAGCACGTGGCGTGACAATGCGCTGGTCGGTTTGGCGCCATGAATGGATGTGCGGATTTCAAAGCCGCCAAGATTGAGCGGCTCCATGATAGCAAGTGCCGCGATCAGGGCGAAGAGCCCGCCGAGCCATGCGACAATGGCGCGCCAAAGATGAATGACCTCGCTCACTGACGTAGGATCAGAAAAGAGCGTAGCCCCTGTGGTCGTCATGCTTGAGACCATTTCAAAATAGGCCCGCAACGCATCCGTCGCAGGGGCGACTTCCAAAATTGGGATGGCCAAAATCAGCGGCAAAAAGATGTAGGAGGCAATCAGCGTGACAAGATGGGACCGCACGGTTGTGTTTGAATACTGATTGAGCAACGTAAGGGCCACGACCCCGGCGGCAAACAAGGTAAGAAGGCCGGAATAAAAGAAAGCCCGCGCTTCTGGGAATTGCTCAAGTCTCAGCGCGTGGATCGCAGGCAGCAGCATGGCAACGCCAGTGATACCAAGCAGGTACACAAAGAGCGGAAAGCTGTCCCAGCGGATCATATCGGCTTAAAAGAAGTCCAGCGAAACTTGGAAGAGCGTTTCGACCTGCTCCACATCGCTGGCTGCGGTAAAGACGGTTAGGACGTCACCCTCTTCAATTAATGTATCGACATTTGGGCGATGAACCTCGCCGCCTTTCAGGACGCCGCCAACCAAAGTGCTGTTGGGCCAGTCAATATCCCCCAAGCGCTTGCCGGTAATGGCGGATGTTCCAAGAACTTGCGCTTCGATCACTTCTGCTTCAGTGTCGCCCACGGAATAAATCGCACGAATGCGACCATGCCGGATATGGCGAAGGATGGACGACACTGTGGTCGCACGCGGATTGATATAGGCGTCAATATTCAGGGGCTCCATCAGACCTGACAGAGTTGGATCATTGATCAGCGCAACGGTCAGCTCAACCCCAAGAGACTTTGCCCGCGCACAGGTCAAAAGATTGGTTTTGTCGTCATCGGTCAGCGCCAACACAGCATCGGTTTTGGAGATATTGGCTTCTTCGAGCAGCTCCAGATCCAAGCCATCTCCGTGCAAAACAACAGTGCGCTCCAGATTATCCGCAGCATTTTCTGCGCGCGTGCGGTCCTTTTCGATCACGCGCGCGCGCACGCGACGCATATTGGTCTCCAGCGAGCGAGCAACACGCAGGCCCACATTGCCGCCCCCCACGATCAGCACCCGACCGCTCGCTTCTTTTTCGCGCCCCATGATTTCCAAGGTGCGCGGAACATCCTCGACCGCAGAAAAGACGTAAACCTCGTCACCATCCATCAACTGGTCACTGGAATCAGGCACAAACAGGTTGCCACTGCGCCGGATCCCCACGACCACCGCCTTAAGCGTCGAAAACAGCTCGCTGAGCTGGCGCAGGGGCGTGTTCAGGACCGGGCATTCACTGGTCAAGCGCAAGCCCAAAAGCTGCAATTTGCCATCCATGAACATTTCGGTGTCAAAGGCGGAGGGTGCGGAAAGCCGCTTCATTGCCGCTGCCGCAACTTCTTGTTCCGGAGAAATCACGACATCAATCGGCAGGTGATCCCGACGGTACAAGTCAGAGTAAATCGCATCGAGATAGGACTGCGCCCGAAGCCGCGCGACCTTGCGCGGCACTGAAAAGACCGAATGAGCAACTTGGCAGGTGACCATATTGACCTCATCGGAAAAGGTCGCAGCAATCACCATATCCGCGTCGCGCGCCCCTGCCCGTTCCAGCACATCAGGATGCGAGGCAAAGCCCGCGATCCCGGTCACATCCAGCGTGTCAGTGATGTTGCGCACCAAAGCCGGATTGTTATCAACGACGGTAACATCGTTGCGCTCAGAGCATAGATGCCGCGCAATTTGCCAGCCAACTTGCCCTGCGCCGCAAATGATCACTTTCATCGAGGTCTCCGCCCTGCTCGGTTCAAGCGTCCAGCCTTACACCGCCTCAGACATGTTTTCATCCAGTTCTGCGACACGCGCACCAGAGCGTGCTGTAGTTATCACATTAAGCGATTTCAGTTTGCGGTGAAGGGCTGAGCGCTCCATGCCCACAAAATTCGCCGTGCGGGAGATATTGCCGCCAAAGCGATTGATTTGCGCCACGAGATATTCACGCTCGAACATCTCCCGTGCTTCGCGCAGCGGCAAGCCGGAGAAGGCCGCATTCAACGACGCGCCATTGCTGTCGCTTTGTGTGGCTTCCGGGGTGGCTCCGCCAAACTCTTTGGGATCAATCACCTTGTTGTCATTGCCTAGGATCAGCACCCGCTCGATCACGTTTTTGAGCTGACGCACATTTCCCGGCCAACTCATGGTCTGCAAAAACGCCATCGCTTCCTCGCTGAGCGTGCGCATCTTGAGGCCCACCTCGCGGTTCAGTTCCTCCAAAAAATGCTTTGCCAGCATCGGAATGTCATCGCGGCGGTTCTCAAGGCTTGGCACCGAGATCGGCACGACGTTCAGGCGGTGAAACAGATCCTCACGGAAGGTGCCGGCTTCAACCTCATGGGCCAGATCGCGATTGGTGGCAGAGATTACCCGCACATCCACCCGCACAGTATCCGTGCCGCCCAAGCGTTTAAAGCTTTGATCGACCAGCACCCGCAGGATTTTGGACTGAGTGCCAAGCGGCATGTCGCCAACCTCGTCAAAGAACAAAATCCCGCCATGGGCTTGCTCGAACAAGCCCGGCTCGTGCCCGCGATCTGCACTTTCGCGCCCAAACAGAACTTCTTCCATACGATCCGGTTCAATCGAAGCAGAGTTGACGGACACAAAGGGCGCATTCGCCCGGTCTGACTGTGAATGAATATAGCGTGCCGCAATCTCTTTGCCGCAGCCAGACGGGCCACTCAGCATGATACGACCATTGGTTTTGGTGACTTTGTCAAGCTGGCTTTTGAGCTGCTTAAAGGACGGGGAGGCCCCCAGCATCTCTGTCTTGACCACGTCCTGAACCCGCAGATTAGCATTCTCCCGGCGCAATCGCGATGTCTCAAGGGCGCGGCTGATCACCACCAGCAACTGATCAATATTGAACGGCTTTTCGATGAAGTCATAAGCACCCTGCTTGACCGCCGCGACCGCAATTTCGATATTGCCATGCCCGGAAATGATCACCACTGGAATGCCGGGATTGTCGCGCTTCACATGTTTGAGAATATCAATCCCATCCATGTGGCTGTCCTTGAGCCAGATATCCAGAATGATCAGATCGGGGGGCGCATCGTTTAGCTCTTTAAGCGTGCTCTCCCCATTCCATGCTAAACGAACTTCATGACCTTCGTCGCGCAGGATGTCCCCTACCAGCTCGCGAATGTCTTTTTCGTCGTCTACTACCAAAATCGAGTTCATCGTTTTTCCCCTGATGATCGTGCTCTGAGACACGTTTTGCCTGTTTTGCTGCTCATTTATGCCACCGCCTGCGTGGCGCTATCGGACCTGTCTTTTGCGGATCGCACTCCGGGCAAGGTAATACGTATTTCCGCACCCTGCTTGGATGACCCTTTGAAACGCGGCGCATCCAGCAGGTCCAATTGACCGGAATGCTCCTCTACAATCTTGTTAACAATCGAAAGCCCCAACCCTGTACCGCTGTCGCGTTGGGTTACATAAGGCTCCAGCAAGCGCACGCGCTGATCCGGAAGACCGATGCCATTGTCCTGGATCGAAATCTGCAAAGCGTCGTGGTCGACCTTTGCTATAACTCTGATTTCTGGATCACCGCTCCAATCGGGATGGTTCGCCAGTCTGGTATCAATCGCCTCGCCCGCGTTTTTCAAAAGGTTGTTCAGAACCTGACCAATCATCGTCCCGTCAAACTCAATATTGATCGGGGATTTCGGGATTTTGACTTTAACATCAATATCTTGGCGCCCATTTTGAAACAAAAGCGTCGCATCTTTGATGCTTGTCAGAATATCGCCTTCAATCCGTTGCGGCGCAGGCATTCGCGCAAATTTCGAGAACTCATCAACAATGCGTCGCAAATCCTCGGTCTGGCGAATGATCACATCTGCATATTGCTCAAGCGCCTCTTGCTGGTCGCCCAGTGCAGGCCCGAACTTGCGGCGCATCCGCTCCGCAGAGAGTTGGATCGGTGTGAGCGGGTTTTTGATTTCATGGGCGATCCTGCGGGCCACATCCCCCCAGGCAGCCATACGCTGCGCTGAAACAAGGGCAGTTACATCGTCAAACGCCACGACATAGCCTTCAAGCTGACCCGCGGAACTGCGCGATGCCACGCGCACAAGCAGGTTCTCAACAATGCCGCCCCGGCTGACTTGAACGTCTTGGACAACCGCATCGTCCCGCTTGCCCTTTAACTGATCCAGCAGCTTCACAAATTCCGGCGCAATATCCGCAAGCTGCGCATCGGTTGCGTCCTCATGCGTCACACCGAGAAGCTTGGTTGCGGCTGTGTTGATCATTTCCACCCGGCCACGCGCATCAAGGCCAATAACGCCTGATGACACACCGGTCAGAATGGAATTGAACAACCGGCTGCTCTTTTCCGTTTCAACATTGATATCCATCAAGGCATCGCGTTGCGCTTTGACTTGCTGTGTCATCCGGTTGAAGGCGCGCCCTAGCATGGCGATCTCATCGTCGCCGGCTTCTTCGCGGACCCGGACATTGAAATCCCCTGCCCCAACCCGTTGTGCCGCCCCCGCAAGACGCC
>CAZQMR010000037.1:0-21307 GCA_964594465.1 uncultured Rhodobacterales bacterium
TCAATTCGTTTCGATTGCAGGTCCGTATCCAACTCCAGATAACATGTTCGGTTCTAGCATCGCACAACTGAACCGCAATCGACACTGCATTCCCAATAGAACGGGTTGATCCCGTCACGACGTAGGTAACGCCCAATTCTGCACCAACATCCCGAATTGGGATGTCTTTATTCATATAAATGCGCGTCGAATTACTGGAAATGACCGCAGGCACCTTATGTGTCGCAAGCAAGCAAGTGACTTGATCCAATATGCCCAAAGTAACAAATCGGTCCATTGGATCTGAACCCAGGGCTTCGAAAGGTAACACTGCGAGTGAGAGTGGTTCCTCTCCAATGCGCGGCGCAACTCTAGAGGAGGATTGTGGCCCGGCCCGTGGTTCACTCGAGAGCTTAATCTCGACAGCCAAATCTTGGGTTTTGATAGAAGGTTCTGCGCCAAGTTCCTCATCAAGCAGATCAACGAAATCTGCGTATATTTTAAGTGCCTTACCGTTCTCATCCAAAGCACTGTAGCTTGCCATCTTTGCGCGCACTGCACCTTCATCATACTCGTTAAAGTCAAGAGCTGCATCGGCTGCTATGATAGATATGCCAGCAGACACGTTTGGAGATGTATAAATCGATGAGAGTTTACGCTGAATGGTGTCGCCTATGCGCATGCGCACGCCTATCAACCAATCGTCAAATACCTCACTGATCGCATCTAGGCTGGCCAATATCTGATTTTCTTTGGACACCAATTGGACGATCCTTGCAATCTCATCTGATGATGTGGTTGCTTCGTCGATTGCGTCGATCTCAGTTTCTACTTTCCAGATTCCGCCACCCAACTCGGAACCCTCCAAAAACTCCGTGCCAAGCTTGGACTGCGTCATTGCTCTTTTGATTTCGGAGATTGTTTGGCGCAAAGATGCGCGCGCTTTGTCGGGGCTGGACGCGGGCCAAAGCGTGTCCGCGATTTCCTTTCGTGAAAGCAGTTTTGGGGCGCCCAAAATCAACATGGTGATCAAGGCCCGCGCCTTAAGTCCATTTACTTGAACTGCAATGTCATCAATGAACATTGTCCAATTCGAAAAGACTCTTATTTTGCAGACACGTTGTGTGAAATCCCTACTTTTCATGTTGGTAAATTAGCCACCCCAGCGGAGAGTTTTTCTCAATAAACTGGTGTAACTTTCCGCTATGCTCTGACGCAGTCAACTCGTTGATCTGGCGTTTTGTGCCGCATGCCGCACCAATTATTGTTTCCCCAATTAGCCTGCTGCAACCACCCCCGTACATGTCCTCTGGCCTTCAGAAAGGTAGACCCAATTGGCAATTTTGTGCAAGTCATTTAAGCAAAACGTGACTAGGCATCGTCAACCTTTTAAAAGGCGCCCAATTTGATGCCTTCGACCTGATTCAAGTGGCGGCTAGTAGTTGTGTGATGTCCTTCCAGATCCAGTGCCGATGCCCCGAGATAAGCGGATTTAGGCCAATAATGGGACAAAACCGTTGCAAATTTGACAAGCTAACCTTTTGCGAAATTATTCGGCCCCGGGCAATATAGAGTTAGGTTTCCATGCACAGCATGTCTGCGGCAATGCAACTGGTGTCTCAAGCCAATGCAACTCATGCGGCTGTCTCAAGTGGATCTTGGTTTGATCCAAACACTTGGCAAGGCGGGCAAGTTCCTGGAGCAAATGCAAGGGTTCTCATCCCAGCAGGGCTTGATGTTTCCTATGATGGAACTTCTGAGGCATCCATTTTTTCGATTGGCGTCATCGGCGCGCTGAATTTTGCGACTGCAACCGATACAAAACTGAAGGTGGACACGCTTGTTGTTGATCATGCGGGCGCACTGACCATAGGTACAGCCGCCAATCCCATCGCAGATGGCGTATCTGCGGACATCGTGTTTGCCAATAATGGCGCAATTGATACGTCGTGGGATCCAACCCTGCTAAGCCGTGGCCTGATTGCTGAAGGCAAGGTTGAGATCCACGGGCTAGACAAGTCTTCTCGATCCCATGCTTTCCAATCTTGGGAGCAACGCGTCCGAAATTGCCGGGTTTGACCCAACTTATGATCGTCTGATCACCGGCGCGAACGTCGCGGCCACGCCTGTTTCCATATCCCTCCAAGGCCCACTAACCTACCGCGAGGCTTATAACACGCCGGGCACGCGCACTGTTGAGTTCAATGGTGTGAAAACGGACAGCCTTGGTCAAACCCCGATCCCCGCAGGCGATGACAACTACAATCTTAGCCGTGCCCAAGTCATACACATACTTGAGACCAATGGCTATTTCACCACGACCTCTGGCCAAAAGATTTTCTTTGCGGAGCATTATTACTCCGATCGCCTTATCGGTGAGATATTCAAGTTTTCCACACCAGTCTTTTTGAATGACGACGTGCCGCTGGGTCGTCCCGGCTCGAGCTATCAGAACGCAGTTGATATGGGCAGCGTTGTGCTCAACACGGCGGCACCAACAGCGATTGGCGAAACCGTAGATGCAGCTGCTGGCCGGGATACTACTATCAATCTTTTGGCCAATGACAGCGATCCAGAGGTAGCGGTTGTTTCGCTCGATGGGATTGTTCCCCCCAAACACGGCCAGATTTTTGACAATGGCGACGGCACCGTAACCTACCGCCCCTTTGAAGACTTTACCGAACAAGAGGCCGTGAAATATTGGGTGTCAGATGGCGCAGGAAACCTATCAGAGGCTTGGTTGACACTTAATGTCGGTGTCGCTGCGCCAGCGATTGCTCCGCAGATTACCACCGCTTCAGATATGAGCGTTGTGGAAAATACAGTCGCGATCATCGATGTTGACGCCATTGACGATATCGACACTGAAGGTTCCGGGTTAACCTATGAATTGACGGGTGGTGACGACGCTTCCCTCTTTAGTATTGACTTAGACACCGGCGAATTGAGCTTTGTTCAGCCGCAGGATTTCGATGCGCCGCAAGATGCAGATGCCGACAATGTTTATGAAGTTGAGGTCACTGTTGAGGACAGCGGTGGATTGACGGACATTCAGAACATTTTTGTGTCTGTAACCTCCGATGGACAAAACGCAGACCCTGTCGCGGATGATCTCTCAATTTCTCTTGCTGAAGACGGCACATTTGCGGGCCAGGTGACAGCCAGCGATGCGGATCTTGATGACCTGACTTACACTTTGGCGGAGGAAGCTTCAAACGGGACAGCCGCTGTTTCCGCCGATGGCTCATTTTCCTATGTACCCACACCCGATTTCTTTGGGACTGACAGATTTGGATACTCGGTTGATGATGGCAATGGCGGGATGGATAACGGGCAGATATCCGTGACCGTTACCCCTGTAAACGACGCTCCAATTGGCAGCAACGAAAGCTATTCAGTGACTGCAGGGCAAACCCTGGAAGTCTCTACCGTACAAGGGGTGCTGGCGAACGAAACAGACGCGGATGCGGATGACCTGTTCGTCAGCGTTCAAGAGGGTGTCTCCACTGGAACGCTGTCCCTGAACTCTAATGGTGGCTTTAAATATGCCGCTTCAATTAGCTTCGAAGGCTCTGAGACTTTTACCTATCTAATCGATGATCGCAAAGGTGGATCATCCACGGCAACCGCCACTATAAATGTAATTGCGCCGACCACAGATGATGACACCAATCCGAGTGAGAAGTCGCTCGAACCAGAGGACTTCGACAACATCTTCCTTGGGACCGATGGTTCAGATCGAACGCGGGGCACATCTGACAAGGATTGGATCGAAGGCGGCGCTGCGCGAGATAAAATCATTGGTGGGGCCGGTCGTGATTACATCATCGCAGGCGCTGGCAAAGACTACGTCAAAGGCGGTGCTGATGGCGACTGGTTCCAGTTCGGCATTGGCGACGACAGCGTCGTGATACACGACTTTGAGCTTGGGGTAGACCGCATCTGCCTTGATGGAATTTCGTTCGATGACCTAACTGAATCCGCGGTTGTCTTTAACGATATCTCCTTTGCGATGTTCAAAACAGCCAGCGGTGACCGGCTGCTGCTGAAGAACTACGAAGAAGGCGAAGTCGGGGCCGACAGCTTTGATGAGATCGGGTTTCTCAACATCGGTTAAGCAGGGCATTATCTTCCTTTTTGACGCGCCGAGTGAACCCAATCACCATGCGCGATCAAGCAGATTGAACACTTCTGAAATCACAGGGTTGTTTTTGCGCCGTTCCAAAGCAACAAAGCAAAGACATGCAGGAATCGAGACCGATTTGCAGACAGCGAGACCAATCGTGTGTTTTTGATGCAGAGCGATGGATTCACGGCAAAGGCTTAAGCCGATGCCGGAGCGTACCATTTCCAGCATCGAAGGCTCTTGATCGACCCGCGCGACCACATTTGGACGGGAGCCAATGTCCTCAAACACCTTTTCTAAAAGGCGATAATGCACCGAGGTCTCGGGGGTGCCGATCCAAGGCAAACTGGCAAGGGTTGCTCTGTCTGCGTTCTCTACTTGCTGTTGCCAACCGGCGGGTGCGATCACTCTGTAAGAGAAATCGGCGAGCTTGATTGCATGAAGGGGTTCGTCGCAGTTAAATCCGACATCTGTCAGTTCCTCTGGTCCGCACAAATAAAAACCTGCGTCAACGCGACCTTGCTTGAGCCATTTCAACACATCGCCGCTCACCCCGTGAACGAGTTCGGTTTGGATGTCGGGATAGTCTTCGCGCAGATGGGCCAACAGCCGCCCGAGCCGGATGAATTCGGGATCAACTATGGTGCCCATCGTCAGCTTGCCGCTAACGCGCCCTACGCGCTGGCTGGCGCTTTGGCGAAACTCGGCCAAAGCTTCAAGCACCTGCTCTGCTTTGCCAAGCATTGCGGTTCCGTCATGGGTGATCTGCAATCCGGTGGCCGTGCGAGCAAACAGCTTAATCCCGGTTTCTTCGCTAAGCTTTTTTATCTGATGGCTGATCGCGGGTTGGGTCAAGTTCAACACGTCTGCCGCACGCGAAACACTGCCTTCTTTTGCCACTGTCACGAAGGCTATGATATTGTTGATATTAGAGAAACGATCCATATAAAAAATTCTAATATAGCTCTGTGAAAATTGTCATTAGATTTTCTGTGTCGCGAATGCAAGGCAGCACGCACTGAGATGCCAAATGGCTGATGGGGAGGCAAAAATGACTGATGGTGCGAACAGGTTCGACTACATCGTGATTGGCGGTGGTTCGGCCGGGTGTCTGATGGCCAATCGCCTGAGTGCAGACCCCAAAAACCGTGTACTTCTGCTGGAGGCGGGTAAACCTGACACGTATCACTGGATTCATATCCCTGTCGGGTATCTCTATTGCATCGGCAACCCGCGCGCCGATTGGATGTATAAAACGCAGCCTGCAAAGGGCCTAAACGGGCGCAGTTTGCTTTACCCCCGTGGCAAGACACTGGGCGGCTGCTCGTCTATCAATGGCATGATTTATATGCGGGGTCAGGCGCGGGATTATGACAGTTGGGCCGCGCTTTCTGGTGATGAAGCCTGGAGCTGGGAAAACTCGCTGGACGACTTCAAGGTGCATGAGGATCACTACAAGTTGGATGATGGGGCTGATCCGGCCACAGGGGACAACAGCCGGTTTTCCGACATGCACGGGCATGGTGGCGAGTGGCGCATTGAGAAGCAGCGCTTGCGGTGGGATGTGTTGGACAGTTTTGCGGATGCGGCGACGGAAGCTGGTATCGAAAAAACTGAGGACTTTAACTCAGGCGACAATGCGGGTGTCGGGTATTTTGACGTAAATCAGCGCTCTGGCTGGCGTTGGAACACGTCTAAGGCGTTTTTGCGCCCTGTGAAATCGCGCAGCAACTTGACGGTTTGGACCCAAGCACAGGTCGAGAAACTGACCTTTGATCAAACCGGTGACGGCCAGCGGCGGTGCAGCGGTGTGATCGTGAACCGCGAGGGCCAAACTGTGAGCGCCTATGCGGCGAAAGAAACGGTTCTGTCGGCTGGCGCGGTGAATTCACCGCAGATCTTACAGCTTTCCGGTATTGGCCCTGCATCCTTGCTGAAAGAGCATGGGATTGATGTGGTGCTGGATGCCCCGCATGTGGGTGAAAACCTGCAAGACCATTTGCAAATTCGAGCCGTCTACAGGGTAAAGGGCACTCAAACGCTGAACACATTGGCCAATTCCCTTTGGGGCAAGGCCAAAATTGGTCTGGAATATATGTTCAAGCGTTCGGGCCCTATGAGCATGTCGCCGAGCCAGCTTGGGGCCTTTACCCGTTCATCCCCAGATCGCCCCCATGCGAACCTGCAATACCATGTTCAGCCGCTGAGTTTGGAGGCGTTTGGCGAGGATCTTCATGACTTCCCAGCAATGACGGTCAGTGTTTGCAATCTGAACCCGACCAGTCGAGGCCATATTCGTATTGCGTCAAACAATTTCCGCGATGCGCCGGATATTTCGCCCAATTATTTGGATACGGATGAGGATCGCAAGGTTGCTGCTGAAAGCTTGCGGCAGGTGCGTCAGATCATGGCGCAGCCTGCGCTGAAATCCTATGAGCCCGAGGAATTCAAACCCGGCATTCAGTACCAGACAGATGAAGATTTGGCCAAACTGGCGGGGGATATCGCCAGCACGATTTTCCACCCCGTAGGGACTGTGAAAATGGGCAGCAACGACGACACCAGCGCTGTTCTTGACCCGCATTTGCGCATGAAGGGTGTTGCTGGGCTTCGTGTTGTTGACGCGTCAGTGATGCCTCAGATTACCAGCGGAAACACAAACTCACCAACCATTATGATTGCCGAAAAAGCAGCGGGCTGGATTCTTTCGGGGCAGTAGAGCTTGCCGGTGAAAAGACTTGAAGGACAAACGGGAAGACACGATGCGTAATTCATTTTCCAAATTGCCGCTGACCGGCGTTAAAGTCGTTGATTTCGGTCAGTATATTGCCGGGCCCGCTGTTGCGATGCTGTTGGGTGATTTGGGCGCAACCATCGTTCATATCGATCCTCCCAATGGCCCGATGTGGGACAGCCCGGCCAATGCCACGCTCAACCGCAACAAGGTGATCGTCACGCTCGATTTGAAATCGGAGGATGGCTTGGAACTGGCGCACGCGCTCTGTGCTGAGGCCGATATCATTGTCGAGAATTTCCGCCCCGGAAAGCTGAGCGCTTTAGGTGTCGATTTTGCGAAAATGCGGGAAACTCGCCCGGAGCTCATCACCATCTCGCTGCCCGGTTTTGCATCCAACGACGAAGAAAAGCGGGAACAGCGTGCTTTTGAAAGCATTGTTGCGGCCAGTTCGGGTGTGTTCACGGATATGGGGCTCAACCGGGTACTCATGGGGCTCAACCCGTCTTTCTCGCCGCTTCCGCTTGCATCCGCCTATGCCTCCCAGATTGCCGCATCCGCAACTGTTCTGGCGCTGCAATCACGCCAAGTGACGGGGCTTGGTGATCAGATTGAAGTGCCCTTGGCGGCGGCTGTGATGGAAGGGCTGTGCTATAATTCGATCAAGGTTGAGGATATGCCGGAGCGCTACTTGACCCAGCGCGAGGTTGAGATTGAGCGTCGCCGCGTCGAGGGGCTCCCCATGAACCTCAGCTACGACGACTTGCAAGAATTGCTCGACCCATTTTTTCGCAGTTACATGTGCAAAGACGGGCGGATGTTTTATGTCGTTTGTCCAAGCCACAAGCATCACGCCCGGCGCTGTCTTGAGGTGTTGGGCCTTTACGATGAGCTGGTGGAAGAGGGGCTGACCTCGGAAGAAGACACCTACAAGCCGTGGTCAGAATGGGAGCATGAAACCTCGCTTGGGGTTTACCCCATGCCCAAGGATTGGGCTGACAAAATCGCGGCGCGGATGAAAGAGGTCTTCATGACCCGCACCTCGTTTGAGTGGAAAAAGCTATTTGGACGTGGGCATGTGCCCGGTGCTGCGCAGCGCTGGTTGCAAGAATGGGTGCATGACGATTTCGCTGAGACATCGGGGCTGATGATTGATGTGGATGACCCGATCTACGGCGAAATGACCCAGCCGGGCCCAGTGGTTTGGATGGAGGAAAGCGGCGAGGAAGCATTGGAACCTGAACCACGGCGCTGGGTGGAATTTGCTGAGGCGTTAAAAATCCTCAAGAAGATCCGCACAGATATTCCCGAGCCATCAGAAGAGACCGCGCAAGAGGGTTGGATGTCTGGCATTCGGGTGCTGGATCTATGCAACGTGATCGCGGGCCCGCATTCGGCAAGCTATTTGGCTCGCTTCGGGGCAGACGTGATCAAGCTCGACCCGTCTGAGCCCATGTATGACAGTTGGAACACGGTGATCTACGGGCTGTCTCAAATGCGCGGCAAACGCTCCATCCTGGCCGACATCACGTCGCGCCACGGGCGGCAGGTTTTTGAGGACTTGGTGAAGTCGGTTGATGTGATTGTCTGGAACGCGCCAGATAACCAAATCAAGAAGATGGGACTGGACGCAGACAGCCTGCGCAAACTCAATCCCGATGCAGTGTTTTGCAAATTGGACTGCTTTAGCGGTGTGCGGCGGGGCACGAGGACGGATTACATCGGCTATGACGATCTGGTGCAGGCGACCACGGGTGTCATGCTGCGCTTTGGCGGCGCGATGGACCGACCAGAGGAACATGCGCATGTGGGCACGATTGATGTAATGTGCGGCTTTGGCGGTGCATTGAGTGTCGCGGCCGCGCTTTACCAGAAATATCGCCACGGCAGGATCGGGCGCGGGCGCACATCTTTGAGCTCCAACAGCGGTCTTTTGCAGGTGCCCTTCGCCTATGATTTTAAGGGCAGAGGGCTTTATGATGAGCCTTCAGGGCCGGAAAGCAACGGCTATGATGCCTTAGCGCGTTTTTACAGCACGGCATCTGGCCGCTACATCCTTTTGAGCGCTTACGAAACTGATCTGCCGCGCTTTCGCAATGTTGAGGGGCTGGAGGATTTACCGGATCTGGCAGAAGAAGATCGCGCAGCCTATTTGGCGACAGCTTTTCAGAGCCAGCGTGCAACAGAATGGGTTGAACGGTTGCGGGCTGCAGATATTGGCGTGGCGATTTGCGAGTTTTTGGATGCGCTTCGCGCTGAAAACACCCGCGAGGCGGACGGCACGCCGGGCACTGATAATGGCAGCTATTCTTTTTCCGTCTACCCAGATCACCCCAGTGGGCATGAAGTCACCCAGTTGGACCCATACGGCGTGCGTTCGGTGCGTGGAAAAATTTGCGCGGTTGAACCCTCAGAGAAATTCGGAACATCGACCCGCACAATTCTCAAAGAGCTTGGTTATGCAGATCAGGCAATCGAGGCGATGATCAAATCCGGTGGCGTCAACACCTCCTGGAGCGAGGAATATCTGCCAAGTTAAGGGACAGAGCGGCCTCACGAGCCTCAGAGAGTCAGTGCTGCAATTGCCAAGCCGACAGCGCTAAGCGCGCAGAACTATCCATGATGGAACTGCCCATCGAAACCGCAAATCGCGGGTTCTACGCAGGCTTTTAACAAGCATGTTGCAATTACGTCGAAAATTCTTGTCAGCGCCTTGATCGTTTGTGCCACTATTTTTGCAGCACAAGCCGGAGAAGACACATTCAAGGGCGGCTTGATGTAAGCCGCCCTTAAAGCACATTACTCAGCGGCAATCGCGTCCGCGTCCGCCTCACCAAAGCCCTTGGGAACCGGCAGATCCGGCAATCCAGCCGCCCGCTTTTGCAAAGCTCGCCCAATTACGACCCGGCTGATCTCAGTCGTGCCATCGACAATCCGCAGCATTTGCGCCAAGCGCGACAAACGATCCAAGCCATAAGGCTGCAACAGCCCCATACCACCAAGCACCTGCGTGCAGGTATTGGCCGCCTTCACCGCCGCATCCGGCACAAAGCGCTTCGCATGCGCCGCCATCAGAGGACCCTCCGGCGTGCCAAGGGCCTCAGCCGCCTTTTTGTAAAGCAGCTTAGATGCCTCAAGATCCGTCGCAACCTCGCCGAGCATCCACTGAATGCCATCCAGATCAAGGTTCTTGCCGCCAAACATCTTGCGGTTCTTGGAATAAGAAAGCGCCGTATCAAGGGCCGCCTGCATCAGACCACAACAGCCCGAAGCAATGGAAACCCGCGCAATATCAATCGCCATCAGCGAGCCCTGAAAGCCCTGACCAATCGGCAGGATGATATTGTCCTCAGTCACCACAACATTATCAAGATACATCTCTGAGAGCGGCAAATAATTGTAAGACGGCGTCTCATACATCGGCCCAAAGCTCACGCCCTTCGCATCGCCTGGAATGGCAATCATCGCCATGTCTTTATGGCCCGGCTCATCGCTGGTTTTGACCACCGTGAAGTAAAGATCAGCCTCACCCGCAAGGCTCACCCACGCCTTAGCACCACTGATCGTCCAAGTGCCATCATCGTTGATCGTGGCGCGGGAATACATCTTCATCGGGTCCGAACCGGATTGCGGTTCCGTCAGGGCGAAATTCGCCAGCTTACGACCAGATGTCAGCTCACGCGCCCAGCTTTCCTTGCAGGCATCCGTGCCATAGCCACACAGCGCAAAGGTACAGATGTTATGCATGGAAAGCGCAAAGGCATAAGCCCCATCACCAAGCCCCAACTGCTCATACACCTGAATACCTTCAGAAAGCGGCAAGCCTTGCCCGCCAAAATCCTCAGGCGCATAAAGCCCGGTCAAACCAGCAGCACCAGCCTTGTCCGACGCGTCCCGTGGCCAAGTTTTGGCAGCGTTCCAAGCATCCACATTCGGTGTAATCACGTCCTGAGCATGGGCGCGGGCGGCTTCAAGAATGGCGGTGAGTTTGTCAGACATAGGGTTTTACCTTCAGCGAACGGCATGTCGCATCGCGCCATTTACCCTTAGGTTTCTGACGAGGACGAAATACAGTAATTATTGTGTTAAGATTGGCGTTGAAATCACATTTAGCGGGGAAAATGTCGCCAATCTATCTCGTGATTTGACAGTTTATTGTCCGAAAGTGACAAAATCAGGCGTTCGACACTTTCGCACGTCGGTAAGAACTAGGCGTATTACCGGTCCATCTTTGAAACGCACGGTGAAAATTGGCAGCGGACGAGAACCCAACCTCATGTGCAATCGCCTCAATGCTCAACTGGCCAATCGAAAGGTGACGAATGGCAATATCTCGACGCAGATCGTCTTTGATCACCTGAAACGATGTGCCATCCGCTTCAAGCTTGCGGATCAACGTGCGACTGGTCATGTGCATCGCCTGCGCTGCCTGTGTCAGATTCGCATTCTCCCACCCGATTTGACCCAAATAGCTGCGCACCCGCAGGGATTGCGTGTGCTCGCGTGACCGCGTGAAAATCCAATCGCGCGGCGCATTTTGCAAAAACAGATGCAGCTCGGCCGTGCTGCGCTGTTGAACCGAACCCAAAGTGCTGTGCTCAAACGCAATTGATGTTTTTGCTCTGTCAAACGTAACGGGTGCAGGAAAAATCACCGCATAGTCCTGCGCGAAGTCTGGGCTTTGAAATGCGAACCCAACGTCTTTTAGGGGCACTTCTCGATTTGATAGCCATGACATCAAGCCATGAGCCAGTTTTAGGATCAGCATATGTCCGAACCTTTGCACCGGAACCTGCCCTTGCGGCTCAAGGGCAAGCTCCAGCCTATTGCTCGTTTCTGTGAGCGTGAATTGGTAATCGTCCAGCAACAGATTCCAAAACGTGGAGAACCTATAAAGTGCGGAAGTCAGGGATGTGGCCTCCCGCACCGATGTCAAAAGATGCTGCAACGCGCGTGGCCGGATTGGTCGCTCCCAAAGCCCCATCATTTCATCGCCAGTTTCCACCGCCGCAAGCTGGTAGAGGCTCACGATTTGATCCAGTGTCACGCGGCCCTGAGACGGATCCTGATCTGCCAGCAGATCAGCGCGCTGCAAAAATGACAGAAATTCAGCGTCTGAGCAAAGCGGACGCAATGCGTCCAGCCAATCCGTGATGAACTGGCGTGAAACGGTTGAGTAAAGTGTAGGTGCCGCACTCAGGATCATGTTGCTGCAGCTATCACATATCGGTCTAGCGCTGAAGTGCGCTCATACCGTGCAGTGCAGTGCACGTGCCATATGCGTGCCGGATCTGTGCGGTGCGGTTTAGGCGGGTTTTGCATTCCTTTTGGAAATCAAAATCACCGCCACAACCAGCGTTGCTCCTACGACATTCTGCAGCAATGCCAGCGGCCAATAGGCCCCAACCGCTCCCAAAACCAGCATCGGTGCGGTCACGATCCCAATCGGCCCCTCGGAGTACCACTGGATCAGCGCATTGGTTGCATAGATCCCAAAGAGTGCGAAAAAGCCGATTTGCAGCACCTCGATCATCTCGCCTGAGACAAGGGGTGTGTAAGCAAACAAAAGTGGCACAATATATAGCCCCTTGGCAATCTTCCAACTCTCAAACCCAGTCGCCATCGGCCGCGACCCCGCGATCCCCGCCGCCGCAAATGCTGCTAGGCACACAGGCGGCGTGACATTTGAATCCTGGCTAAGCCAGAAGATGATCAAATGCGCTGTTAGCACGAATGTGGTTTGCAAGGCCGGATCAATCATCACCGGGCGGATCGTTACCGCGATCTCAAACGGGATGTTTCGCACCAGTTCCCAGGCTTCCGGCCTGGTCATTCCAGTTGCCACTTTCGCCACAAGCGGATGATCTACAAGGAAAAATAATCCAGACTGGGCAGGATCGGTGATCCCATTCACAAGTTGCTCCACGATCAACCCATCCGCCATCAAACCAGCCAAAGCCGGCGCCGTCAGGATCGCGAGAATGATATAGGCGGCAGTCACCGGCAAACCCATGCCCAGCACAAGCGAGGCGAGTGCGATCAGCACGATTGCCAGTGCCAAAGACCCTTGCGACCATTGCGCGATCATCAGTGAGAAGCCGTTGCCCACGCCGCTGGTGACAATTGCGTTGTTCATAATGCCAATCGCTGTCAGCAAAATCGCAGTCATCACCGCAGAGCGGATCCCAGTTACCAGCGCATCGGCGATTTTTGCGGGCCCCATGTTAACCGGCTTGAACATGCCGCCCTTACCAAATCGCGCCATCAGGCTCGTGACCCAAGATGTCCCGATCAATGTCACGATCGCCCAACACGCCGCATAGGCAGGTGTCACACCAGATATCAGCAGCCAGATCATCACCGTCAGCGGCAGCACAAAAACCAATCCGCCAGAGACCAGCTTGCCACGATCAACAGTAAGGTCAATGTCAGCACCCGCATTATACTTAACCGCTTCAATTCGCACGATAAATGCGACCGAGAGGAAGTATAGGATTGCCGGAATGACCGAGACTGCAACAATTGTGCCGTAGGGAATTGACGTGTAGCTCGCCATCACAAAGGCCCCTGCCCCCATGATCGGCGGCATAAGCTGGCCACCCGTGGAGGCCGCGGCCTCGACACCTGCGGCGAATTGCGGGCGAAACCCGTTGGACTTCATCAGCGGGATTGTGATCACCCCGGTAGATGCAGTGTTGGCAATCGCTGAGCCAGAGATTGTTCCAGTCAAGGCGGATGACAGCACAGCAACAAATGCAGCGCCGCCCTTGATCCGGCCTGCTACGATCTTGGAAATCTCGATCACAAAGTTGCTTGCACCAGAGACGACCAGAAACCCACCGAAAATCATGAAAAGGGTAATGTTGGTAACCGATATGCTGCCCAGAATGCCGAACATGCCCTCGTCATTGTAAAGCGTGCGGAACAGGACATCGTTGATTGGCAGACTTGCAGAGCGGAAAACGCCGGGCAGCATCGTGCCAAGGAAAAGAATATAGCTCAACGATAGGATGATCAAAATCGGGATGACCCAGCCGGAGACACGACGAGACAGATCGATGCAGGCAAAAACCAGCAGCAAACCAGCCGCCCAATCAATCAGCGTAAACTGCCAGCCAAGGCCTGTTACCGCCAAAGATCGCTCATAGAGCCCCGTTTCGGCCCAAGCGACCCAAAGGGCGGCAGCGGCGACCAGCAGCCCGTAAATGATATCAACCGTCCAAGCCCATTTGGTATCCGCACGGCTGCCCCAAGGGCTGACAGTCACCGAAGCTAGAAAGGCAAAACCTGCGAAGTGAATCGCGTTTTGCCACATGCCGGGCTCATTCAAAATTACGTTTGTGAGGACGTGCCAAATGGCAAATACCAACGCAAACACCAAGGCAAATTGGTTTAAACCAAATGAACCGTTTGACGGCATGTTCAAAAGGTTGGCGCGGCGTGCTTGCGCGTCATTTGCAGTCGGTGTCATGTTATCCCCCCAAAAAAGAAAGAAGGGACGCCAGAAAGGCGTCCCCTCGCAGTATTTCGATATATTACTTCGCGATCAAGTGGTCAGGAATGTCCAGACCAACTTCTGCGTAGTAGCGTGCTGCACCTGGATGCAGAGGCGCTGGCAGACCAGCCATAGCTTTTTCAACAGCCATAGCTTTTGTTGCCGGATGGATTGCCTGCAAGAAAGGCAGGTTTTCGTACATCGTTTTTGTGAGCAAATAGACGTGATCGTTGTCAACACTTGCGTTCACTGCCAAGAAGTTCGGCTGAGCGATGGTGTTTACGTCTTTTGCCTGACCGGGATAGGTGCCAGCAGCAATTGTGTAAGGAACCCAAAGGCTACGGCCTCCGTCCATTGCAGCGCCTTGTTCAGCTGTTACGTCAAGAATTGTGAACTTGCCTTCGTTAGACGCCATCAGCTTGGTAATCGCACCAGTTGGTGGACCCGATGGCATACCAGCAGCAACTGCTTGACCGTTTGCAAGCGCATCAGCCGTTGGGCCATAGCCTACAGAAACCAATGTAAAGTCTTCGAGCGACAGACCCAGACCAGACAGCAGAACTTTGTTAGAGCCCATTGTACCGGAGTTCTGCTTGCCCATGCCAACAGACATGCCCTTGAGCGCCTTAAGATCGTCAACTGTGCCAGATGTGGCTTTGTCAGCGGCGATAACAAACTGCTCGACGTTCTGCCACAACATGGTGACGGAGCGCAGGTTGGTTTGTGGCTCGCTGACTGGGCCTGTTCCTGTCGTCGCATAAGAGCCAAACAGGCCCTGAAGAATAGCGAAGTCAGCCGTACCAGCGGAGAGCGCCTGAACGTTTGCGCCAGAACCGGCTGAGTTGACAGCGGTCAACGAGAATTTCTGCTTTGGCAGCAGCTTGATTTTCGACAGGGTCGAGATCGCGGTTCCTACTGGATGGTATGTACCACCTGTGGACGCTGTGTTCAGAACGTAATCTGCACTGTCAGCATAGGCGCTACCAGACGCAACAAGACCTGCACTCACAACGAGCGCTTTCAACATTTTCATGGTTTTCCTCCCAAATTCGTGTGCCGCTTTTCGGCTGTGACGGAACATGCGCGACTGGAAAAAAATCCGATATGAATCTAAATGCAGGTTCACAGCTAAAGTGTCTGCGGAAATCCGCAGACATGGCTAACTGGTCAAAAGCGCGTCTTTATCCAGCCCTAGTTTGACGATTTTTTCGTTCAGGGTGCGCCGCCCAATCCCAAGCGATGCGGCGACATCATCCATGCGGCCACGCTCGTCTTGGATCGCACGACCAATAAGTTCACGCTCAAAAGCGGCGACCGCTTCGCGAAGGGTGCCGGGAAATGGCGTATGGGCTGCCTGACCCTCTATTGCCAACCGAACCGAACCGCCGCCACGCCGTTCTGCCAAGACCCGCCGTTCAGCCACGCCCTGAAGCTCGCGAACATTGCCAGGCCAGTCATAGGCCATGAGTGCAGAGATGTCGTCGTTTGTGAGCTTTGGGGTTGGAAGTTCGTAAAGCTGGCTCAGCCTGCTCATATAGTGCCGCCACAAAAGCAAAACATCCTCGCCCCGATCCGCCAATCCCGGGAGTTCTATGACTAAGGTATTGAGGCGAAACAAAAGGTCTTCGCGGAAGGTTCTGTTTGCCACAAGCTGGTCTATCTGATCCGACGCAGCACTGATCACGCGCAGATCAACAGACAGGATTTGATCCTCACCAATGCGCCGATATTGCTTGGTTTCGATCACCCGTAGCATTTTGGCTTGGGTTTCAAGCGGCATGGAGCTCAGCTCGTCCAGAAATAGGGTTCCGCCATCGGCTTGGTTCATCAATCCGCGCGGGTTTTGATTTGTTCCAAAGAGAGTTTCCTCAAAGCGTTCAGGTGGAATTGCAGCACAGTTTACGGGCACAAACGGTGCCGCAGGCGAGCGTCCAAGGTCATGCAATGCGCGTGCCACCAGCTCTTTGCCGGTGCCTGTTTGACCAAGTATCAACGCATTTGCATTGCTTGCAGCAAAGTCAAAAACCAAGTCCCGCACGGCTTTGATTTGGGGGCTATTGCCGATCAACACACGCTCAAGATCCGTGAGTTCAGCCAAGCGATTCTGCAGGTTGCTTGTGCTATCCTGCAAGTGTTTCATGCGGATCGCATTCTTAAGAATGCCAAGCAAGCGGCGCGGCTCAAAAGGCTTTTCAACAAAGCTGTAGGCGCCATCTTGTAAGGCCTTAACAGCCATGGGGATATCCCCATGGGCGGTTATTAGAATGACCGGCACAGAACTGATTTCGCGGGCTTTGACCTGAAACTCAAGCCCGTCCATTTCGGGCATGCGCACATCGCTCAGCACCACGTCCATTGTGCCTGATTGGACGAACTTCAAACCTTCCAAACCGTTCTTGGCCAAGATCGCTTCGTAGCCGGCGCTTTCCAGCAAATGCGCCAGAGAGACGCGCATCTCATGATCATCATCAACGACAAGAACACTGGCCTTGCTCATGATTTAACTCCGTCTTTCCAAAGCGGGAGAGTGACAATAAATTCCGCGCCGCTGTCGCTTGCGTTTAAGGTCAATTCGCCACCGTGGTCTTTAATGATTTCAGTGGTAATCGCCAGTCCAAGCCCCATGCCCACCCCGGAGGGTTTGCTGCTAAAGAACGGTTCTTGCAGATCTGCCAGACTGGCACCCGACACGCCCGTTCCGTTGTCGCATATACTAATGCTCACCGCTTCAACTGCGCGGTCGATGTTGATGCGAATTTCGGCGTTCTGAACGGTCTCAACCGCATGTATCGCATTCTTTAGAAGGTTGGTGAATGCCTGCTCTAGTTGCACCTGATGTGCTTCAACTTTGATAGGGGTTGATAGGTTGGCGCGGATAAAGTTTATCGGGGCCTCATTGAGCTCTGTTTTCAGCAAATTCTCGGCCTCTTCCAAAACACTCCCAAGTTCGACGCAGCCCTTTTTGTCTTCTCGCCCGCGCGCAAAATACCGGAACTGTCGTGTGATGGCTTCCATACGATCTACCAGCTTGTTGAGGTTATTTGCGGTTGTGGGCGAGGTAATTTCATTGCCAATCTCTGCCGCTGCTAGGTGATTGCGAAATGCGCTGATCGGCTGGCCAAGCTCATGGGTCACCGAAGCAGCCAAGTGACCCAAAGCCGCCAGTTTCGCGCTGCGTGCGAGCTCGCTTTGGGCCTCCTCAAGACGACGGTTTGTCTCGATCAGTTCGCTGCGTTGACGCTCTGATGCGGTGTAAGCCGCCTCAATACGACGAGATCTGAGGAACGTCGCAAACCCCACCAAAAGCGCAATCAGACTGCCAAACAGCGCGGTTGCAATTAGCGTCTGGCGTAAGATTGAACTCTCGGGCTGAAGATACAAAACCCGCCAGTTGCGCCAGTCAGAATTGCCCGACGCCAGCAAATAGGTGATCCCATTCACCGCAACGCGAGCGTCACTTAATGCATCCCAATTCAAGGATTTTAATGGTTCCGCCCCAAATTGACGGCTGTCCAAAATTGATTTGCGAAGCACCGGATCAAGATCCGAAATAGGTCGGTAGAGCCAATCTGGATTGGAGGCCAACACTACGATATTGTCTTCGTTCAGCGCCACCACGGTTTCACTATCGCTTTCCCATGATCGCTGTAACTCGCTAACATCCAGTTTGATTGCGATGACGCCTTTGCGCGTGTTGTCAGCAAAGCTTATCGGTTCCGAAACAAAATATCCGGGCCTTCCGGAGGTTGCCCCGATTGCGAAATAATCACTGCGCGCCCCGTTCAGTGCTGCGCGAAAATAGGGCCGAAATCCATAATTCTGCCCAAGAAAGCTATGGGGTTCGCCCGCGTTGGATGCGGCCAGAACTTTGCCGGTTTCGTCCATCAAATAGATGGCTTCGAGCTTTGCTTCTTGTGCCAGCAAACGCAAACGGTCATTGGTTTGAGGCTGCACGGCGCTTGGTTCCAAGGCATTAGAGTACCGCGGGTCGCGCGCCAGTACCACGGGCAGATGCTGATGCTGCCGCAGGGTTTCGTTTAGTGAGCGTAGATAGAGCGCCATTCTGTTGGTGGCCGATTGTGTTTCAACCCGCTCAAAGTAACGCTCAGCGCCAAAGAAAATGGCCATAGTGGCAATCAATACGGTCACAATCAGAACGCTCAATACGCTCCGCCGCATCTTTGCCGGTGCCTGCTCTGCCTGCGCTTGCGCTTGCATTCTTTTCCTCCCAATGCCGCAGTTTGATACAGCAACACCCTGCGTGTAAATCGCTTAAGTTTCAGGCTGGTTAGGAGGCCTGCGGAATTCCGCAGGAGAGAATGGTTTTAGTGTTCGGCCAAGATCACATGCAAGAATGGTGCATTAATCTTGTTGGTCAGCTGCATACCACGCGGGAACTCTGAGGGTTGCTTTTCCTGATGGGTCATCCTCTGGAAACACTTCCCCACGGCCCCAAGCTGTTGAAGTCCTCACATCATGCCGCCCTTGGATGTGTCTTCTCCGGCTTGTGCGGCGTAAATCGACGAATAGCCGCCGGACCAATCGGGGGGCGTTTGGCAAGGGCGGGGGTCGTGCTCCGCCCATGTGACTTGTTCACCGCGCAGGATTTTATAGGTGTTTTTGGTGGGCGATGGATGGGCCGTGTAGGGCTTGGCATCGGCTGAGGTGTAGCAGTTCAAAAGCAGGGGTCGTGGGACCGGGCTTTTGGAGGCAGGAGAATAGTGGAGCGTGCGCGCGTTGTGCACAGTGATGCTGCCTGCTTTGCCTGTGAGATACTCAACACGGGACATATCGACAGTTGCGGCATCTGCGTCTGACAACATGCCGGTCCAGTTTCCATCGGCGTCATATTGATCGTAGAGATCTTCGTTATGGGAGCCTTTGAGCGCCGCGAGGGGGCCGTTTTCCATTGTGGTGTCTTCTAAGTAGCAGCCAATGGTCAGGACGTTGTAGTTTGTGTGCGGGAAGAACTGGATGTCTTGGTGCCATTTGACCGTGTCTGAGGCGTCGAACCATTTGAAGTTCAGCTTGGAATGGTGGAAGACGACATTGGGGCCGACAAGATCGGCCGCGACATCTGCCATCAAGCCGGTTGTGAAATTCCAATAGGTTTCGCTTTGCTCATCGGGGCTTTTTAGGCGGCGCAGAACCGGGGTTTGGGCGGAATGGCCAGCACCCACATCGAAGCTGTTGTCGCTTTGTGTCACCGCCTTGCTGGCCTCCACAAAGGCGGCGGTGGTTTTTTGCAGCTCTTGCAGGATATCTTGGGGCACGATCTCATTCACACCGACAAAACCGTGCTCGAAATAATGTTCGCGCTGCGCTTGGCTCAGGACGCGAGCGGGTTCGGCGAGGATTTTGTCGGGTGTCATTGTATGCTCCTGCTTAGCTGATTGTGCGCCCTTCTGCGGCGAGTTTCTTGTTGAGGATTTGGCGAACTTTGATGCCTGCGCCATCTGCGCCCAATGTGACTTCGAGATAGTCCATGCCGCGGGGATCTGCGGCGATTTGGGCCTGCATGATTTCAAGCAGGTGTTTGTCCTCGTCAAAGGCGGCGGTGACGCCTGCTTTGGTTTTGGTGATCACCTCGTCGGTCAGCTCTGGCACGTCAAAGGCCGCACCCCAGAAATAGTGGGTTTGGCCGCGCTGTGCGGGGGTGACGATGTGGCAGCCGCGCACTGTGAAATCGGCGCGGCGGCCTTCTTCGGGGGCGGGGTCATGCACGTTCCAATCGGAGAAGGAGATTGCAAGGGTTGGCATGCGCCCGACTTGGGTGCGCTTGATCGGTTTGTCTTCGGGCAGGCCCATGCCAGCGCAGAACAGCGGCGAGAGCGGGGCGAGATCGAATTCCTGCTCGTAGCACACGGTTTCGCCGTCCATGTAAGTGTCGGGCGCGGTGATCCAGTCGTCCTGCTTGAAGGTGTTTTTGTGCAAAAAGGCGATATGGGTCAGGTCGAGCACGTTTTCGCGGATCAGCACCCAGTTGGCGGCGACGTTGTAGTAGCCCGTGAGGAAGGTCCATTTGGGGTCGGTCTGGTAGCTGACATCAGGGGGCTCGCAATCAATCGCGTCCTGATCGCCCATCCAAATCCAGATGAAGGCGCCGGCCTCGCGCACCTCGTATGCGGGGATTTGTGCGGTTTTGGGCATCATGGTTTGGGTCGGGGCTTTGGTACAATGGCCGCCGGTGTTGAACTCCATGCCGTGATAGGGGCAGATGATTTTGTCGCCCGTCACGTGGCCCTCGGAGAGGGGTGCCCAGCGGTGGGGGCAGCGATCGTAAAGGGCGGCGGGGGTGCCATCCTCAAGGCGGTAAAGCACGACGGGGGTTTCCAAGAGCCAGCGCGAAAGCGGCTTGGTGCTGACCTCATCGCTGCGCGCGGCCACCCACCACATGTTGCGGGGGTAGTTGTCTTGGAGCATGCCGTTGGGGATTGTCTGGCCTGATGGGGTTGGGGTTTGACCGTCCATGTCAGTCTCCTTTTGCGAGCAGGGTTGCCAATTTGGCGGCCTCTTCGGGCTTCATTTTGTAGCTGTGATCTGCGTCGGGGAAGGTGCCATTGCGCACATCGGCTGCATAATCGGCGAAGGCTTTGGTGGCGACTTCGGCCATGTTGCCGTAGCGCTTGGCGAATTTGGGTTTGAAGCTGTCAAAGGCGCCGATCAGATCATAGCCGTTGAGCAATTGGCAGGTGCCAGCGGCCCCTGCCCCGATTGAGAAGGTGAAAATGTCGACGGCCTCATCGACGGCTTTGCCGACCTCGTAGGGCATGGCTTCGATCTCAAGGCCGATGGCGCCTGCTTCTTGAATGGCGCGGGCGTTGTCGATGATTTCAAGGGCGGCCTCAGCGGTGCGGCCTTGCATCTTGAAGCCGCCAAGCGTGTGGACGCGGTGGGGCAGAAGGCCGACATGGCTCATCACGGGGACGCCTGCATCGGCCACGGCTTTGATGATGTCAAACATCTCGCGCCC
>CAZQMR010000038.1:0-20733 GCA_964594465.1 uncultured Rhodobacterales bacterium
AGGCAGACGGAGCCGCGCATTGAGAGCAGGAGCGTGAGGTAGAGGCGGGTTTGAGCCTCCGTGAGTGACCAGCGGGTGGGATGGCGGATGACGTCGTGGTTGGAGAAGGCCCAGCAGGCCCAACCATCGGCGCTGATGCGTTCGAACTTTTGCAGCACCTCGGCGATGCGGGTACCGGTGGGTTGGGTGGCGGAGAGGAAGGCGAAATCGTAGCACATATGCACTTTGTCGGTGCCCGAAGTGTACTCGGCCTGGATCTCCATGCCGCGCTGCGCGTCGCCCACTTCGCCTACGATGGTGATGCCGGGATATTGGTCTGTGAGGGCGCGCAGGCGCTTGAGGAAGGCGAGATTTTCGGGGCGGTTTTTATCGTAGAGGTGATCTTGCCAATTGTAGGGGTTTACGGTGGGGGCGATCTCGGCGTTGCGTTTCTCTGGTGGAAGCGCGGGATTGTTGCGCAGCTCTTGGTCGTGGAAGTAGAAGTTGATGGTATCAAGCCGGAACCCATCGACGCCGCGATCAAGCCAGAAGCGGGCGACGTCTAGCAGCTCATCTTGGACCGCTGGGTTGTGGAGATTGAGGTCGGGTTGCTCCGCCAAGAAGTTGTGCAAGTAGTATTGCTGGCGCTCGGTGTTCCACTGCCATGCGGGGCCGCCGAAGATGGAGAGCCAGTTGTTGGGAGGGGTGCCGTCGGGCTTTGCGTCGGCCCAGACATACCAGTCGGATTTGGGATTGGTGTGATCGGCGCGGCTTTCTTTGAACCATGGGTGCTGATCGGAGCTGTGAGAGAGCACTAGGTCGATCAGGATTTTTAGGCCGAGCGCGTGGGCTTTGGCGAGCATGGCGTCGAAATCCGCGAGCGTGCCGAACATCGGGTCGATGTCGCGGTAGTTGGAGACGTCATAGCCGAAATCGAGCATCGGCGAAGTGAAGAATGGGGAGATCCAGATCGCATCGACGCCGAGGCTTGCGATGTGGTCAAGCCGCTTTGTGATGCCTGCGAGATCGCCAATGCCGTCGCCGTTACTGTCTTGATAGGAGCGTGGATAGATTTGGTAGATGGAGGCACCGCGCCACCAGTCTTCGCTGGTGGTTTGGGCGTTGGGAGCAAGGGCGGTGTTGGTCATGGTGGTCTCAGTTACTTGACGGAGCCGGCGAGGAGGCCGCGCACGAGGTAGCGTTGCATGGTGAAAAAGACGAGCAAGGGCACTGCGATAGAGATGAAGGCGGCAGCGGCCAGAATACCCCAGTCGCCGCCGCGTGAGCCGAGCAGGTCATCGGCGATTTTGACGGTCATTACCCAGCTTTCGGAATTGGAGGGCAGGAAGACTTTGGCCACGAGCAGGTCATTCCAGGTCCAGAGGAACTGGAAGATGGCGAAGGAGGCGAGTGCGGGAAAGCTAAGGGGCAGGACGATTTTGGTGAAGACTTGGAAATCGGTGGCGCCGTCGACTTTTGCGCCCTCGATTATGTCGCGTGGCAGGCCGACCATGTAGTTTCTGAGCAGGTAAATCGCGAGTGGCAGGCCAAAGCCGGTATGGGCCAGCCAGATGCCTACGAAGCTTTGGCCGATGCCGATTTTGTTGTGGAGCTGGAGCAGCGGGACCAGCGCGAGTTGGAGGGGTACGACTAGGAGGCCGACGACGATGGCGATCAGAAGCCCCCTGCCCGCGAAATCCATCCATGCCAGTGCGTAGGCGGCGAAGGCGGCAATCAGGATGGGGATGATGGTTGCGGGGATCGTGACGGTGAGGGTGTTGATGAAGGCGCGGCCCATATTGTCGGAATTGAGGATGGTTTGGTAGTTTCCGAGGGAAAAATCCGGCGGCGTGGCGGTGGCGAAATAGAGCGAGGGGTCGCGTTTGATTTCTGCGGGCGAGGTGTATGTGTAGTCGCCGTTCTCAGCGATGGTGAGGGTGCGATCTTTGGTGAGGGTGCCAAGTTCGCCGGGTGCGAAGGCGGTGGGTGCGCGGGAGGTGCCGCCAAAGCGCAGGACGCTGCCCTGCCCGGTTTGAAAGATGTTTCCGGTGATTTGGAAGCCGTTTTCGGTGGGTGTGGCGTCTGCGGCTGGAGCTTTGACGCGGAAGTTTTGCTCGACCGAAAAGGGCGAGAGCCACCAGCCCGTGGCGGAGATTTGGTCGCGGTCGCGAAAAGACGAGACCAAGAGGCCGATGGTAGGGAGGAGCCAAATCAGCACGAGTAGGACCACGGAAATGTTGGTGACCCAGCGTAGTGCGGGTTTGGTGCCAGCGATCTCGGACATCTAGCGCATCTCCGCGCGGGCTTGGCGGATGTTCCAGACCATCACGGGCAACACGATGATCATGATAACGAAGGCAACGGCGGTGGCACGGCCATCATCGCGGAACATGTAGGACATCATGTAGCTTGGCAGGATGTCCGTTCCGAAATTGCCGCCGGTCATGGTGTAGACGATATCAAAGACCTTGAGCACGAGGATGGTGATGGTGGTCCAGACGACCATAATGGTGGATTTGATCTGCGGGACTTTGATTTTGAAGAAGATTTGGAAGGGGTTGGCGCCGTCGATCACGGCGGCCTCGATGGTTTCCTCGGGGATGCCGCGCAGGGCGGCGGACAGGATCACCATGGCGAAGCCGGTTTGGATCCAGATCAGGATGACCATGAGGAAGAAGTTGTTCCAGAAGGCGAGTTGGAGCACGTCCAGCGGGTCGCTTGCGCCAAAAAACGCGCGAATGGCATTGATCAGGCCGATATCGGCGTTGTTGGCATAGACGAATTTCCAGATCAGCGAGGCGCCAACGAAGGAGATCGCCATGGGCATGAAGATCAGCGATTTGGCAATGTTGCCCCAGACGAGGCGGTCGGTGAGTTGGGCGACAAGCAGGCCGAAGAAAGTGGCGGCGGCGGGGACGACGAGGATCCAGAGGAAGTTGTTGAGGAAGGCGGTTTGGAAGCCGGGGTCGGCGAACATTGTGGTGTAGTTGCCAAGCCCGATGAAGGTATCACCTGCGCGGTTGTAGAGCGAGCGCAGGAATGAGCCAATGACGGGGTAGACGAGGTAGAGGCTGAGGGCTGCGATGGCGGGGGCGAGGAAAAGCCAGGGGCGGATTAGGTTGGCGCGGTTGATGTTGCGGCTGAGATTGGCACCGCGGGCGGGGAAGATGACCCGGTCCAAGAGCAGGTTGGAGGCCCAGAAATAGCCGATGCAGCCGCCCACACCGAGCAGGATCGTGAGCATGCCTTGCAAGATTGGGGACATGGGGCGCGTGCCTTTCGCGGGTTGGGCCCGACATCATTGCTGATGCCGGACCCAGTTCGCTGCGGGGATTACTTGATGGCGTCCCAGCGGGCTTGGATGCCCTTGGCCACATCTGCGGCGTCGGCACCTGTGGAATAGTCCACCATTCCGGTCCAGAACGCCCCTGCCCCGATCTCGCCGGGCATCAGATCAGATGCGTCAAAGCGGAAGGTTGTGGCGTTCAGGAGCACATCACCAAGCGCTTTGCTGGTGTCGCTGGAATAAAGCGCTGTGTTGACGCCGGAATGGGGTGTCAGGAAGCCGGAGAGGGCCATCCAAGACTCGTGGGCAAAGGGCGTTTTGAGGTATTCGATCAGAGCTGCTGAAGCCTCCGACGGATTGGTGACGCCCCAGACGGTGCCCGCCCCGAGTACGGGTGTGCCGAGGTCTTTTCCGGCATAGGAGGGGAAGTAGAAGAAGTCGCTTTCGGAGCCTTCAGGGAAGAAGGTCGGGATGAAAGAGGCTTGGCGGTGCATGTAGCATTTGGGTGGGATCGAGAAGAGGCCAGCCGGGCTTTCGCGGAAATCGGTGTTGGCAACGGCTGCGGTGCCACCGTCAACGTATTTCGCATTGCGGGCGAAATGGCCGAATTCCTCAATCGCGGCGATCACTTTTGGATCATCAAACTTGAGCTTATTGGCGACCCATGCGTCGTAATCTGCAGGCGAATTGGTGCGCAGCATCATGTCCTCGACCCAATCGGTCGCAGGCCAGCCCGTGGCCGCTCCGGAACCCAAACCGATGCACCAAGGTGTGCCGCCATCCGCGACGATTTGATCGGTGAGGGCTTTGAGGTCTTCCATGCTGCCGGGGATGTCGTAGCCAGCTTCATCGAAGGCTTCGGGCGAATACCACACGAGCGATTTGACATCGACTTTGTAGAAGAAACCGTAAAGCGCGTCAGCGCCGTCTTTGCCCGCATATGTGCCAAGATCGACCCAGGATTGACCGGCGGCATAGTTGTCGACGATCCAGCTATCGGTGCCAGCGGCCAACGGTGACAGGAAGCCTTGTGCGGCCAGATCAGCGGCGAGACCGGGCTGGGGGAAGGCAGCGACATTGGGAGCAGAGCCTGCGCGCGCGGAAATCACGATGTCTTGCTCAAAGCTTTCAGAGCCGGAATAGTTCACGGTCGCACCTGTGGCGGACGCAAAATAGCTCAGCACTTTTTCGACGTTTTCAGCATCTTTGCCGGTCCATGGGCCTGTGATCGAGAGCGTTTGGCCGGAAAGATCATTGGCTGAGGCAAATGTGTTGTAACTCTCCCAGTTGAAGGCCCCCTCCCCGATTTTAAACGGCTGGTGGCCATCGGCAAAGGCAAGAGATGTGGATGTGAGCAAGGCTGCTGCACTGAGCAACATAGGTGATTTCATGGCGTCCTCCCAATGCACCACTCAGGTGCGGATCGTTTTGGTTTTTTTGCGCTTTTTCGTGATTCACCCAAAGCGCTTTGGATTTCACAAGGATTGCGGGCTTTACCGTTGGGAGTCAACTCAGAGTACATATTGGAGTACACAAATTTGCTTTGACGTTTGGTAATTTTTTGCTTTACCCATCGGTAACTTCAAAGCGCTTTGGCCAACGGATCTTATGAATTTACGTGAACTGTCAGATCGGCTCAACCTGTCCCAAACCACTGTCAGCCGGGCGCTGAACGGATACCCGGAGGTATCTGAGGGCACCCGCAGGCGGGTTTTGGATGCGGCGCGCGAGGTCAATTATCTGCCCAACTCCAAGGCGCGCTCGCTGGCGACCGGGCGCAGTATGGCGATTGGGCATGTGATCCCGCTTAGCTCACATAACGAACTGATGAATGTCATTTTCTCCGACTTTATTGCGGGTGCAGGCGAGATTTATGCAGGGCTTGGTTATGACATGGTTGTCTCGCTTGTGCCGGCTGAAAACGAGCTGAATGCATATCGCGAAATTGCGCAGCGCGGTTCGGTTGACGGATTTGTGGTGCATGGTCCGCAACGCAATGACCCGCGATTGCCGTTGCTTACAGAGCTTGGCGTGCCCTTTGTCGTACATGGACGCTCGACCGGATATGAGACACCTTATACGTGGCTAGATGTGAACAATCGGCGGGCCTTCGTGCGGGCAACCGAGTATTTGTTGGAGCTGGGGCATCGGCGGATTGGCTTGATCAACGGCCCAGAACATATGGATTTTGCCCTGCGCCGCCGCGAGGGTTATTTGGCAGCGCTGGACGCTTATGGCGTGACACCTGATCCCTTGTTGATGACATCAGATCAAATGACCGAACCTTGCGGCCATGATGCGGCAGTTGGAATGCTGGCCCTGGACGATCCGCCAAGCGCAGTTGTGTCTGCGGCCATTGTTCCAAGTTTTGGCATTCGGCGCGCGGCTGAGGAGCATGGGCTGGAAATTGGCCGTGATTTCTCACTTGTGACCTTTGACGACGACATCAGCTCGCTGCCAAATGACGGCAAAGACGGCCCATTATTCACCGCGACGCGCTCCTCCGTGCGGGCGGCGGGGCGGCGCTGCGCTCAATTGCTGATTGCGCGGATTATGAACAAAGATCAGCCGCATGTGACGGAGCTGTGGGAGGCGGATTTCATTTTGGGTCAGTCAACTAAGGTTGCCAAGCGGCTGTGAATGTGGGGGCGTCACACTGATGCAGCTAAAGTTCGGCGCCGGAACGCCCCCAATGTTAGCAATCCTGCGCTCAAAAGTGGCAGGCCGGCGGGGAGCGGAACCGTTGCGACGGTGACGCTGTTCAGGGCGCCGATGGCTGTGATATCTGCTGAATCAGCCCCGGCGGAATTTTTGGGAAAGATTTGAAGCAGGCTGACTGTATCGCCAGAGGCCAAACCAAAGTCGTCCAGATCGATCTGCGCGATCAGAACACTGTAACGGCCAGCATTTTCGCCGGAATCCTCTACTTGATAGCTCCGCCTCGGCCCGCCGGGGCTCACTGCGACTGATATGAACTCTCTCCAACGGTCATATCTGGCTGGATCATTTGCAAATAAATGGATGTCGATTGGCCCAAGATCGAAGATCACAAAATCCGCGCCCGGTCCGTTAACAATGTGATTGTCATCAAAGCTGATGACGAAATTACTTTCTTCACTACTTGAAGACGTCACGAAGGTATAATCGATTAAATTCGTGCCAACCAGAGCCTCCTCTAGACTTGTTGCCACCCCGAAGTAAGGGGAAAAACCGTCACTGGCGGAGGCAAGTGAATCCGCAAAAGCGTTGTCATCGAAATCGAGTCCGCCAACGGTTACTGCCTGTGCGCAAAGAGGTGTGGCCAAGGCTAAGGCGGATGCAAAGAGGATGTTTCTCATTCTAAAATCTCCAAATGGTTAAACTGACAATAAAGGTGTTTGCGCGTTGGACCTGCGCCG
This sequence comes from uncultured Rhodobacterales bacterium, assembly GCA_964594465.1. GTDB lineage: Bacteria > Pseudomonadota > Alphaproteobacteria > Rhodobacterales > Rhodobacteraceae > CAZQMR01. Next base: position 6,664 of record CAZQMR010000038.1, read on the forward strand.
TGGATGGGCAAGCCGTCCAATGTCATTTGTGATGTTAGAGATTGGAAATACCGCTGAAAACAATGGTAATTCTCGTGCAAATGCATAACCATTGGTTATGGCAAGATACAGACACACCCTTCCACCGCTGGATAAGTTGGTCTTTTTTGAAGCGGTTTTGCGCCACGGATCTTTCACGCGCGCGGCGGGAGAGCTCTCAGTCAGTCAGGCGGCGGTCAGCAAGCAGATCCGCCAGTTGGAGGACTGGTTGGGCGTGCGGTTGTTTGAGCGTGACCCCAAACGCCTGGTCCCGACAGAAGCGGCACGGGGGCTGGGGGATCGGGTCAGGGTCGCATTGGATTTTTTGGACGACGCTGTTGGGCGCATTCGCGAGCCTGAGAAACCTGTCGTTCAAATCGCATCGATAAATGCCTTTGGTATGTTCTGGCTGCAACCGAGGCTGCGCGCGTTTGGATTGAGCGATGATGCGTGTCCCTTCAACATTAGCCTGACTGACGACCCGGCTGCTGTTCTATCAGAAGGGACAGATATAGCTGTCATATACGGTGACGGAAACGTACCGGGCTGGACAACGAAATGGCTTTTGGAGGAGACATTGGTCCCGGTGGCGACGCCCGCAGTTGCTAAGCGTTTGTCTGATCTGCAAGCCATCGCCACCCCGGATTTTCCATTGCTGGACTACGAGAAACGTGCGCCAGATTGGCTTGACTGGGCAGGCTGGGCGGCGCTGACAGATACCGTTTTGCCTGCGGATGCACCTCAGGTTCTTTGTTCAAGCTACTCGCATTCTGTTGGGCGGGCGCTGACAGGCCATGGGGTCGCTTTGGCATCGTTGCCGCTGCTTTCCGAGGAACTGGCGGCTGGGCGTTTGGTCAAGGTTGGTCACTCAGACATCACAACCAAGCGCAGCTACTGGCTTGCATGGCCCAACAATCGGTCCCAGTCTGCGGAGGCGCAGCGTATCGCTAAGGCGTTGCTTTCGCTCGACCCCAACAGCCCACCCGATATCGTCCAAGCTGCCTCAGGCTGAGGGTTGCGCCGGTTTAATCCAAGCGCCGCGATAGATAGCCGCGACCTCAAGCCTTCGATTTATGGCACTATTTTTGGCATTGGCGCATATGACCGAGGATTTTTCGAGCGTACCGGTAAGATCGAACAGCCACAACGAGAGCTCTTTGACTTCGCGCTTGCGTCTGGGTTGCGTTTGTCAAAGACTGACTTTCATATCTTTCCAAGGGAGACTGATCATGAAAACCACCCTCACCCTATTATCCGCCGCCGTTTTGATGACGACCACGAGCCTTGCAAGCGCTGAGACGCTTCGCTGGGCGCGCGCAGGGGATTCGCTCACGCTGGACCCGCATGCGCAGAACGAAGGGCCGACCTCAGCCTTTGCGCATCAGGTGATGGAGCCGCTGGTGATGCGCGATATGGATGGCAAGATGGTGCCAGCACTTGCGACCGCTTGGGGTCCGGATGAGAGCGATCCGAATGTTTGGACGTTTACACTGCGCGAGGGCGTTTCGTTTCATGATGGCGCGAGCTTTGACAGTTCGGACGTAAAATTCTCGCTTGAGCGGGCGATGACCAAGGACAGTGATTACAAGGAGCTGTTGGCCTCGGTCGTGGAGGTGCGCGCGCCTGATGCGATGACGATTGAGATTGTGACCAATGGGCCCAACCCGATCATGCCCAACAACCTGACCAATCTGTTCATCATGGATCAGGATTGGGCCAAGGCCAACAACGCGGTCAAGGTTCAGGATTATGAAGGCGGCGAAGATACGTTTGCGGCCAAGAACGCCAATGGCACGGGGCCATACAAACTGGTCTCGCGTGAGCCGGATGTGAAGACGGTGCTGACGATCAATGAGAACTATTGGGGCACAGGTGAGTTCCCGATGGAGATCACGGATATCGTGTTCACCCCGATCCAGAATGCGGCGACCCGTGTGGCGGCGCTGCTGTCAGGCGAAGTTGATTTCATTCAGGATGTACCAGTTCAGGATTTGCAGCGTGTGGCTGGTACGGATGGCTTGGATGTGCGTACCGCGCCGCAGAACCGGGTGATCTTCTTTGGCATGAACCAAGGTGCTGCGGATCTGAAGAATGATGATGTTGAGGGTAAGAACCCGCTGGCGGATTTGCGAGTGCGTCAGGCGATGTCCATGGCGGTGAACCGGGATGCGATCAAGCAGGTTGTGATGCGCGGTCAGTCGGCCCCGGCTGGCATGATCTCACCGCCCTTTGTGAACGGCTGGAATGCGGAGATGGATGGCTCGTCCAAAACCGATCTCGCCAAGGCTAAGGCACTGATGGCTGAGGCCGGCTATGGCGACGGATTTTCGCTGCAACTTGATTGCCCCAATGATCGCTACATCAATGACGAGGCGATTTGTCAGGCGGCCGTTGGCATGTTTGCGCAGATCGGCGTGAAGGTGAATCTTGATGCCAAGCCAAAGGCGCAGCATTTCCCGCTGATCAGCAATCTGGAGACGGATTTCTACATGCTGGGCTGGGGTGTTCCGACCTATGACAGCGAGTATATCTTCAACTTCCTCGTGCATGGTCGCGGTGAGAAATATGGCTCTTGGAATGGGACAGGGTTTACGGATGATGCGCTGAACGCGAAAATCCAGTCGCTCGCGTCTGAGACCAACCTGCCCAAGCGGGATCAGATGATCAACGAGATCTGGCAGGTAGTTCAGGAAAACCAGCTTTACATCCCAATCCACCATCAGGTGCTGAACTGGGGTATGAAATCAGGTGTCGACACGATTGTTGCTGCCGATGACACAGCCAAGTTCAAATACTTCAAGATGAAGTAAGTTTGGCGGGGCGCGGTTGTGATCGCGCCCCTACCCTTCCCCCACATTTTCAAAGGATTTGCCATGTTTCGTTTCGCTCAAATCGCTGCCTTGACGGCTGCCCTCGCCCCTGCTGCCCATGCGGCGGAATTCACATGGGCGCAAACGACGGACCCGCAAACCATGGACCCGCATGCGGTGAATTCCGCGCCGGTTCTAGGATTTTTAAACAATGTCTATGAAGGGCTTGTGCGGCGGGGCAAGGATATGAGCGTGGAGCCTGCGCTCGCAGTCTCGTGGGAGCCGATTGGGGCAGGCGAAGGCTGGCGCTTTAAGCTGCGCGAGGGTGTGACGTTTCATGATGGGGCGAGCTTTGATGCGAGCGACGTTTTGTTTTCCTATCAGCGGGCGTCCAGCGAGGCGTCGGATACGCGCAGTTGGTTTTCGCCGATCTCGGATGTGAAGGTTGTGGATGACTACACGATTGATTTTATGACCAACGCGCCCAATCCGCTGTTCCCTGACAGCATTGCCAATTGGATGATCATGGATAGCGGCTGGGCTGAGGCCAATGGCACGGCGTTGCCGGATAAGGAAAACGGGAATTACGCGACTTTGAATGCCAATGGCACGGGTGCGTTTCAAGTTACGGCACGAGAGCCGGGATTGAGCACGGTATTGGAGCCCTTTGGCGGCTGGTGGGGTGAGGTTGAGCACAATATCACCCGCGCTGAGTTGAAGCCGATCAAGAACCCGGCGACGGCGGTGGCTGCTTTGCTTTCGGGCGATGTTGATCTGATCAATCCGGTGCCAATTCAGGATGCGGCCCGCTTGGAAGCGGGAGGCAAAGTGAAGGTTATTCAGGGGATTGAAGCGCGGGTGATCATGCTCGGCTTTCCACATGAGGCGGCGACGCTGAAATATTCCGCTGAGACCACCGACGAGAACCCGTTTGCGGATGTGCGGGTACGCCAAGCGGTGGCTCATGCGGTGAATGTGCCGGCGATTTTGCAGACGATTATGCGTGGCTCTGCGGCGGAAGTGAGCCAGTTGGTCAGCCCCGCGATGGGGGGCTATTCGGATGCGCTGGCGGCTAGGCCCGCATTTGATCCAGAGAAGGCCAAATCGCTGCTGGCGGCGGCTGGTTATGGGGATGGGTTTTCCTTTGGGCTGAAATGCCCGAATGATCGCTATTTGAACGATGAGGCGGTGTGTCAGGCGGTGACGGGCATGCTCGCGAAGGTCGGGATTACGGCTGAGTTGGATGCAATGCCGGTGTCTGCGTATTGGCCGGAGCTGCGTGCGGATAATTATGACATGTATCTGTTGGGCTGGTCGCCGGGCACATTGGATGCGGAGCATCCAGTGCGGTTCTTGGCTTCTACTCCAAACGCGGAAAAGAAGCTCGGGTCTTGGAACTTTGGTGGGTATTCGAATGCGCGCGTGGACGAGATGCTGCCGATGATCCAGTCAGAGATTGATCCGGGCAAGCGTCAGGCGCTGCTGGATGAGACAACGCAGATTTTGCAGGATGAGGTGGCCTATGTGCCGCTTTACGTGCAGCCGTTGGTTTGGGGCGCGCAGAGCAATGTGGAGCTGACGCAGCGCCCCGATAACTTCTTTATCCTGCGCTGGGTTACGGTGAATTGAGTTTACGAATTTTACATTGAAATGGACGGCTAGGCTTGCAGTTCTGCGGGCCTAGCCTTGCAAGTTTGGCCGTTTGAACTGTGTTTTCAGGACCGACGCCGGTCATCTTTTGAACCTGTCTCATGACTGGGGTCCGCGACAGGTCCAATGTTCTACTGGCAAAACCGGCGGCAACCACACAAGGAGACGGCACCTCCCTAAACAATAGCCCGCTTGCGTCATACCCAATCTCTGGCGCTATGGTCGGCACCTCGGTCCACAAGCAACAAACCCCATGCTCAAGAGAGCATGGGGTTTGTTTTTTGGCATTGGTAAAATACAGATTGGGAATATTAGGAGGCTAACTTCAGGTAAAAATGAAGTCAGCTTCAGTCAGAGTGATTTCGTCGTCCGACTTCACAATGAGCCTGTCTTCACCAACAAAGACATTGTTGTTCAAGTTGATACTAAGATCCTCAAAGGACAATCCACCCGTGATCTGGAGCATATCGATACCGTCTTCGAAATCGAGAATACGAACGCGATCGTCGCCGCTACCAAACTCGAAGATATCTGCACCTTGGCCCCCACGTACACTCCAGTCTTTGCCAGCACCAGCTTCGATCAGGTCATCACCCGCGCCCCCGTCGATTTTGTCGCTTCCATCACCAGCACGGATCGTGTCGTCCCCGGTGGTTCCAAAGAGAAGATCACGGTCTGGGGTGCCGATAATCTCCTCTCCTGGATCCATAGGAGGCTCTCCAGAAAAGAGGAAATCGTTTTGGTCAATTACGTCCCCCTCCTCTACGCGGATGATCAGGCGGTCAGCCGTTGAGTCAGCGAAAATATTCACCGATTCACCGGAACTGCTTGTTGAGATATGCAAATCATCTGCAGTCAGACCGTCCGTGAAGCGGATCAGGTCGAGCCCGTCTTCAAAGTCGAGGATGCGCACGCGTTCGTCGCCGATCCCGAATTCAAAGATATCCGCGTCGTTGCCGCCGCGCACGTTCCAATCTTTGCCAGAACCTGCGTTGATCACGTCTTCGCCATCACCGCCATCGATGCGATCACCCCCGTCTAGGCCACGAATCTCATCAGCGCCTTCGGTTCCGTTCAGAACGTCTTTGTCATCCGTGCCAACGATCAGATTGAGATCAGACGGCTCGTCATCCGCGCCCAAGACCAGTACTTCTGCGCTGCTATCCGCCGTGTCATTGCCATCTGAAATCGTATAGTCGATTGTCACCAAGGCACTGTCACCAGCATCTAGCATTGAACCCAGTTGTCCGGGATTGAATGTGGCCTCACCGGACGCATCAAAGGTCAGGCTGAGATTTCCGCCGCTCCAGCTTGCGGTTGCATTTGTGAGCGTCAGTTCATCACTATCAACATCCGTTGCTCCGGCAAGTAAATCGAGACCGATTGGCGCGTCATCCTCTGACACCTCTACAGGCTCACCGGGTTCTGCAGCGATCGGTGCATCGTTCACACCGCGAATGTTGATATCAAATGCAGCCTCAGTTTCTTCCTGACCGTCTGACACTGTGTAGATCAGCGCAATGGTCTGTGCAGGTGGTTCTGGCTGTGGGTTGAAGCCTTGGGCCTCATAGTCACCCGCCGGATTGAAAGTCGCTGTGCCATCTGTTTCGACAAGCAACAAACCGCCTTCTGGAAGCTCGGTTTCAACACCAAGCGCAATCTCAGCGCCAGCGCTATCACGCACCGAAGTCACAGTCAGTGTCGCATCTGGAACGACAGAGGAGTCATTGTCAAAGAGGTTGATGCTTTGGATCGTGTCTTCATCCGTATCCAGAGCATCGTCACCGGCAACCGGCGCGTCATCGACAGCATTCACAGTAACATCAACAAAGGCCTCAGCCGTCGCGGAGCCATCTGTGATGATGTAAGAGAAACGGTCGGTGCCGGAGAAGTTTGGATCGTCGGGCGTGTAAACAAGATTGCCGTCATCGTCTTGCACGACTGAGCCGAACTCTGGTTCGGTGCTGCCAACAGCGGCACTGATCTCAATGCTGTCACTATCAACATCCGTATCATTTGCCAAAACATCGACAACCACGGAGCTGCCTTCATCGGCGCTGCCTTCGTCGTCAACAGCTACGGGCGCATCATTCTCGCCGTCGATATTGATGGTTGCAGTTGCCGTGCTCTCACCACCGTTTCCATCGGAAATCGTATATGTGAAGCGGTCGATTGCGGCTCCACCATCCCCAAGGTCATCGAATGCATCCTCAGCATCGCTTGCACCTGATGGATCATAGGTGAATGTGCCATCCGCGTTGATGACAAGAATAGCGCCAGAGGCCAGAACAATGCTGTCGCCATCGCTCACAGCCGCGCCGTTGATTGCAGTGACGCTCAGGGTATCGCCCTCAGGATCGGAATCTGCATCCGATGGGTTGGCGGCAAAGAGATCACCGGACAGCACGCTGTTTTCACCCACAGAGAAGGAATCATCCTCAGCAGTTGGTGCAAAATCATCTGTCTCGACCGCAGTTGTGCCATTGGCAGAGGCGATCAAGGCGCCTGCGTCATTGCCGGTGATGCTGACCACGAGATCTTCGTCATTCTCGGTTGCCAAGTCCCCGTTTACATCGATGGAGAGGGTCGCGGTTTCTTCGCCAGCCAGGATAGTCACCTGCCCCGTGAGCGCAGTTCCAGTAGCAAGGTCAGCCGCATCGATATCACCACCAATTGCATAGTCGACCACAATGTCCTGAGAATCGTCGCCAATACGGTAGAAGGCAAAGCTCAGCGTTTGAGACCCTGTATCGCCTTCGGTGACACTGGTTTCAGCTGGTGTTACACCGATGGAGAGCGGCATCTCAGGCGCGTCCGTGACTTCAATTTCCTCGATAGGATCGGCTGCAAGACCCAGCGCCCCCTGAACGAAGTTGTCATCGCCAGTCAGAGCAAAGTCGAGAATTGCGGATTCCCGGATGATCGGATCGGTAATGCCTGCAGCATCGACAGCAGCTTCCGCCGCTGCAAGGACAGTATCAGGTAGATCAGCGACAGTAATCTTCGCTGCAGGGAAGCCTGTTGGGAAGTTCCCAGCATCTTCGGCGTCGGTAAACTCACGCTCAGCCGACGTGATTTTCCAGCTGTCCGCGTAGTCGACGTAAAGCTCATCAAAGGTAGGATCAGTGTAGGTTGTTGACCCATCGCGGGTCATGAGATCATCGGTCGTATCGCCATTGGCGTTGCCCATCAGACCTATGACATTGTTCGCATGACCACCGGCCTCATTGCTCAGGAAGACACAAATATTGAGTACGCCATCCATATTCTTGATCTGCAATTGTTCATCGAGATCGTTCAGAACGATGGTGAATGCGCTCAAATCTGCATCATAGAAAACATTAGGGAAATCACCGCCGGATGCGTCGAGTGATCCCAGCGCAAGCTGTTCGGCTGTGATTGGCACGCCATTAATAAGCAATGGATCGTCGCCAAGCGCGTCGATTTCGACGATGTCATCGCCGATATTGACCGCCATGCGTGTCGTCACGGATACCAGATCCGATCCCGGCAGCGGCTCAAAGCGCACCTGCACTTGGAAGTCACGTGTGTCATCCACGATGGTGCTTTCCACCAGAACATATTCACCAACAGCCTGGAAATCATAGCCCAGACCATCAAGCGTAACGATGTGAGGATCGCCGAACACGTCTGCTTCAACACCCGGAGGTGGGACCGCAGGCCGGCCATCGTCATTCAAGATAGTCACTGTCGCGTTTGGACGAGTGACGGTGTAATCCGCATTGTTGAAGGTCTCAACTTCGGTGATGCGCAACTCAAAACTCTCGCGCGGTTCGATAATGCCATCATGGTTGATGTTGATGACAACTTCTTTGACAGTTTCACCGTCTTCAAAGCGCACAACATTCCCAAAGCTAGGCAAGAAGCTGTCGATATCGTTGCCATCTGCGGCAAAGAAATCGCCAGGGCTTGGCAGTGGGTTGAGATCGTAGGTGACATCCGTCACCCCATCCGTATCCCCACGGCGCACAATCTCCAGGATAACCTCGGTTTGGCCAGAGGGTTCTGACCCCTCGAAATAGGAGCGGCCGCCCTGCGCAAAAATCTCAGGCGCAAAGTCGTTGTCATTGATGCGACCCAGGCCCGACGATGAAAGCAGGGTGACTTCCCCGCTGTCTGCGATCGGGTTAGTCAGATTGATGCGCACGATTTCCTGATTTTCGATCAGCGCATCATCAACAGGGGTAACGGTGATCGTTTGACTTATTTCACCCGGCCCAAAGGTCAGCGTTCCGGTTTGACCCAAACCGCCGCCCAACCCGTTTACATCTGCAATGTCGGATGCAGAAACGGGTGCGAAGGAGTTTGCCACGACAGAGAAGTCGACAGTTACTTCCGAACTTGTGTCACCAGAGCGGGTCACATCAAAGACCAACTGGCCGTCTTCGGTTGTGACTGGGCTATTCATCCGGATAAAGGCGGGGAAGTCGTCATTGTCGATGGTTCCAAATGCGGTCGCATCATTGATTTGCACATCCAGCACACTGGACGTCTGAGCACCGGTGATGTTGAGAGAGAAGAATTCGTCGTTCTCAATCGTAACGTCGCCCTGGACCTCGATTTCGACCACGGCTGCTTCTTCGCCATCAGCGAACGTAACGGTCCCAGTTGGCAGCACGCCGCCAACAAAATCGTCGCCGGTCGCTGGCGAAAATCCGTTGCCAAGCACTTCGTAGTCAAACGACACGGTTTCCGTGACGTTACCGGACCGCAATACGGTGAACGCGAATATTGTTGTTCCGGAATCGCCCTCCTGAAGGAAGCGATTGGAGGATCCAAACGGGCTAAAGCCGATCTCAGTAGGACGAAGCCCTGTATCAAGATCAACATTCAGGTTCACAAGGTTGATGCTATTGTCGACAGTTCCGTCAACCGCATCTGCGGCCTCAAGCCCCTCACCAAAAATGACGTAGGTTGTGGGTTCTTCTACTTCGCTAAAGCGGTTGCCTTGAATGCCGACCAAAATGTCGTCTAGTCCGCCATCGTTGAGATCGCCAGCGGCAGCCACGTCGCCCCAGTTGAGCGTGAAGAAAATCTCGCCGGTTGGCGGCAGGAAGCGATAGGCTTGGCCATCATCCACAAGCGTGTTCAGATCGAACAGACCAGACACAGCGCTGTCTTGTCCAAAGACCAAATACATCACGGATGAAAAATCAGTGGGCGCATCAATTTCGCCAGATGTGGTCGAGCGGATCCCCGCAATGACGAAATCATCAACACCGTCACCGTTTACATCGCCCACTCCACGCACAATGGAGTTGGTAAGGCCAATAGTGTTGGAAAAGCCGGAAACCGACTGCGCATCATAATAGATCGCGCCCTGCCCATCGACGACATCTTGAGCCACAAAGCTGCGTGCCTCTGGCGTTGAATTTCCACCTGCTGCGTCGCTGAATGGATCGTCTTCGGTCCCGTTTAGAACAACAACCGTGTTGATGTTTTCTGTTACGCCATCAACCGGGTTATTGTCCGTACTGATGAAGCCTCTAAACCCAATTTCGCTTTTGTCATCGCCAGAGACGTCACCCAAATTGGCACGGCTCTCGTCAAAAGTCGCAAAGCTGCTGACGCGGAAATCTGCACCTTCTGGAACCACGAAATTGGAAACATCAATTTCGTTGACGCTCGGACCACCGTCTTGTCCAAACACAATGAAATTGCCGGATGTGCTGCTATAGATCTCGCCGCCAGTGCGATCATAGATATCTGGGCCGGAAATTATGTAAATATCCGGCGCGTAGTAATCCGTGTTTTCAACCATAATATCGGCAAAACCATCGCCATTGAAATCACCCATGGATTCAATGCCAACGGGGAACTGACTGCCGCCGTAAAAGTTATAGTTGCCATAGTAGGCACCACCTGTCCCGGTGCGCCCAGTGATGATTGTAAAGCCGTCGCTTCCGTCAAGCAGTTCAGTATTAACAATAACCTCTGACGTATTGGGATCAGTCGAAACCGCTGTGAATACCTGAGGACCGTAAAACCCACCGCCCTGATTTGTAGGATCTGCAATAGGATCTTGGCTGATCCGCTCCTCATCCGTTCCGTAAATCACAAAGCTCTTGGCCTCGCCGATCTGAATATCAGAACTCCCCTGATATAGGGTGTCCTGCGTATAGGGATCGTAAACGCCGTTACCGTCGTAGTCGTAAAGGCGCGTGTATCCAACCGAGGCAGTTTGGCCTGTATAACGATTAACCGTGTTTAGGCCGATATCAACGATACCATCGCCATTTACATCTCCAAGGGCCACAATCGACGAGACATACCCTTCCGCATCAATCCGGAAGCCTGCGACTTCTTCAATATTTTCGACAGCATTCCAAGGCTCTTGACCGCCATAGATGACGTAAGCCACCCCATTGATGCCGCTGTATCCCCGATTGCCGCCCTCGTAGTAATATCCGCCGGCAGAATCTGTCGCACGTTGAACAATCCCAAAATCATCAACGCCATCGCCATTCACATCGCCGAGGCCTTTGACGTCATTGCCAAACCGAGACCCATCGGCCTGATAGAGGCTTGAGCCATAGTTGTTATCCGTAAGATCAAGTTGGGGAGTGATGGCAAATCCGTCAGTTCCATCGAGGTCTGAGAGATCTATGCTCGTATCAAAGTCACCGGTTGTCTGACCGAAAACGATATAGACCTGACCACGGTCAAAAGCGGTGCGCTCGTTTTGTGCGTCGTAGACACTTGCCTCCGGCGCTGAGATCGCGATATCGGCAATGCCATCACCATTGATGTCGCCGATGCCGTCTACACTGTATCCCGAACTCCCACGATCAGAGTTCTGTCCATTGATAATTAGACCAGCATAGTTTCCCATTTTTAAGATCCCCCAAGAATGAATTTTAAACGCAAAGCGCGCTACCGAATTATGAAATTATCTCATGCTGACAGATTTTTTCCCCATCCGTCAACAAAATTCCAATTTTCGCATTTAACGAAAACGTGACCCAATTTTACCACTTTTTCCTCGTAAAATTGGGTTGGCTCGTGCTCAGAACAGTTTTCACTCTAAAGCTTGTCCCTGAGCCGAAGGTCTCTTAGGCTCACGGTTTTAGAGCAAGAATTTCGAGCGAGAAGATGTTATGAATATGGACGACGAGACGCAAGACAGCCAAGCCGAAGACGAGGCGCCCTCAACCGAAAAAGATGCGGAACAGCCAACATTTGAAATGCATCCGTCGCGCACATTTGTTCCTTGGCTGGCCGCCACCGGATCAAGTCTTGCCTTCACGACCTATCAGGCCGGAAAGATATTTCTTGTCGGCACAAACCGCGAAACAGGGCGCCTTTCAGTTTTTGAGCGCAGTTTCCCGCGCTCAATGGGGTTTGGCATTGACCAAGCTGCGCAAACCCTTTGGCTTTCTTCACTTTTTCAGATTTGGCGCTTTGAGAACTTCCTTGATCCGGGCACCCAAAAAGACGGCTACGATGCGGTTTTTGTGCCAATTGAAGGTCGGACAACAGGTGACGTGGACGTTCATGATATTTGCCCGGATGCAGGCGACGGCGATGCACCTGTGTTTGTTGTCACCCGGTTCAATTGTCTGGCGACACTTGATCGGCGCAACTCGTTTCAACCAATTTGGAAACCACCCTTCATTGACCGCATCGCGGCAGAGGATCGCTGCCATCTCAATGGCCTTGCCGCGCGCGGCGGCAAACCCGCCTTTGTGACCTGCGTGTCCACCAGCAATGTTGCAGGCGGTTGGCGCGAACATCGCAACGATGGGGGTGTTGTGATTGATGTTGCCAGCAATCAAATCGTCGCCACGGGCCTCTCTATGCCGCATTCTCCGCGGTGGCATGATGGCCAGCTTTATATCCTACAATCGGGCACAGGCGAGTTTGGACGAATCGATTTGGACAGCGGAAAATTCGAGCCCATGTGCTTTTTGCGCGGCTTTGCGCGGGGGGTCAGCTTCATTGGCAATCACGCCATCATCGGCGTTTCGCGACCACGCCGCGAGAGCACATTTGACGGGCTCGCGATTGATCAACGGCTGGAGGCGGAAAAGCTGGAGGCCAAGACCCAGATTGCTGTCGTTAATCTTGAGACCGGCGATATTGAGCATACGCTGGATATTGAGGGCAATGCGGTGCGCGAGCTTTATGATGTTGCCATGCTCCCAGGGGTGCGTCGCCCGATGCTGGTCGGGTTCAAATCCGATGATGTGCGCTTCATGATCCGCCCGACACCGGTGAATTTGGGCTAAGGCAGTGCCCTCCGCGCGACCACATATTTTGTTTGCTTGGGAGCTTGGGGAAAACTACGGCCATGCCTCCAAGATTGTGGAGGTTGCCAAGGCTCTTGGGACGCGTGCGCGCATTTCAATCGCAGCACGGGAACCTGCGGCGGTGCGCGCTATGGCGGGTGGGCTGGATATCAGTATTGGCCCCGCGCCCCATGTGCCGTTTCAGGCGCCAAGCGACCCAACAGAAACGGCTTTGGGGTATTCGGACAATCTGAATTATCTGGGATGGGGTAGCAGCAGTGGTTTGTTGCGTCTGGTAGAGGATTGGCGTGCAGTTTTCACCCGTGAGGCACCCGATATTCTAGTGGCACAAGCGGCCCCAACCGCGTTGCTGGCAGCGCGCGGAACCGGTTTTGTGGTTACAACGCTCGGATCCGGATTTGACTCCCCGCCTCGATCAAACCCAATGCCGCCCTTCATTCATTGGCACAAGGATGACACAGGCCAGCGTGACAAAGTAATTGCGGCACGCGAACAGGCAATTCTGAGACGCGCCAATCACGTGCTCGAACGATTCAATGCCCCGCAGCTAACAGCCGTTTCAGACGTTCTGAGGGTGGATCAATGCTACCTCTCGACCTTTCCCGAACTGGATCAATACTCCCCGCGAAGCCGGTTTGAACCCGATCACCCGCCCTATCTGGGCCAGTTGATCACAACATCGCAAGGCACGCGCAAAAGCTGGCCACCGGCAACGGCGCGCAAACGTTTTTTCGCCTATTTGCGCCCAAACGCACCAAATGTTGAGGCCGCGTTTCAAGGGCTGGCCCAGCTTGGTGCAAAGCATGATGTTTTGTTGGTAGCACCGGGGATTTCACAAAATTCTGAACGGGCGCTGAGCCACGCAGGGGTTGATGTCACAGACGGTCCGTTGCACTTGGACGGGTTGCTGGAGCAAGCAGATATTGGCATTTCCCATGCCTCCAACGGAATTGCCACTGCGTTTTTGATCGCAGGGCTTCCACAGCTTGGGCTTCCAAGTCATGCGGAGCAAGCGATGGTCGCTTATGCAATTTCAAAGGGAAAACTTGGGTTGGGCCTTGGCGGGGCCTATACAAAGGAGCACTTTGTTGAGCATGTCACGCGATTGTTGAGCGATACCAAAATCGCGCAAACCACCAAGGCTTGCGCGACTAAGATTACGCAAAATCAAGACTACGCAAATCCAGCAGAAACAATTGCCACGGACTTGTTGGAGCGGTTTTCAAACAGTGTCTGACGGGAAATCAGGCGGCGGCAATTGAAATCATTGGTGAGCCCTGCAGGATTCGAACCTGCGACCCACTGATTAAAAGTCAGTTGCT
>CAZQMR010000039.1:0-20714 GCA_964594465.1 uncultured Rhodobacterales bacterium
GATTTCAGGCCTTCGCGAACAATCGCCTGAGCCAGAACTGTTGCAGTGGTGGTGCCGTCGCCAGCGGTGTCGTTGGTGCGCGATGCAACCTCACGAACCATCTGTGCGCCCATGTTTTCGAACTTGCCTTCAAGTTCGATCTCTTTGGCAACAGTCACACCATCTTTGGTGATGCGCGGTGCGCCAAAGGACTTGTCGATAACAACGTTACGACCCTTTGGGCCGAGCGTTACTTTTACAGCGTTTGCAAGTGTATCAACACCAGCAAGCATCTGGTTGCGGGCATCCGTGCCGAATTTTACGTCTTTTGCAGCCATGGAATTAGGCTCCTTTTGATTGGATTACGTCTGAAAGGGATCAGGGCTGCTTAGAGCGTGCCCAGAATGTCGCTTTCTTTCATGATCAGCATTTCTTCGCCGTCCACGGTCACTTCTGTGCCGGACCATTTGCCGAAGAGAACTTTGTCGCCGGCTTTTACAGCCATTGGGATCAGTTCGCCGCTGTCCTTGCGTGCGCCTTCGCCGCAGGAAACGATTTCGCCTTCAGCAGGCTTTTCTTTTGCGCTGTCAGGAATGATCAGTCCGCCAGCAGTTTTTTCGTCGCTTTCAAGGCGCTTGACCAGCACACGGTCGTGCAGGGGTGTGAATGCCATGGAGCTTCTCCCATCTGGGCCTGCTGATCAATGCAGCAGGCGGTTTATCCGATTGTTAGCAGTCAACGGGTGTGAGTGCTAACGGAGTGGATTTAGGTAACGTTGCTGGGGGAGTCAAGCGCGGCACCCAGTATTTTCGCTCCCCTCGACAGATTCATCTGCCTTCGCTAGCATTGCCCCGTTTTGAAACGAATTTTTGAGGGGTAGATATTATGAAACTACGTAGCCTGCTGGTCGTGCTACTGCTTTTATGCACTTCACTTAGCGATGCCAAGGCGCAAACGGCATCCTCGGATGTGCTTGCAGCCTGGAGCCAGATCAGTGGCTCAACTGTCGCTCCAACAAATGACAATTTGCAGCATCCAGACGTCGATTTTCGATTTGTCACCAAGGCGCAGGACTGCTCGGCTTTCTCGATCAACTTTAATTCGGCTACCAAAACAAACCAACCCAGCGGAAAGACAATTGCGTTGCGTAGCGGCTCATTCACGGATGTGCGGGTCTGCTCGCTTACGATGGGGTCTGATTGGCTGACCGCCGATCTCAAGTGGAATGGTCAGGACGTGCACCTCACCAGCATGATCAACAAAAGCAGCAAAATGGACCTGAGTGACAAGACGCCCACAGCTGGGCCATCCAATGGTGCAAAAGTTTCGCTCAAGGGTCCAGCGTGGATCGGTTCGCAGGGCGATCTTAAGATGGTGACGCTAGGGGACACTGGTTGTCGCGGCACCAATCATCCCAGCGATCCCTCGGGTCGCTCGCATCAGAACTGCGACTGGGGCTGGCCGCTCGATAAGATTTCCAGTGGCGTTGTCGGTCATGTGCCTCATATTGATTTGGCCATTCATGTTGGGGATTACCGCTACTTTTTCGAGTTCCGCACACCCGATACTTGGACCTACTGGAACAAGGATTTCTTTCCCGCTGCCCAGCCGCTGCTGCTCGCGGCGCCTTGGGTGTTTATTCGGGGCAATCATGAAAGCTGCACCAGAAACCTGAATTTCGGCAGTGGCTATTTCCAGCTCTTTGGCGGCAATGCAGGAGAAGCCTGCCCGGCCAATAGGAACGGCTACATGAAGCCATACTATTTCGATGTGCAGCCGGGCGGAGTGCTGGGACATACCAAGCCGGGGCCAAGGGCCCATCGGTTTGTTGTGATTGATGTGAACAACGACCTCGGGGTGGACCCAAGTGCCAAGCCGAACTTTGACACGGCGCGAAAGATGGTCGCGAAAGGACCGGCATCGTCGTGGTGGGCGGCGCACACGCCGGGCGTTGAACTGCTTTACTACGGTGGTTCTGAGCACAAAGGGGATCGCGGGGTGAGGGCAGCCATGTTCAAACCGACCGACCCGTTTTGCCCGAAGGCCGGTGCCTGCCAGCCCAATCAAATCCTGCTTGGCCATCAGCACCTTTATCAAAGTGTCACTTTTTCCTCGACCAAGGCCGCGGGCCAGAAACCGGCGAATGATCCTTGGGTGTTTCCGCGCATCATGATTGTGGGCCATGGGGGCACCAAGACGGATAGCGGGGATCCTTCGAAATCGCACCGGCATGCCTGTTTGCATGACTTCGATATCATCAAGCGCAACGGAACAGTGCCGAGCGGCTATGTGGAAACCCATTCCGAGCACGGTCTGGTCATCTGGACCCGCAAAGCGGCGGCGTCGCCAAGCGTCGATCAGTCGGGTTGGTCAGCGGAGTATCTTTGGAGCCATCAAAGCCGTGGGGTTTCCTTTGAGCCTGTGCCGGTGCCCACGGTATCCTCCTATAAGCCACATTTACGCTGCAAATAAGTGATTTATGATGGACGGGGTCGTGGCATTTACTGCGCGACCCTGACCCTACAGCTTGGAGCCAATTCATGATCAAACGCCTGACTGCCGTAGCGACCCTATTTCTAAGCATTTCGAGCGCCGCCAATGCAGCGTGCAGCGGCACCAGCAATCTTGATGCGGTGATCGGTGACGCGCAGGCAGAGTTTGAGGCAAAAGCGGATGCGTTTGCTCACGGCGATGGGCGCCATTGGGAAGTTACCAAGGACGGCAAGCGCTCGGTTCTGATCGGCACTTACCATTTGGCCGACCCGCGCACCGCCTTTATCAGCACAGCCATGCAGCGCGAGATTGAGGCAGCTTCGGTTTTAATGCTGGAGGTCACGGAAGCCGAAAAGGCGCGAATGCAAACCGATCTGGCGACCAACCCCGAGCAGGTCCTCAATCTGGGCGCAACGCGGCTCAAGGATCATCTGAGCGACGCGGAATGGGACGAACTGGTGTCCCGTGCCGCAGCCATTGGCATCCCGCCGGCGATGGTCAACATCATGCAGCCGTGGTTCCTTGCGATATCGCTGGCGATGCCACCCTGTGCATTGGCTGATGCCAAGGCTGGGAATAAGGGACTAGACGCTCTGATCGAAGTGGCTGCCCGCGAAGCTGGGCTGCGGGTCGAGGGGTTGGAGACATTCGACGAGCTGTTTGGCGTGCTCTCTACCGGCAGTTTTGAAGAAAACGTCGCACAGCTCAAGCTTGGCCTTTCTATGTCTGGCTCTGATCCAGATGACTTTGAGACGATGGTGGAGCTTTATACCCAAGATCGGATTTCCGATATTTGGGTTTTCGGCGAGTTCAAAACGAGTGCAGCCCTTGGCCCGGATGTGGCGCGGCGGCAGCTGGCACAAGCGTTTGATCTCCTGCTCAAACAGCGCAACCAAAATTGGCTCGACACGCTCTTGCCAACGCTTGAGCAAGGCAACGCCGTCATTGCTGTGGGCGCATTGCATCTAATCAGTGACGATGGCCTGCTCGCGATCCTTGAGCGGGAGGGCTATGCCATCAAACGGCTTTCCCTCGTGCCCTGATCGCGATATGCGAGCGTCAAA
Source organism: uncultured Rhodobacterales bacterium (assembly GCA_964594465.1). Lineage (GTDB taxonomy): Bacteria > Pseudomonadota > Alphaproteobacteria > Rhodobacterales > Rhodobacteraceae > CAZQMR01. The sequence continues at coordinate 3,537 of CAZQMR010000039.1, forward strand.
CAAGGATGGGCGCGCATGACACAGATTATCAACTCGCTGACGGAAATCTCTGACCGCTATGATGCGATCCTCTGTGATCTTTGGGGGTGTCTGCACAATGGTCTAGCGCCCTTTCCCGAGGCCGAAGCGGCCCTTGCCTCGTTTCGCGCAAAGGGCGGCACGGTGATCCTGCTGACCAACGCACCGCGCCCAGCGCAAGGCGTGCGCAACCAGTTGGCGCATATCAATGTTGATGCAAATGATTATGACGGGGTGATCTCATCGGGTGATGCGGCCAAGGCGGCGCTGACGGCGGGCCTGTTTGGCACGGATGTTTTTCACATTGGCCCTGACCGCGATCTTGGCTTCTTTGAAGGCGCAGGCGTCAATCGTGTGGCGCTAGAGGTGGCTGAGAGCATCGTGTGCACGGGTCTTTTTGATGACGAAACTGAGACACCTGAGGATTATGCGGCCACCATCCTCTATGGCAAAAACAAGGGCCTAAAGCTGCTTTGTGCCAATCCAGACATCGTCGTGGATCGCGGGGAGCGGCGGATTTACTGCGCTGGTGCGCTGGCGCAGGCCTATACCGAAGCGGGCGGCGAAAGCATGTATTTTGGCAAACCGCACCCGCCGATTTATGCGCTTGCGCGCCAGATGATCACCGAGCTGCGCGGTACAATTGTCGATGACGCGCGCATTCTTTGCGTGGGTGATGGGATCAAGACGGATGTGCCCGGCGGGATCAATGAGGGTATGGATACGCTCTTTATAACTGGTGGCCTCTCTAAAGAGACCACAGGGACCGATCAGCAACCGGACCCTGCCTTGCTCAATAACCACCTCGCAGAGGTGCAGCTTTCGCCAACCGCCGCGATGGGCTATTTGCGCTAACTTATCCCCGGTTCGGTGTGAGCGTTCCACGCTCAATGATCCGGTTGATCCCCTCGATCAGCTCAGGAGAGCGATCATAGGCCCAGTAAAGCGCAATCGCGATTAAGATCAGCGATCCGAGCTTCATGACCACTGGCTTATAAAAAGCTGTTTTGCGCAACAGATAAAGGATCGGGAACAGCACCGCGACGATGGCTGCCTGACCAATTTCAACACCGATATTGAACGCAGCCAGCGTAACCCCAACATGCTGCGGATCCATCCCAAGTGGCGCAAGCACATTGGCAAAACCAAAGCCGTGGATCAGGCCAAAGCCAAACAAGATGATCCATGCGCGTTTGTGGAAGATCGGGAAGATGTTATCGAGCGCCATGACCGCGATTGAGATTGCGATCACGAATTCGATGAAGGGTGCTGGAATGCTCACCAGACCAAGCGCTGCGAGACTAAGCGTGACCGAATGGGCCAAGGTGAACAGCGTGATGATCTTGAGGACTGACCAAAAGGCCGAACCAAAGGTTTCGCGCGGGAACCATTCGCGAGCTTTGAGCAACATCACCGATGAGATCAGCAACGACACCAAAAACAGGATGTGATCATAGCCGATCCAGATGTGCCAAACGCCGTGGATTACAAAATCATAAAGCACCGTAAACCAAGATTGGCCCATCAGGCTCAGCTCTTGAGCGCCTGAGCTGGGGCCGAAAATCAGGGAAATGAAGCTCTCATTTTCCGAAATACCAGTGCGGTAATTTTCCTCGATGATCGCATAACCGGAATGGGTCGGGTCGACGCCATCAAAGAGATAGACATATTCCATCTCGATCGCTTCAGGGGCCTCGCTTAACCCTTCAATGTCAAAACTAAGCTGACCAAACAGCTTGCGATCAACCACGACACCGGCACCAAGCGTATCAAAGCCAGTGCTTGTTATATTGAGGGTTTGGCCCTCATGTCGCAAGGTAAGAGCTTGGGACAGGCTTTCAAAAAGCTCAGGCGCTTTGGGCAGAAACTCCTCGCGGGTTATCTTACCATCGCCATCACTGTCCATCGGGACAATTTTGTTGGCATCTTCAAGAATGATCTCAAAGCGGCCAGTCAGACCGTCTTCCTTGACCTGAAAAAAGACATAGGACTGGTTGAGTTTATGCGCAGAAGCCGCCAAAGGCAGGCACACAAAGGCAAAAAAAGCTGCCATGATTAGGCTAAAAAATTTCAAGAAACTGACCCCCTAAAGTTCGTATTCGTAAGCTCTATACGGCCAATCTGCCGATCTGGTTCATTTTTTCGCTCTGCCTACTTTATGGTTAAGGCAAAATTAGGGATTTGAAAAATCCAATTTCAAGCCACATAATAAACGGCCCCCTTTTTGATTTGGATAGAACATGAATTTTGAGCTTTCCGAACGCCAGAAAAGCTTAGGTGAAACCTTAAGCGGCTTTGCGCGTGAGCACCTCAATGAGGGCACGGTTGACAGAGATACAAATGGCCCAGCAGGCCGCAGTGATTTCCGCGCTGTTTGGTCCAAAGCTGCACAGAGTGGCATTTTGGGACTGTTCGCGAGCGAAGACTACGGGGGCATAGGGCTGGACCCAACCAGTGCTGCCCTGGCGTTGGAAGCGTTTGGCTATGGGTGCAATGACGCTGGTTTGTGCCTAGGCCTGTCTGGGCAAATGCTCGCAGTTCAAAAACCGATGGAAGCCTTCGCCAATGCGGAGCAAAAGGCGGCCCATTTGCCAGATTTGATCAGCGGAAAGCGGATTGGTGTGATTTGTTTGACCGAGCCGGAGGCCGGTTCTGACGTGATGTCGATGCAGACCACCGCACTGCCGGATGGGGATGGATTTCGGATAAACGGTGAAAAGCACTATATCGGCAACGCGCCGATTGCCGATATTGGCCTGGTTTTTGCCAAAACAGCGCCCGAGCGCGGCAGTTGGGGTATCAGTGTGTTTCTGGTCGATTTCAAGCGCGATGGTGTTGAGAGCGTGCTCCCCCATGATAAAATGGGCACGCGCTCACTGCCTATGGGGCGCATCGTGTTTAAGGATGTGTATGTGACTGCGGCGGATATGATTGCATCACCCGGCGCAGGTACGGCGATCTTTAAATATGCATTGGATTGGGAGCGTGGCTTGGTTTTCAGTGCCCCGGTTGGCGCCATGCGTCGTCAGTTGGAGGACTGCGTGCAATACGCCGGAACCCGTAAACAATTCGACCAACCGGTGCAAAACTTCCAGTCTGTCTCCAATCGCCTTGCTGACATGCGCCTGCGCTACGAAACGGCCCGCCTCATGATGCTGCGCGCTGCCGGTGCGCTTGAGGCGGATAAGGACGTGACCTTGGTGAGTGCAATGGCAAAGCTGCATATATCTGAGGCGGCTTATGCCACAGCCCAAGATGCGTTTCGAATTTGCGGTGGTTTGGCCTATCTCAAGGGTCATGAAATTGAGCGATCGCTCAGGGATTTGGCTGGTGGCGTTATCTATTCGGGAACATCAGACATTCAGCGCGGCATTATTTCCGGGCTGATTTAAACCAAAGCTCACAACAAAAATAGCTCAGTTTGAACCGTTTGTACGCTTTGGACGTATTAAATTCATGTTGATGTCCAAATTCAGTGTAAACAGGCGGCACGTTTGATTGGTAGCTGAGACGTGTTTCGGGGTGGGGAATAGAGTGCGTTTACTTCAGGAAATGATTGCGCCACATGTTGCGCATCAGCCAGACAAGGCCGCTTTTCGCTATATGGGCGAGGAACTTAGCTTTGCTGCATTGGACCAGCACGCGAACCAAATTGCCAATTGCCTGCTGGCGCACGGCCTGACTTCCCAAGATCGGGTTGGCTTGTATCTGCACCGCGGCATTGAAACCCCACCGGCCGTTTTTGGGATTTTCAAGGCTGGCGGCGCGTTCGTTCCCTTTGATCCTCATGCACCTCTTGCACGCATTGCATATCTGATCCGCGAAACGGAGATGCGCTTTGTCATCACCCACCAGCATCTTGCCGCCAAGCTGCGTGAACTGGTAGCGATGCTTGATGCGCCCATCACGGTCATTGGCCTTGAGGAGCCGCTTGATACGGGCGCGACCTTGTCCTGGGCAGAGGTCGAAGCGTTTGAGACCACCTCGCCCGACGTCAAGATCACCGATACGGATCTTGCCTATATCATCTTCTCTTCTGGCTCGACCGGAACGCCAAAAGGCATCATGCACAATCACCGGTCTGGGTTGGCCTTTGTGAAAAACTGCACACATGCGTTCGGCTTTGCCAATTCCGATGTCATGGCGGCGCTTTCCTCGCTGATTTTCGACATGTCGCTGAACGAGTATTTTTGTGGGCCCTACGTTGGCTCCACGGTCGTGATTGTCCCGGATGGGTATGTGCGTTTTCCGGCCTCGCTGGCCAAACATTTGGCTGCTGAAGATGTCACGATCTATTGCTCTGTTCCGTCACTGTTGATTGCGTTCTTGGAAAGCGAAGCAACAGCGCAGCAAGATCTCAGCAAGATCAGATGGATTTTGACGGGCGGTGAACCGCTGGCGCCAAAATACTTGACGGCGGGTTTCAAAGCCATGCCCAATGCGCGCTACGGCAACGTGTTTGGTCCTGCGGAAACCAACATGTGCAGCTACCATGTGATCGCGCCCGGCGAAGAAACCCTTCATCCGATGGTCCCGATTGGCATCATGGCGCAAAACTCAACCGGGGTGATCGTTGATGCTCAGAACGCACCGGTAGCGGCGGGTGCGTCCGGCGAGCTGTTGGTTGCGTCCAGTAGCGTGATGATGGGCTATTGGCGCGACGAGACACGCAGCACAGCGGCGCTTTGCATCCGCAAGGGGATTGGCGGTCAGGACGCGGTCTACATGCGCACTGGCGATTTTGTGCGTCAGAATGCTGATGGGATCATGGAATATCTTGGCCGGGCCGATCGCCAGGTCAAGTCACGGGGGTACCGGGTTGAGTTGGATGAGGTCGAACTGGCTCTGATGGATCAAGACGGTGTGATTGAGGCAGCCGCGTTCTTATACCAACCCAAGACCGGCGATAAACAGATCGGGGCCGCTGTTACGGTTGCAAATGGATGCGCTTTGACGTCTGACGATTTGACCAAATCGCTCCGATCCTGGTTGCCACCCTATGCAATTCCACGGGAAATCCGGATAATTGCCACATTTCCACGTACACAGAGCGGAAAGATTGCGCGCCGCGAAATTGTCGCGCAGTTTGATCAAACAAAAGAAGAAAGCTCATGATTGAAAAAGTAAAAGCGCTCATTGTTTCTTGCGTTGCTCCGAGCCATGAGCTTGGCGATGACGAAGACCTCTTGATGAGTGGTGTGCTCGATAGCATTTCCGCAATGAAGCTGGTGGCAAATATCGAGGAAGAGCTCAGCCTGAAAATCCCTGCTGTAGATGTGACGTTTGAGAATTTTCAGTCTGCTCAGGCAATTGCCGATTACCTGCAGGCCCGCTTAACTTGACGTCTTCGCATCTCACATGGGCGCAGCAAATTGTCTGGACCGGTCAACAAATCGTCCCAGACGGGGCACATTACAATCAGGCGTTTTGCCTTGATGTGACCGGACCGCTCAATGTGGATGCCATGCAACAAGCCTTTGCGGCGCTTTGTAGCGATGTGGATGCTTTGAGATTGGTGTTTCAACCTGATGCGAACGGCGCCATTCAAAGCGACAGCGGTTCGGCGCCCCAGTTGGTGCGTGAAACTTTTCTGGATCGCGATGCGGCACAAGCATGGATGGAAGCACAGGCGTTGCATCCGTTTAACCTTGCCACATCTTGCACCCGTGCGGCGCTGCTTGAAGTGAGCAAAACCCATCATGTGATTTTCATGGTCCAGCACCACTTGGTTGCGGATGGCGTTTCTGTATCCTTGCTGTTTGAGGCGCTTTCTGAGCGGTATGCGGCTGCGTTGGGTGGCGCTGCACCGGATCCCATGGCCGCATTTCTTGCAACAGCTCCAGCACTGATTGAAGCCAGCTCCAATAATGCACCTGATGGGACCGAACCTTTGAGTGCATTGCCGCTTTATGGCCTTTCGCCAGAGCTGGCTGGCACCCATAAGATCAGCGTTCCGATGGACCTTGGTGTGGAGCGGCTTGATGCGTTGAGCGCTTTGGCAGCCACAGCAGAGTTCCGTGCCTTCACGCCGCTTATGGCCACGCAGAACATTCTCTCGACGCTGGTGATGGCATGGCTGTCGCGTATCACTGCTCAAAGCGACGTGGCCTTCGCAACGCCCCAGCACAACCGGGTATCCCAGAACATTCGCGGCACGGTTGGGTTGTTCATGGAAATGCTTCCACTGACCACTCATGTCGAGCCAACGGACAGTTTTGTGGGGCTGCATGAACGGGTTTGCGCAGCATCTCGCGACCTGATGATCAAGGGCGGCCCCGGCACCGCGCGGGTTGAGCAGCTGCGACATCGCAATGTCATTTTGAACGTCTTTTCCGGTCGCCCGATTGCGTTTGACGGGCTTGTGGCAAAGGCTCAGATCGTGCCGGTTGCCGCCTCTGATCCGGCCCATGACATTGTGATTGAGTTCGCTGATTTTGAAGGCACAGGGGCGTTTGAAGCGCGGATGGTGTTTGATGCCAGCCGGTTTGACGCAGATGCACGCAAACGCGCGCTGGGCCATTTCCTGAACCTATTTGATGCTTTCATGGCAGATCCAAATATGCGTGTGGCGGATGCGGATATTCTGACGGGCCCAGAGCATCAAGCGCTGCAATCGTTCAATGCGCGGGCCCACATGCCAGCGCCCGACGGGACCGTTCTTGATCGCTTCACCGCCGGGCTGAGCGATGCGCCTGCGGTGCGCGATGCCAAATCCGGCGAAAGCCTGAGCCATGCCGAACTTGATCGCGCCGCCAACAAACTGGCACATTTGCTGCTGGAACGAGGCGCGCGCGCTGGGGATTTCATCGCCGTCAACCTGCCGCGCTCGATAGAGACGATCATTGCAATTCTTGCCACACACAAAATTGGCGCGGCCTTTGTGCCCCTTGAGGCAACATTGTCAAAGGAGCGTCGTGATTTTATCCTAAAGGACACCAACGCAGCCCTCGTGGTAAGTGACAAAGACCTGCCAAACGGGGTTCAGGTCAAGGAAAGTTCGGCCTTCCCGGACACGCCAGTATCCGCACAAACAAAGCCTGAAGCGCCTGCCTATGTCATCTACACCTCAGGCTCCACTGGTACACCCAAAGGCGTGGTGGTTGGGCATGCTGAGCTGTTGGGCTATTGCGAAATGTGCCTTTCGCAGTACCCGCTGGAGCGCGGCAAGTCCTTCGCCTTTTTCTCAGCCTTTGGATTTGATCTAACGATCAACTCACTGTTCATGCCGCTGATGTCTGGTGGCGAGATTGTCGTTTATCCAGAGCCGGAAAGCGGCGGTGACATCGCCATTCTTGATGTGTTTTCCGACGATGCCGTTGATATCGTGAAGCCAACCCCGTCGCATCTGCGCTTAGGGATACTGAACGCAACCAAACCGCTCAATCGGATCACATATCTGCCCCATAGTGGCGAGGCGTTTCCTGCAGATCTGGCCACCCAAGCCCATCACGTTCTGGGCGACCATCTTGTGTTGATCAACGAATATGGTCCCACGGAGGCTGTCGTCGGCGCGATGATGCATCAATTTGATCCAGCGAAAGACACCGGACCGCTGGTTCCCCTTGGCACGCCCGCGCCGGGCATGCGCATCTTTGTTGTGAACGAAGCCTTGGCCCATCAACCCTTTGGCGTTCCCGGTGAAATCGCGATTGGCGGGCGGCTGGCGCAGGGCTATCTGAACCGCGATGAATTAACGGCCGAGAAATTCGTAAGCGATCCGCAAAATCCCGGTGAGCGGCTGTATCTCACAGGCGATCTTGGGGTTTTTGGCCCTCATGGCGAGCTGTGCTATCTTGGCCGCATGGACGATCAAATCAAACTGAATGGGATCAGACTGGAATTGGGTGAAATCGAACATGCTATCTCGCAAGTACCGGGTGTTGATGCAACGGTGGCCGCGCTCAAACCTGGGAAAGCGGGTGGGCAAGTGCTGGTTGCTTATGCCCAAGGTCAGGCACGTCGTGATGCGATTGCAAGCGCAGCCCTCAAGGCGCTTCCGGCATCGGTTCAACTTTCTGCCATTGTAGCACTTCTAGAGCTGCCGCTTTCGAGCAACGGAAAGATCGCCAGAAGCCGTCTACCAGAGCCATCTGCCGCAGATTGGCTTGCCAAAACCGGGGGTCGCGGGGCACAAACCCCACATGAACACGCGATTGCTGAAATTTGGTCTGAGGTTTTAGGTTTGGACAGGGTCGGTGCTGAGGATGATTTTTATGCGCTGGGCGGTGATAGCCTGACGGCTGTGCGCATAACTCATGCCGCCCGCGCCAAGGGCTATAACATTGCTCCGGTCGACATTTTTAAGGCCCGGACAATTGCGGCATTGGCTGCTGAAGTTGAGCACACACACCCTGTTGATCGCCCTGCAAAACGCACACGTTTCTCGCGCATGTCAGGTGACGCAAAAGCTCAGCTCGCCAAAGCGCTGAGGCAAAAGTAATGAGCGCGCCGGAGCTGGATCAAGTCGCGGATGCCTATCCGCTGACGCCCCTGCAATCTGGGATGCTGTATCAGGTTTTGAGCGATCCACAGCCGGGCCAATACATCGGCAAAATTACGGCTCTGATTGAAGGGCCGCTGACCCAAAAATCCGCGCGCGCCGCATGGCAAGAGCTTGTCGCGCGTCATGAGGCGCTGCGAACTGGGTTTTTGTGGGAGGGGTTGGATCAGCCGATGCAGGTTGTCCACAAAGATGCACTGCCGGATATCCAGTGGCATGACGATGGCAATTGGCAAACCCACTCAAAAGACGCCTCCAACCTGAGCTTTGATGCCAGCACTCCGCCGCTGATGCAGGTGCGCATCATCGCGCAAAGCGAAACTCAGTTTCGGCTTGTTTGGACATTGCATCACCTGATCGCGGATGGCTGGTCGGTCAATATCCTGCTGACCGAATTTTTGCAGATTATGAACGGCGAAGTTTTACCAGAAGCGCCGCCATTTGTGATGCATGCGGAATGGTTGGATGGCCTGGATCATGAGCAGGACGCTGATTTCTGGCATGGGTATTTCGCAGGGTATTCGCCAGAACCATTGTCCCCAAAGGGCGAGGGGGTCGGCTTTGGTCAAACCACGCACCAACTGTCCAAGGAACTTGTGGCAAAGCTCAAAGATGACGCGCTTGCGCAATCTGTAACGCCGAATTCCTTGCTGCAATCAGGTTTCGCGCAAGCCGTTGGTCATCTCACTGGCACGCGGGATGTGATGTTTGGTCTGGCGACCTCAGGTCGATCCAGCCCAATCACCGATGCTGAAAACTGTGTTGGTCTGTTCGTGAACACGCTTCCGATCCGGGTGGAGCTTGATAACCCTGATCTGGTCACTGATCTGGAAGAAACAGGTCTTAGCCTGCGCCGCCGCGAACATGTGCCACAGGCATTGCTGGCAAAGTGGTGCAACACAGCGCCGGGGCAAAATGTTGTGGAAATCGTGCTGTCGCTGCGAACATTGCCTGAAATCCCGGCGGTGGGCGGGTTTTGCGTCACAGATATTAAGGTCCAGACACCGTCCAATTTTCCGTTGGTAGTTGAGCTTGATCCGCAAACCGGCGCAATTTCGGCGCTGTTCAATCGTGAAATCCTGAACGGGCCGCAGGTTTCGGCCTTTCTCACGTCCTTTGAGCTGGCTCTGCGCAGTGCCAATGAACCTGCGGCGCGTCTGGCAATTCTTGCAGGTCCAAAGCTGGACAGCGAGCCACTGGATATCGTCACGCAAATTCTGGCTCAAGTGACTGCACAACCCGATGCAATTGCGCTGAGCGATGGCGAGGCTCGCGTGACGTTCAAAGACTTTCATGCCCGCGCCCAAGCCATTGCACACAGGTTACAGGCAAAAGGTATTGTGGCCGGCGATCTGGTTGCCTTGGTATTGCCGCGCAACGCGGACATGGTGTGCGCCTTGTTTGGCACAATGCTCGCTGGTGCGGCCTATGTCCCTGTGGATGCGAGTTACCCAGAACACCGCCGTGCGGCGATCCTGAACGACTGTGCGCCCAAACTGGTCCTTGGGTCGGGCCTTGAGGGCGCGCTTGATCCTGCCAGCATCGCGTCCGATGAGCCTTTTGACCCAGTGGAGGTACCAGCTGATGCGCCTGCCTATGTGATCTACACATCCGGCTCGACCGGCACACCCAAAGGCGTCGAAATTTCTCGCGGGGCACTGGCGATCAGTCAAGCAGCACGCGATCAGTTTTATCCAGAATCGCCCAAGGCGTTTTTGCTGATGTCTCCCTTTAGTTTTGACAGCTCAATCGTTGGCATTTTCTGGGCGCTGACCAGCGGCGCCAATTTGGTGATTTCAGCCGAGCGGGCCGAGCAGGATATGCACGCACTTGGTCAAACCATCGCGGAATTTGGCGTCAGCCACACCCTGATGCTCCCCACGCTCTATCAGGTCATGCTCGACACGGTAGACCCAACTCTGCTTGCCAGCCTGCGCCAGGTTATCGTCGCCGGTGAGGCTTGCTCGCGCAGCTTGCCGCAAACACACGCAATGCGCCTGCCGGAGTGCTGGCTGGCAAATGAGTATGGTCCCACCGAAGCAACGGTTTGGGCCACAGCAGAGCTGAACGGCCCGCGTCAAGCCGCGCCAATGAGCATCGGCAAGCCGATCCCGGGGACGCAAATTTTCCTGCTTGGCCCGCAGGGAAAAGCAGTTGCGGCAGGTGACGTTGGTGAGATTGTTCTGGCCAGCCCAGCACTTGCGACAAGATATTTGAACAAGGATGCAGAAACGGCCCGCGCCTTCCCGCAGATTGATCTTGGCGATGGCACCCAAACGCGCGTCTATCGCACAGGGGATCGGGGTCGCATCAACGCAGATGGGCGCATCACCTATCTTGGCCGCAGCGATGGGCAGGTCAAAATTCGCGGTCATCGTATCGAGTTGCAAGACGTGGAAGCGGCCATTGCCGCTCTTGCGGGTGTTCGCGACGTAGCGGTGCAAACCGTACCCGCGCGTGCAGCAGATTTGAGCGCATTGGACGCAGCACTTGCAGTCCTTGATCCCCTTGAGGCTGCCGAGCTGATCGCCAAAGCAAAAGGCAAATCCTGATGCGCCGTATTTCACGCTCCGAAAATTACCAAATTACCGTAGAGCTGAAGCAAGACAGTTTTATCGCAACGCCCAATCCTGCCCAACGCGCCCGTGTGGTGTCCACTCGGCTTGGTGAGTTGGCGATGGAACTCGATGAACTGGACCGCGCCGCCTCAAGTTTTGTGACCGGCGGCGCACCCGAGGTGGTGGCGGATCGCGCACAAGCAAAGCTCGCGGCGCAAAGCATCATGGAGGATTGGCAAACCCCGATCATGGCCGCTATGGCCCGTGCCGTAACCCACAACCATGGCGACGTACTTGAGATCGGATTTGGGCGCGGCGTTGCGGCTGACTTCGTGCAATCCCACGCGCCGACAAGCCACACCCTGATCGAATGCAACCGCGCCGTGATCGAAGATTTTTTTGATCCATGGCGCGCCAAGCATGCATCCCGTGACATTCGCATGGTCGAAGGTTTCTGGGAGGATACGCTGGACAGCCTCGGTCAATTCGATGGCATCTTGTTTCACACCTATCCCCTGTCGGATGACGAATATGTGGCGCGCGTGCAGCGGTCCGTCACCTTTGCGGCACATTTCTTTGAGCATGCCGCTGCGCATTTGAAACCGGGCGGCAAGTTTTCCTACCTCACCATGGAAGCAGACAGCCTGTCGCGCGCGCATCAACGCCTGCTGCTGGAGCATTTTGCAGGCTTTTCGATCAGTCAAATCACTGGCTTGAACGTGCCCGAAGACACGCGCGACGCCCATTGGAGCCAAAACATGGTGCTGGTGGAGGCAATCGGGAAATGACCTATGATCTCAGCACACTTGATGCCGCAGAATTGGATCGTCTGACCACTCTGATGGTGCAAACGGGTCACCTGTCCCACCCGCTCCGCTTGCAGGCTCATGTGGAAACAGACGCGGACAAGACAGAGATTGAGGCTCAGCTGGCCAATGCTTTGCCGGTTCATATGATCCCCGAAAACATCATCACCGCCAGCGCCCTGCCGCGATTGCCCAATGGCAAGCTTGATCGTGGGGCACTTAACGTAATCCACCCCCCTAAAGCCGTGGCCAAGACCGACAGCGCGTCAAGTGCCACCAAAGAAACTCTCCGGGGTATTTGGGCTGATGTGCTGGGTATGGAACAGGTCTATGACGAGGACAATTTCTTCGAGCTTGGCGGTGATAGCCTGTTGTCCATCAGTGTCGTTTCACGAGCACGGGCCGACGGGATAAATCTCATCCCTTCGGATTTGTTTGACTATGCAACGCTTGATGAACTGTCCGCTCATGTTCAAGTTGCGTTCGATGCTAAAGCCCTGCCAGATGTGGGCGCCGAACCCCTTGCCGCAAGGTCGGACGGTGAAACCAAAGACCAGATGTTCATCATCAACGGCAATCGCCGGATGCTGGAGTTGATAAACGACCAACTCACCACACGCCGCTCTATCCACTTGCTGACCATGCACTGGGACAGCGGCTATTTTGGGAAAGACGCAAGCATTGGTAGCATTGCACGAGAGTTCATAACACGCATTCGCGCGATCCAACCCAAAGGTCCGTATCGACTGGGCGGATTTTCCATTGGCGCGGTGATGTCTTATGAGATTGCGCAACAACTTCTCGCAAATGGTGAAGAAGTCAGTGACCTTGTCCTGATTGACCCGCCAGAAAACTCTTCCTTGTTCGCGTCCAATTACAACAAGGATCATGACTTTGAAGGGCACAAAGAGGATAGGCTCTCACTGAAATCCCGCATCGCCAACACTTGCGTTGTCGCTCTGGTCGGTTTCTTGCGCAAATTCGGTCTGGGAAGTATCCCGCGCTTCAACTCACGGGTTGCGGCAACAGTTTACCTAAGAGCCGCGAAAAAATACAAAATCCGCCCGCTTGCTATCGCGCCATTGATCGTGCGCCGGCAAATCCCGCAGGAAACCTCGCTCTGGGCCTACACCAACAAGATGACAGCGCTGCATCAAATCCCGTGCAGCCATTACGATTTTCACCGCGATGAGGCCACCATTCGTCAGTGGACCGGTCTGTTGTCTCAAAGCCTTGAAACACCCAAAACCTGACGGCAGTTTGACATTACGGCCCTTTGTAATGCCAAATGGCGATGTGTTCGAGCAATCCCAAAGGCCACCTGATGATCCTCAATGTAGACCTGATTTCCAAAGACCAGACCGTTACGCGGGATGTAGAGATCACTCAAACCGTCATCGGAGGCTGGACTGGTCGCGACAAGGCCTCGCTTCAGGCACATATAGACGAGTTGGGCGAGCTGGGCATTCCAGCGCCGGACAATACGCCGATGTTCTATGCCTTTTCCGCCGCCCGGTTGACGCAAGGGGATCGGATTGAGGTGATCGGCGATGGCTCCAGCGGCGAGGTGGAGTTTGCGATGCTGATGCTAGATGGCAAGCTTTGGGTCACCGTCGGCTCTGATCACACGGACCGCGTGTTTGAGAAATACGGCATCACGCTGGCCAAACAGATGTGCGACAAGCCGATTGGGCGCAGCTTTTGGGCCATGGAAGACCTACAAGATCACTGGGATCAGCTGGAACTTCGCGCCTATATCCCTGAAAATGGCGAGCGGGTGCTTTATCAGGATGCGACCACGGCAAGCATGCTCTCCCCCCAAGAACTGATCGCAGAATACGCCAAGATCGGCGGCGAGATGTCCGACGGCACCTTCATGTTTGGCGGCACCGGTCCGGCAATCGGCGGCGTGCGTTGGGCGCCCGGCTTTGACATGGAGCTGCACGACCCGGTCCTGAACCGCACGCTGACGCACCGATACGACGTCACTCCCATGCCCATTCGCGGCTAACGCGCCATAGCTCTTGCCAAGCCCCCAATTGGCAGGCACATCCACGCCGAGCCAAAACAGGAGAGCCGCCCCATGTCCGATGACCGCCTGATCGTAGCCCTTGATGTTCCCAATGCACTCCAAGCGCTGGAGCTGACCAAACAGCTTGGCGATGACGTGTCGTTTTATAAAATCGGTTTGGGCATGCTCACCGGCGGTGGGCTGGCCTGCGCGATGGAACTCAAAGAAGCGGGCAAGAAGATCTTCCTCGACATGAAGCTCTTTGACATCGGCGCAACCGTGGAAAAGGCGGTCCAAGGGCTCACAGGGTTCGACATCGACTTTCTAACCGTTCATGGCGACCCCCATGTGGTAGAGGCGGCTGTGAAAGGGCGCGGCACCACGCAAACCAAGATTTTGGCCGTCACTATACTCACCTCGCTCAACCGCGATGACCTTGATGCGAGCCTGATCAAACCGGGCGAAATCGCAGACCTTGTGACCGAACGCGCGCGCTTGGCCCTTGGCGCCGGTGCCGATGGCGTGATCGCCTCCCCGCTCGAAGCGCCTATGATCCGCGCTTTGCCCGAGGCGAAAGGCAAGCTGATCGTAACACCCGGCGTGCGCCCCGCGGGTGCCGCATCCAACGATCAAAAACGCATCGCGACCCCTGCCTCCGCGCTTAGCGATGGCGCAGATCACATCGTTGTCGGGCGCCCGATTTGGGCCGCAGATGATCCTGTTGCTGCGGCGCGCGCCATTTTGGACGAGATCGCCTGAGGCGCGGGTAGATGCCTCCGGCGGAAGTAATTTTGGAAATTCGAAGAATGCTCGGGTAGGCTCGGAGCCATGGGCCAAGGATTTTGCCGAGATTGTTTGACTGAAAGCGGAATGGCCACGCGATGCCCCGCCTGCGGTTCCCCGCGTGTGCTGCGCCATGCTGAGCTGTTTGATTTGCCAATTGCCCATATGGATTGCGATGCGTTTTATGCCTCAGTCGAAAAGCGCGACAATCCGGAAATCCGCGACAAACCCCTGATCATCGGCGGGCGCAAACGTGGCGTCGTATCCACCGCTTGCTACATAGCGCGTATTCGCGGCGTGCGCTCTGCTATGCCCATGTTTCAAGCGCTCAAGCTTTGCCCCGATGCAGTGATCCTGCCACCCCGCATGGAGGAATACGCCCGCGTCTCAAAGCAAATCCGCGAGATGATGCTGGACCTCACACCCGAGATCGAACCGCTCTCCTTGGACGAGGCGTTTCTCGATCTCACTGGCACTCAGCGCCTCCATGGCAAACCACCCGCCATCCTGATGGCTGAGCTGGTGCGCGCGATGGAGCGCGAGCTGGGGTTATCTGGCTCCGTTGGTCTGTCGCACAACAAGTTCCTCGCCAAAATCGCCTCTGATCTCGATAAGCCGCGCGGTTTTTCCGTGATCGGCAAGGCGGAGACGTTTGATTTCCTCCAAGATAAACCCGTTGGCATCATCTGGGGCGTTGGGCAAGTCACACGCGAGTCGCTCGCGCGGGACGGCATTCGCACCATTTCCGACATCACACGGCGCAACCAAGAAGACCTGATCGCCGCCTATGGCTCGATGGGCAGCCGTCTCTATCACCTTGCGCGCGGTGAGGATCAGCGCCGGGTTGCGCGGGACAGTTCGATGAAATCAATCTCCAACGAGACCACGTTTTCCACCGATGTCGCCAACCCTGATCAGCTTGATGGCTACCTCTGGCGCATGGCTGAAAAGGTGTCATCCCGCGCAAAAGCTAAGGACCTCGCGGGTGTCGTCGTGACGCTCAAACTCAAGCAGCACGACCATAAATCGCTCAGCCGTCGCATTTCGCTCAACCAACCAACCCAAATGGCCGATGTGATCTACAATGCTGCCGTCCCGCTGCTTGAAGGCGCCATGAGCAAAGCACCATTCCGCCTTTTGGGCGTTGGGCTCGCAAACCTCGTGGACGCCCAAAAAGCCGATAGCGGCTATGACCTCCTTGATCCCGCTGCCCCAAAACGCGCCGCCGCGGAACGCGCAACCGACAGTATCCGCGCTAAATTCGGCGATGATGCGATCCTCAAAGGCCGCTCGCTGCGGTAAGCATATTTAGGGGCGCACTCGCTCCTAAATGATCTAAATGAACGGTCTTCAAAATGTTTGACCGAGACCAACATCACTTTCCAAAAATATCCCCGCCGGAGGCAAGAAAGTTAGTCAGATTTCGGAGGCGTCACGACCTTGCGTACATCGCGCTTCTCGCGGCCCAAATGCTCCTCAATCGAAGACCGCACCGGAGTCACACCCTTAAAAACCGATGGCTCATTGCGAATTTGTGCCATCAGCTCATCTAATGGCGCGCCCAACGAGGTGCCCAAAGCCACATCCTTGCTGTTCCACTGCGCCATGGCAGACACAACCGAAGCAATTCGCGGCCCTTGCTCGGACATTACAAATATTGGTGCGCCAGACGCCCCGTAATTCACATCACATGATAGAACCAAAACATCACTTTGCCGGCCCAACATGTGGCATGGCTCCTGCAATGAGGGCACTTCGGCGCGTTCCTGAGCATAAGACACCACAGCAACCGGATCACCGGGGCGAGGGCGCTCGTATCGCAAGAATGGCGCAACAACCGAGGCGCGAATGGGCTGATCCAGCTCGATCAAGGCAATATCTGCTGCCACGCGATCCAGCTTGGACGCATCGCCGTAATCATAGTCTTTGTGAATAACCACCCGCTTGGCCTTGCGATGTGCCGCCGCGCGACCCTTGCGCCACCCAGCTAGAAAATGGATCTTCTCTGGTTGGATTTGGTTCCCAGTCCGCTTGTAGAACATGCAATGAGCAGCTGTCAGCACAAGGTCAGGCGCAATCAGGGCGCCAGTGCAAAATCCCGCACCTTCCATATTGATCCGACCAACGGCTTCCCAGCCCTTGGCTTCATCTGCACCCAGCAACCGTCGCAACGGCGCGTCCTGGGCTTGCGCCGCACCGGCGAGCCCTAACATCAGTGCAATCAGACCTATCTGTTTGAACACATTTTCCCCAAACTTACTCAGCCGCTTTTGGTGGCCTTACTACTTTTCGCCCACCAGACGCAGCGAGGGCTCGATTTACCACTGGTAACCGTTTCTTGCCAACGGATACAACCTTTCGCGCTGCCACTGGCTGGCTCTGCGATTTCTGTGCAGCACGAGCGGCCCAATATGGCAGGACATCGCGCGCAGTTGTGCGCGTGCTTTGCGCGTCCAGCATGACCTGGCGCAAAGGTCGCTCAATCGCGAGCGCAATCATCTG
>CAZQMR010000040.1:0-20330 GCA_964594465.1 uncultured Rhodobacterales bacterium
CCCCAGTCGACAAAACACCCACTCTAAGCCGTTGAAAAACATCAATTTCCTGAACGCCAACGGATGCGAGCAGCGCCGAAACCCCCGGATCAACCAAAGCCCCCCGCTCAGCAATCAATGCCCCCTCGCGCACATCCTCACCCACGGGGCGCATATTCGCACCGGGTTTCAAACCTTTGCCAAAACTTAACGTATTTGCGCTAATCTGACAGTCTTCCTCCAAAACCACCGTATCAACGCCTTCGGGCAACGCCGCCCCCGTCAAAATCCGCAACGCCTTTCCCGCAGGCACAACACCCGCATATGGCACACCTGCCGCAGACCGCCCGTCTAGCAACTCAAAACTCTGGGTTTCTGCGTCCCGCAAGCCACTTGCCGCAAAACCATAGCCGTCAACGGCGGAATTTGAGTAAGGAGGATGGGCGCGCGGCGCGAAAACATCGCTCGCGAGATATTGCCCTGCAGCCTCACTTAACGCGCGGCGCTCGGTTCGTGCTAGAATTTCAAGCCCGGCCTCCAACCTCTCCAAAGCCTCATCGACCGGCACCCAATCGACCCCCGGCGGCATGGCAAAACAGTCGTTTTTGAGCTTTGGCGGCGTCATACCAGCCCTGTGTGTTTCAGGATATAGTCAGCAATCGCACCGGTATCATCCAGCTCCAAAACCGGCAAACCCGTGTCCAGGTCCACATCACTCGCAATCGCCAAAATACTAGAATCATCATTTGAAATCAGCGGCTTAGAAACCTCCGCACGATACGCCTCCAACTTATCGTGCCGCGCCAGTTTGAACCCTTCTACAAGGACCAAATCAACCCCGGTCATCTTGGTCAGCAGATCATCCAGCTCCCACTCCGCCTCATCGCGCAGCTCATGCATCAGCGCCCAGCGTTTGCGCGAGGCCAGCATCACTTCAACCGCGCCCGCCTCGCGGTGGCGATAACTGTCGCGCCCCGGTTGATCGACGTCAAAAACGTGATGCGCGTGTTTGATGGTGGAAACCCGAAATCCGCGCCCTGAAATCTCAGCAACCAACCGCTCAACAAGCCCGGTTTTGCCGGTGTTCTTCCAGCCAACAACGCCAAAAACCTTCATAAATCAAACCTTTGCAGAAGCTCCTTGGCATGCTCCATATCGTCTGGCCGGTTCACATTAAAGAATGGATCAAATGGCGTGCTATCAAATTCTGCCTGCCCACAGCCATGCGGATCGGTCCAAGCAATGACCTTTCGCAAACCGCCCTCAAGCGCGGCCTCCAGATCGCCGCGCAACGAAACTGGCCAAAGCCCGAACGTAGGATGACGCGACATGCCCCGTTTCGGATCAGGCGAGGCGGCCAGAGCGATTGGATTTTCACCTGCAGCACGGCTCAGTTTAGCCACCAAATCCAGCGGGAAAAACGGTGTGTCTGCTGCCACGCTAACAAGCTGATCAGCACCCACAGACTCCGCCCAAGTGAGCCCAGCCAACACACCAGCTAATGGCCCAAGTCGCCCATCAAGCGTATCGCCCAAAACCGGAAAACCGTAAGCTTCATAGGTACTTACCGCGCCATTGGCCGAAATCGCCAGCCCATCAACCTGTGGTCCAAGCCGCTCTACAGCGCGTGCAACCAATGTTTTGCCACCGAGTTCCAAAAGCCCCTTTTCGCCACCTCCCATGCGGCTCGAAAGCCCACCAGACAGGATTAGGCCAAGGGTCTTGCTCACTCGATCACGCCGCGCCAGGTTTCAACAGCAAACAGCACATCGTCGCGGGTCACATCGTCGGGCAATTCATCGTCGATGATCGGGATGAAATGGCTCTCATCAAGGCGCAAACCTAGGCCTTGCGGCGTCGCCACGACCTTGCGCACTGAGCGCCAATTCAGGAATTGCGCGGTGTTTGGCGCGACGGTGTGAATGCCGTCTTTGTCCAACGTGACCTTGACCGGCCCGCGCTTAAACGCCGCTTGTTCCGCCTCGTGATCCGAGATCGCAGAGTGCAACCGGCTGACCAGCAATCCGCACAGATAGGCCGCGACTAAGCCCAGCAAAATCCCGGCCCAAAAGATCAGCGGGGCCATCTCCGCAAAGCGCGGGTCCATCGCCTCAAACTGACCCGTGTATTCGCGGATGGCGATCTTTACGATGAAGTAAATGCCCAGAAGCATTACAAAAATTCCGATCAGCTCGGAGATGGAGCGCCATTGGCCAAAAATGTGCTTCGTCATGAAACGCAGCTCAACGGCCTCCGGGTCGTAGGAGTATTTTATAGGTGCAGTTTCCGTGTTCATTCCCGCTGCTCTCTTTCCCTTTTTGACGCATCACCCGCGTCCGAAGGGCCCCCACCACCATCTCTTATTAACCGTTCTGAACCGTTGAGGCAAATGTAGCGTTTGCCCCGCATTCGTCCAATCAACATCAACCCGGTTTGCCGCGCAATCTCCACGCCCCAAGCCGTGAAGCCTGAGCGCGACGCCAGCACGGGAATGCCCATCAGCGCGGTTTTGATCACCATCTCAGAGGTGAGGCGTCCCGTGGTATAGAGGATTTTATCGCTTGCGGTTGCGCCCGTCAGATGCATCCACCCCGCGATTTTGTCCACGGCGTTGTGCCGCCCGACATCTTCCATGAAAACAAGGGGTTGATCGCCTTGGCAGAGCACCGTTCCGTGGATCGCACCTGCCTCAAGATAAAGCGATGGTTCGGTGTTAATCCGATGGGCCAGCGCATAAAGCCAAGAATGATTGACTTCGACTTGGGGCAGCTCAGTATCTTCAAGCCCCTCCATCATATCGCCAAAAACTGTGCCCACGGCGCAACCAGAGGTGCGGGTCTTTTTCTTCAGCTTATCCTCGTAATTCGTGGCCCGCGTGGTGCGCACCACGACGGCCTCGGTTTCCTCATCAAAATCAACCGCTTCCACGACGTCATCCGCGAGCAGCATTCCTTGGTTTTTGAGGTAGCCCACGGCCAGATATTCCGGGTAATCCCCGATGGTCATAGCGGTGACGATCTCTTGCGAGTTGAGGTAGATCGTCAACGGGCGCTCTTCCACCACGCGGATCTCTTGCGCATTGCCTTCATGATCGACGCCCGCAACCGGCCGCGTCAGGCGGGTGTTTTCAAGGTCCGGGGCGATCAGAAATGGCGCGTCACTCATAGCGGCAGGGCCGTGGTTTTGAAGACTGTGCGCAGGGCAAAATTGGAGCGGAGTTGCGCCACACCGGGCAGTCGCGCGAGGTGCTGGCGATGGATGCGCGCGTAATCATCAGTGTCGGAGGCCACGACCTTGAGCATGTAATCCGCGTCCCCTGCCATCAAGTGACACTCCAAAACATCCGGCACCAATGCGACCGCTTTTTCAAACGCATCAAGAGTTTCGTCTGATTGGCCAGAAAGCCGAATTTCCACAAAAATGGTCGCGGACCGGTCGACTTTGCGAATGTCCAGCAGCGCCACATAGTCCTTGATGAACCCCTCCTGCTCCAAGCGCCCAACCCGGCGATGGCAGGCTGATGCCGACAAGCCGACCTTTTCTGCTAGATCAGAATTTGATATGCGCCCTTGTTTTTGCAGCACATTGAGGATGCGAATATCTATCGAATCTGTGCTGTTCATGGGGAGGCGCCTTAGGCAAATGCAGGTGTCAGCGGAAAGAATATGCGCTCAAATCTGCGTTACAAGCGCTATTTGGACGGGTTTTGGCTGCAACAGAGTTTTCACGTCTTCGCGATATGCCTTCTTTGAACCGATTTCCGGGGCTATGTCTGTGGCAGACGTAAAAGGACGCTTACGACAATGATCAAGGCCCTATCGATCGTACTGGCAGCCATGCTGGCACAAAACGCGCAGGCGCAAGTGTTGACCTCTTCACTTGGCACGCCCTATGTGACGGAGCTGATAAGTGCGGGGCCACAGGCGGATGGCAGCCAGCTTGCGGGTATCCGCATCGCGCTTGAGCCCGGCTGGAAGACCTATTGGCGCGCGCCCGGCGCGGGGGGTATTGCACCGCGTTTTGATTGGTCGGGGTCCAAAAACCTCAAATCCGTGGCGTTCATTTGGCCTGCCCCGAAGGTTTATGACACGTACGGTTCGGTCACCATTGGCTATTCCGGTGAGTTGGTTTTGCCCGTTGTGATGCAGCCAGTTGATCCAAGCCAGCCGATTGAGGCGCGGCTTGATATGGCGTTTGGTGTGTGTTCGGACATGTGCATTCCTGCCGAAGCCAGTATGGCCGCACAGATTTTTGAGGGTGATCCTATCCATGCGCTGAGTGTGAAGGCCAGCGTGGCGCAACGCGCAGCCACCGCAGCAGAAGCGGGACTCAAACAGGCGCATTGCAAGATTGAACACAAAGAAGGTGACGACTTTGTACTGAATGCAGAGCTGACATTTTCGTCTGCGCGTAAGGGCGGACAGGTATTGGTCATAGAAACCGGGAGTGAAGATCTTTGGGTTTCAGAGACGGATACGGTGGTCAGTGGTGCGCGGGTGTCTTCGCAGGCGGATTTGGTCAATTTCGCGGATGGCCCGCTCGCGCTGGCCCGTGAGGATCTGCGTCTAACTCTTATTGGTGGCGGTGGCGCTGTCGATATTCGCGGCTGCGTCGGGTGATCTGAGCAACAGCAATGCTGCGATCAGCCCCGCAATTGTCACAACAGCGATCCCGCCGATCAGCGTTAGGCTCATGGCCATGGCTTGTGTGACTTCAAGCCAATTGCTCAGCCCCTGAACGATACTCGAAACCTCGCCAGTTGCCGCCCAAACCCCGATGGTCAGCGCGACAATGCCAAGGTTTGCTGCACCTGCAACCAGCAAAACGCCGCGATGAGCTTTGGCCGGGTGGTGACCAAAGGCGCCGCGCCAGAAGGCCTTGAAGAGGTTGGAGATATCCTTGCCAATGATGATAAAGGCCGGAACCACGAGCAGCACGAGGAAGACCCCAAAGCCAAGGCCATAGCACAGCGTGATCACCGTGGGTTTTAGAAATTGGGCTTGTCGTGAAGTCTCAAATAGCAGCGGGGCGAGGCCGAGCACTGTCGTGAGCGTGGTCAGCAGTACAGGGCGCAGACGGTCGGCGGTGGCGTCGATCACCGCAGGCACAAGGCCGCGATCTTTGGAATATTCATCAATGGTTGTGACCAAAACGATGCTGTCATTGATGATGATCCCCGACATGCCGATCAGTCCAACAACGGTGAACATCGACAGCGGCACATCCCAAGCCATGTGGCCGTAGATGGTCCCGACAAGTCCGAAGGGGATCACGAGTATGATGGCCAACGGCCGGCCCCAGCTTGCGAAGATCCACGTCAGTGTGAGGTAGATGCCCAGCAGGCAGAGGTAGAAGCCGTATAGCGCATCGGACAGGAATTCCTCTTCGCTTTCAGCCAAACCGCCCAGTTCCCAGCGCACACCCAGCTCGCTTTCGATGCGCGGCAGGATGTCAGAGCGCAGCTCGGTGATGATCTCGCTGGCGCGTTCTGGATCATCCTCGGAAATGTCGCCATTCACCGTGACCACGCGCAACCCGTTGACCCGCTTCACCGTCGAAAAGCCAAGCGTGCTGGATATGGTGACGAGTTCAGACAACGGCACGTAATCGCCGCCGGGCAACCGCATGCGGGTCAGGTCAAGGAAGCTTGCGGTCAGCTCTTCTTCGGGCAGGCGCACGATGATTTTGCCAGTGCGGTTGCCAACGGGGAATTCCGACGCAGTGATGCCGTTGAGACGGCGGTAAAGCTCGCGCCCAATATCATCGATGGTGAAACCAAGGGCTTCGCCTTGCGGGGTGAGTTCCAGAACCAGTTCGGCCTTGTCATAGGCAAGGTCGTCCTCAACGGCGCTAACTTCCTCATATTGCTCGACAGCGGAGCGCAACGCTTCAGAGGCTTGTTTCAGGATAGGACTGTTCTCGCCATAGAACTTTACATCGAGCGCATCGCCCCCACCACCTGAGCGCCAGCCCCGGAAGCTGAGCGTTTCCAGAAGCGGATGTTTGCGGACTTCTTCTTGCAACGCGCCCACAAAGACATGGCTGGAATAGGGGCGCTGGTCCGCATCTGTCAGCTCAATTGCGATCGAGCCAAGCTGATCTGGGTCCTTGGTGTCAGACCCTGACAGGCCGCGACCAGTCGTGCCACCCACTTGGGTCATCACGAACGTAACCGGGTTCTCGCCATGCTCTTCTTCGAGCTTAGCGGCAACGGTTTTGGCCGCGCGGTCGAGCTCGCGGACCATCGTGCGCGTATCCTCACGGGTCGCGCCGGGCAGCATCATGATGTTGCCGGAAATCGACCCGCGCTCCGGGAAGTTGATGAAGCGCCATGTGACATCGCCGTTGTAGAACATGGCCAAGAATTGGGTGAGGATCAGAAACGCCCCGGCGATTACCGGATAGCGTAAACGCACGACCCAAGCCATTAGCGGGCGGAAGGCGACGTCACGCACATAGCGAAAGCCGTGATTGAAGGTGCGAGACGGCCAGTCATACCATGCGTTTGTGGCCTGTGAGACCAGCGCGTGGCGCATGTGATTTGGCAGGATCAAGAAACATTCGATCAGCGAGGCAAGCAGGACCGCGATTACGGTGAGCGGAATGTCTTCGATGAGCCGTCCGAACCAGCCATCCACGAAGGTCAGGGCGTAAAAGGCGATAACCGTGGTTATGGTCGCGGAAAACACGGGCGAGGCCATGCGTCGCGCAGCGTTTTCGGCCGCTGTGGTCGGGTCTTCGCCCAGACGGCGCGCGCGAAAATCAGCGTGTTCGCCCACGACGATGGCGTCATCTACCACGATGCCCAGCACGATGATTAGACCGAAGAGTGAGATCATGTTGATCGTAAGGCCCGCGACATACATGAACGCAATCGCGGCGAACATGGCGGCGGGAATGCCTGCGGCGACCCAAAACGCGGTGCGGGCGGATAGGAACAGGAACAAAAGGCCCACGACCATCGCCAAGCCCAATGCACCATTGTCCAAAAGGATATTCAAGCGATCAGTGATGGCTTCGGCGCGGGTGCGGATCAGTTCAATCTCGACCCCTTGGGGCAGGAACTCCACCATTTCTTCAGCGGCGCGTTGAACTTGGGCCTGCATTGAAATCGCATCGCCTTTGTCAGAGCGATCAACCCGGATCGACACGGCAGGGTTCTCGCCCTTGAAATAGGCGACAACACGATTGGATTCCTCGACCACGATTTCGGCTACATCGCTGACCCTCAGCTTAGAGCCATCGGGGTTCGAGCGCACAACAATCTCGCCAATATCTTCAGCGGAGCGTTTTTCGACCCCCGTGCGCACCCGAGCCGTGCCCCCTGCAACGTCTCCTGCGGGATCGGCTTCGGCGGCTTTGGAAATGGCGTTCGAAATCTCGCTGAGTGTGATGTCATGGCGAATGAGCGTCGCCTCGGTGGCACGCACATCAATGACGGGCGCTGCGACCCCGCGAATGCGGGTGCGAGTGATGCCGTCCGTATAGAGCCGCGCGACGAATTCATCAGCGTATTGGCTAAGTTGTTGTGGCGAGACGGGCCCGGAAATCACCACATCTGTGACCCGATCACGCCAAACGCCACGCTTCACTTTGATGGTGTTGAGGTTTTCGGGCAGGTTCGTCACCGCATCAACGGCGGATTTCACCTCCTCTAACGCGCGGGCCATATCCCAGTTCGGCTCAAACTCCAGCCGAATTGTGAATGAGCCCTCCTTTGCGGTAGATGTGACGTTGTTGATGCCTTCAACGGCGATAATCGCAGGTTCAATCACCGAGATGACGCTGTTGTCGATATCTTCCGGTCCGGCCCCGTTCCAAGATGCGCGGATGGTGATGTTCTCCAACACGACATCGGGAAAGAACTGCGAACGGATTTTGGTGCTTGCGAGGATGCCTGCCGCCAGCATCAGGATCAGCAGGAGATTTGCCGCGGTGCCGTGACGGGTGAAATAGGACAGCACGCCGCCAGCCAAGCGCGATGGATTTGGGGTGCGTGCCATGTCCTAGCCTCCGATCCGGGCTTCAAGCCGTTCAACCAGTGCCTCAGAGACTTCATCCTCATCCAGCTGGCTCAGGATGCGGGTTTTCACATCGCCGGGCATGCGTTGGTTTGCCTCAACGAAGCTGCGCAATTTCTCACGCCGTTGCGGCGCGAGCGCGATTTTCGGGCCATCTGCTGCGCCGCTTTGGCCTTGCACCCGGGTGGTGCTGGGCGCTCCGCCGCCGCCGCCCATGCGGGCCTCGATCCGTGCAACCATTTCTGCCGGCACTTGATCCTTGCTCAACCGCTCTAGGATTTGGGCTTTGCGGTCTTTGGGGATGTAGGCATTGCCCTCAATAGCTTTGACGATGCGCGCCTTGCGGGCGGGCTCAAGGGTGATCATCGCCACTTCTTGCAGGCCTTGACCGTCGCGCACTGGTTTGACCTTCACGCCGGGGCCAAGCTGTGGCTGCTGGATCGTGACGTATTCACGCCCCTCAGGCAAACCGCGCACGATCACGCTGTCGCCCTGTCGCCGCTCAATCGCGACCTGAACCGCCTCCAGCCGTTCGTCATCGCTGAGCAACAGCATTCGGGCGTTGGAATTCACAGCCTCTGAGGATACTTCGCTGACGCCTGTGAGTTCGGGTTCTGTGATTGAAACGGAAACAAAGTCCCCCGGCAGTAAACTGCCCGGCGTGACTGCGTCCAGCCGTCCAAACAGCAGGCGGCCGGTTTGCGTGTCGCCAACTTCTGCGCCCACGCGGTCAAGCTGGCCTGACACAGTGACAGGTGCCCCGTCCAGCGCCAATGTGGTTTTGAACGCGATATCAGGGAGCGCCGTGCCCGAGCGCACAAGGCGGGCATATTGCGCGGTGGACACGCGAAAAGCGACCTCAAGCGCTGTGGGATCAATCAGCGTGCCAAGCGTTTCGTTGGGGGACACAAGACGCCCCTCTACGGCTGAAACACCGCTCAGAACACCGCTAAACGGCGCGGTCAGGCGGGTGTCTGCAAGCACGCGCTCTGCTTCGGTCAGCGCAATCTTACGCCGCTTTACTCCGACCTCTGCACGCTTCACCCGCGCCTCAGCGCGGGCAACGGCTTGGCGGCGACCTGCAAGAGATTGCTCTGCGGAGGACATGGCAAGTGCGGCAGTCTCCAGTGCTGAATCCGTGCCAACACCGCGCTTTACCAGATCGCGCTGACGGGTCTCAGCGGCTTTTCGCAGATCAAGCTGGCGCTGGGCCGAGATCAGCTCGATCCCGGCAAGTTCTACATCAACGCCCGCGTCAATCAGCTCGCCCTCAGCATCCAGCAATTCGGTTTCCGCCAGATCGCGGGCAGACTGCGCATCGGCTGGATTGGTCGCAAAGAGCAGCGTGCCCGCTTCTACGATGCCGCCGTCGCGAAATTCCGGCCCGATCTCAACCAAAGCGCCGCCGCGCACCGCGCGAAGCTCAAGCGAGCGACCGCTTTCAATCTCGCCATATGACAGAATTTTGGGCTGAGTGGTGATCAAAGCCACGGGTGCGACTTTGACCGTATAAACACGCTCGCGGTCCTGCGCTTTGCGGCTTTTTCCCGCTTCATGGGCCGCAATGGACACAGAAAGCGTGCGCAGTCCCGCCCCCACCAAGGCGATGGTCAGGGCCATAAGTGCGACGCCCAAAAGGCTGCGGGTCATAAATCTCATTTCGGCATGTGCTCCGGTGCTTGCCTTAAGTTAGGTCATCTTGGCATAAATCCAATCGCACCAAGCTGCCAGTGTCAAAGTTTTGAACGCATGAGTCGCCATTTTCCGTTGCTATTTCTTCAAAGCCGCGCACGGACACCTTTTAAACCGGGAATAGGCCCTTTAGGTTTGCCGCGACTTTCAGCTTTGGAGCAGTTCAGATGGACATCAAAATTGGCGTGATCGGTGGCAGCGGTCTTTACGAAATCGACGGCCTAAAGGATGCCACATGGCAGCGGGTGGAGACCCCTTGGGGCGAGGCGTCCGACGAGGTTCTGACCGGTGTGCTTGATGGCGTGCCCATCGCGTTTTTGCCGCGTCATGGGCGGGGGCATAAACTGTCGCCCAGCACGATCAATTACCGCGCCAATGTGGATGTGATGAAGCGACTGGGGGTTACGGATCTTGTGTCAATCTCGGCCTGTGGGTCATTTCGCGAACAGATGGCGCCGGGTGATTTTGTTTTGGTCGATCAGTTCATTGACCGGACATTTGCCCGTGAAAAGAGCTTCTTTGGCACTGGTTGCGTCGCCCATGTTTCCGTGGCGCATCCGACCTGCCCGCGCTTGTCTGCTGCTGTCGCAAAGGCCGCGCGTGAGGCGGGCTCGAATGTGCATGAGGGCGGGACATATCTGGCGATGGAAGGCCCGCAGTTTTCGACATTAGCGGAAAGCAAGATGTATCGAGAGCAGTGGGGGTGTGATGTGATTGGTATGACCAATATGCCCGAGGCCAAGCTCGCGCGGGAGGCGGAGATTTGTTACGCCTCTGTGGCAATGGTCACGGATTACGACAGCTGGCACCCGGATCACGGTGAGGTTGATGTGACGGCCATCATTGCCGTTTTGCAGGGCAATTCAGAGCGGGGCCGGGGCACCGTGCGCGCATTACCGAAAATCTTAGGCAATACCCGCGAGCTTTGTGAGCATGGCTGCGACCAAGCGCTTGAATATGCGATCATGACTGCGCCCGAGGCGCGTGATCCGCAGCTTGTCAAAAAACTGGATGCGGTCGCTGGCCGTTTGTTGGGCTAAGGAACCAAAACATGCCTAAGGTAATGAAAGTCGAAGATTACATCCGCACGATCCCGGATTTCCCGCATGAAGGGATCATGTTTCGCGATGTCACGACCCTGTTCAATGACCCGCGTGGATTTCGCATGGCGATTGATTTGCTGCTGCACCCTTATGCGGGGATGGAGATTGATCGCGTGGTTGGGCTTGAGGCGCGTGGGTTCATTTTGGGCGGTGCGGTTGCGCATCAGCTTTCGGTGGGGTTCGTGCCAATCCGCAAGGCTGGAAAACTGCCCGGCGATGTGATGGCGCAGGAGTATAAACTGGAATATGGCGAGGCAGTCGTCGAGCTGCACACGGATGCGATTGCGCCCGGTGAGCAGGTTTTGGTGGTGGATGACTTGCTTGCAACGGGTGGCACGGCTGAGGCTGGCATTAAACTGATCGAGCAAGCGGGTGGCGAAGTTGTGGGCTGTGCCTTTGTGGTTGATCTGCCGGAATTGGGCGGGCGCAAAAAGCTGGAGTCACTTGGCGTTGATGTCCATACTTTGTGCGAATTTGAAGGAAGTTGAACTTATTCGCATTTGTTAAGGTTTGGGAAACCTTAACGCTGCAAAAAGGACATGCTTCTGCTTGCACTACTTCAGACTCGCTGTCTGGATCCTGCGCCTTTCTCTACCCCGGAGAAAGGCGCAATTTTTTTGGCCAGTCGCTATTTTGACGGGCAGGCACTGCTGAGCCGCGACACTGGGTAGTCCCGCGACAGTCCTTCAGGCAACAGCGTCAGCATTTTGTCGTCCGCAGATAGTTGAGCGATGCCCAAGATGTTGGATGCGAGGGATAAAACGCCGAGTTTTGCCATGAGTGCATTCTTTTCTGAGAAGGCGAAACTGTCGGGTTCATTTGCCAGCCGCTCTGCCACGCCCATCATGCGCTCGCTCGCAATTGGATGGGTGTTTTGTTGTTTGGCCTCTCCCACAGGATCCAGCCAGCGCCCCGCAAAGAAATAAAGCGCAACACCACCGGGATTCGTTCCGATTGCTGCGAATTGATCCATTGCAAAAGCATCTGCCGCGAGCTCCTGGGCTTGGCCCTCAGCGCCTGCGCGATTGCCATTATGGCCCAACAGGATGTGGCCGATCTCGTGGGCAAAGATGAACATGAGCGCTGTTTTGAGAACTTTGCCGGACACGTCCCAGACAAAGTCATCCGCGCGCGCGGCTTCCCTGTCGATGTTGAAGGCTTCCATCGGCGGCGGCAAATCCCGCCGTTCGCGCAGCAGGGCCCAGAGATAGGTCGCAATGGGAAGGGGATCACACCCACGCGCATCAAACCACGTTTGCGTCGTGGCAAGGTCATCAATGAAGCGCACGGATTTCATGGGCACATAGATGATTTTGCGCTCAGCTTGCGAGAAAAAGCTCAGAGGATGACCCATTTCGTCAGTCAGCTTTACGGTGATTTTTGCAGCATCAGGGCGCATCTCACGCGGGACTTTGCGCACCAGATCTTGCGTGATCATCGCGATGATATTGGCACCGTAACGCTCGCGGGCATCGGTGAGTTCTTGCTTGGTGTAAAGCTCAGCACTTGCAGGGGCGGCAATGCAGCAGAGCAGGGCAAGCGGCTTCAGCATGCGACGTGTTGATTGATGAAGAAGTTCTCCGCGGCGATATTCACAGCAGCAGTCTGGCCGCGGGCAAAGGCTGCGAACGCGTCAAAGGCACCCCAATCATTGCTCCAAACCTGTTCCATGAGGGCCAGTTTTATCTCGGCACTATCATCCTCAAGCCGAGGCGACAGGTCACCGATAAGCAAGCAGTTCAAGCTTTTGATCTGCCCCTCCACATTAGCCCGCAGCTTTTCCGTTTGGCCGATGGCGGGCCCGGCGGACTGCATACCGGTGAATGTAACGGACTCACCACTGGAGGCGGTTTGAGTGGCCTTGGACGTCGTTGCGCTGGTTGTGGAAATGGGATGGGACAGGGAAACCCATGTGTACCCAACGAGGGTGAGGAGCACGAATACCGGTGTCGTGAGTGCGAAGGAACCAGATAAGCCAAGAGGCGCTTTGCTGCCTGTGATGTCGAATTTCTGGATCGTGCGCCAAAAGCCGATCATCACGATCACAGAAATGATGACAATGATGAGTGTCAGGCCAATGCGCTCGGCCATTCGAAACAGCACAATGCTGTCGGAAATATTCGTCATAAGGTATTCCTAAAATGCAAATTCTGAGTGTTGTTTAACACTTTTTCTGCAAATCAGGAAAGTGCTGTCAGGTGACGCGGGACACCACAAAATCCGCCAGATCCCTCAGATGGCCGAGCATCGGGGTATCGGGCAGGGTTTTGAGCGCGGATTTGGCAGTCTCGGCATACTCCAAAGCGGCACTGCGCGTGGCTTCAAGTGTTCCGTATTTGCCCATCAAACTGAGCGCTGTTTCAAGATCGCCATCTTGCTGGTCGCCCTTTTCGATGACCCGCTTCCAGAAAGCGCGCTCGTTCTCGTCGCCTTTCGCAATGGCAAGAATGACGGGCAAGGTCAGTTTGCGTTCGCGGAAATCGTCGCCGGTGTTTTTACCAAGATCGGCAGTTGTGCCGCCATAGTCGAGCAAATCATCCACGATTTGAAAGCTGACCCCCAATGCATCACCATATTCGCGCAGCGCTTCGCTGGTCTGAGCGGGGGCCTCAGCGATCACGCCGCCAACCTCACAGGCCGCCGCGAAAAGGGCTGCGGTTTTGCCGCGAATGACTTTGAGGTAAATATCTTCGGTGGTGGAAATGTCAGAGGCGGCAGAGAGTTGCAGCACCTCGCCCTCTGCAATAACCGCCGAGGCATTGGACAGAATATCCAGCACCTCTAGGCTGCCGGTTTCAACCATAAGTTTAAATGAGCGTGAAAACAGGTAGTCGCCCACCAACACGGAGGACTTGTTGTCCCAAAGCAGATTCGCAGTCGGGCGGCCACGACGTTGTGCGCTCTCATCGACCACATCATCATGCAGCAAAGTCGCGGTGTGAATGAACTCTACCGTTGCTGCCAAAAGGTGATGATGCGTGCCCTGATAGCCGCATAAATGTGCCGCTGCCAAGGTCAGCATCGGGCGCAGGCGTTTGCCGCCCGCCTCGACCAGATGCGCGGTCACTTCCGGGATGCGCGGGGCATGCTCGCTTTTCATGCGAGTGCGGATCAGCGCGTTCACCGCCGCAAGGTCGTCATCAAGGAGGCTTGTGAGCGCCTCAACAGGGCCATTTGCACTCAAAGGGCGCGTCCTTTTTTCCGGTTTTGCCGTCTTTGCCTTGTGGCGAGCGGCGCCATTGCTTAGCTTCATTTCCATGAAGGAAATTGTTCGCACAAACGACCCGACTGTGATTGCGTTCGCGACGGCCCTGCTGCGCGGCGAAGGTATAGACTGCCAGGTTCTGGACGTCCATATGAGCGTTCTGGAAGGCAGCATTGGAATTATGCCGCGCCGCCTTGTCGTGGCACAGCGCGATGCGTTTCTGGCGGAGAGCTGTCTGCGCGACAATGATATTGAAGTCCTGGCAGATCAAAAGCGGTGAATGAGACCACGACAGATGCCTTTCTGAACGGGCAACTTCAAATAATTCAACCAAAACAAGGGTATCGTGCTGCGACTGATCCAGTTTTCCTAGCGGCTTTCGTTCCGGTGAAGCCGCGGGAAAGTGTTTTGGAACTGGGCTGCGGTGTCGGGACAGCGAGCCTGTGTTTGGGTGCTCGGGGCCTTGATTTGGCTCTGACGGGTTTAGAAATTCAGGCTCAATATGCCGCACTTGCCCGCGAAAATGTGAACGCAAATGCGATACCTATGACTGTTGTGGAGGGCGATGTTGAGAACCTTCCGGCGTCAGTGCGTGAGATCAGTTTTGATCATGTCATGGCTAATCCACCCTACTTTGACGCTGATGCGCATTCAGCCTCGCCCGTTGAGGGCAAGGATATTGCCAATCGTGCCGCAAATCCTGCCGCTTGGGTTTCACATGGCCTCAGGCGGCTCAAGCCGGGTGGATGGATCACGTTTATTCAACGAAGCACGCATTTGGCGACCTTACTAAGCGGGTTGCATGAGGGCACGGGCGACATCACCATTTTGCCGCTTTCGGCGCGGACAGGTCGACCCGCGGATCGGGTTTTAATTCGGGCGCGCAAAGGGTCAAAAGGCAAGCTGGTGCTGTTACCACCGTTCATTGTCCATGACGGGGACAAACATATTGATGGCCCGCAAGGGTATAGCGCCCCAGCAGAGGCAATTCTAAGGGCGGGAAAGCCATTCGAATTTTAGGAAAATTGCTTTCAGTTCGAAGAACAATTTAACGTGCTGTTAACAAATTCGATCGCTTAATATACAACTAAGAGTAGAGTTGTGACGAATCTACTGAAATTGTGAGTGCGATGCCCCAAGGTGCCTTCCTGATTATGGTTGCTATGAGCCTGACGCCTGCCGTGGATGGCTTGGCAAAAGTGTTGGCGCAGGACTATTCACCGTTTTTCGTGGCCTTTGTCCGTTACCTGTCTGCCGGATTGCTTGCGCTTTTGTTGGCCAGATCAATGGGTCGCAAGATCCACATTGTCCGCGAGCAAAGACTGGGCCAATTCATGCGCACCGCAATTCTTGCAGCGGCCATGACGTCGCTGATCGGGGCGCTTTCACTGGTGCCCCTCGCAATGGCTGCTGGCGGGTTTCTGATCGCCCCTGTTGTGGCAATGCTTGTCTGCGTTTTGGTCTTTGGCGAACAGTTGACAGGGCCACGTGTGCTTGGCTGCGGGCTTTCTCTCATCGGGGCCGTTTTGATTGTGCGTCCAGAAACCGGACTTGAGCCTGGGGCGGTCCTTGCGCTGCTCGGCGGTGGGCTGCTTGGATTGTATTTTGCGGTCACACGCGGTGTTAAGGATGATAGCGATGTGCTTTCTGCATTGGCCGTGCAGTGCCTGTTGGCCTCGGCTTTGCTGGCACCGTTTGCGTTCTTGGGGGGGATCCCGCCTTACTCTGGGGTATTGATTCCCTGCATCGTTGGCCTTGGCGCACTCTCGGCGATTGCGCATTTTCTGACCGTTGCAGCGTATCGTAAATCCGATGCAGGTGTGTTGTCCCCCTTCATGTATTTTAACCTAATTGCGGCCCTTGGGGTCGGTTACCTTTGGTTTCAGGAAGTGCCGTCGCAAGCGAGTATGCTCGGTCTTTTGGCGATTGCGGCAGGTGGTTTGGTTACACTAATTCCAGCCCATCGTTTGCGCCAGATGTTCACCAATTTGCGAGCTTAATGGCGGCCTGCCACAATTCGGACTCAATTTTCGGGTCACTTTTTGTTAAGACTTGAGTGCAACAAACCAGAAAAGGCCACCTATCTTAATTACCCACAACAACAAGGAGATCGTAAATGAGTCTTTCGTCCCATGTAGTCGAGCTACAGAAAAAACACGCACACCTGTCACAGGTCATCGAGCAAGAACAACGCTCCCCCGGGTCGGACCATCTCCAAATTACGAAACTCAAACGTCAAAAGCTGATGTTAAAGGAAGAGATCCAACGATCTAGTTAGCCTAGCATCACGCGGCGTGCGCCCTTGTGAAATAGTTCACAATGGCACGCGCCCATTCTGCCCCATCAACGGATTTCACAAGACTTGCTCGGCCAGAGTCAACTTCGGCCACAGGAATTGGATCGCCCGCGCGCACCTTTAGAATGGTGTCAATGAAGTCGTAGGAAAATTCGGGATGCGGTTGCAGCGAGATCGCTTGGGGTCGCTCACTGTCGCCATAATAAAGACCCGCAATTTCACAAAAACCGGAGCTGGCAAAGACTGTGCTACCTGGCGGTTGGACGGTGACCTGATCTTGGTGCAAGGCACGCACATTGGTCACATCCGGTGTGTTCGCCATCCAGCTTGGCTTTTCGCTAATTTCATAGGTGTTAACACCGGTTCCCCAACCTTTGTCGGATTTGACGACGGTGCCGCCGAGCGCTTGTGCAATCAACTGATGCCCGAAACATATCCCGACAACTGGGATGTTCTGGGCTACGCAATCCCGAATGAACTGCTCTGCCACGGGGATCCAATCATGGTCCTCGTAAACGCCAAATTTGGACCCTGAAATGAGCCACCCATCTGCGTCGGTTGGCGCGCTTGGTATGTCGCCCTCATAAATGGCGAAGGCTTGGGTCGTGATGTTTGGGTCTACCGCCGTCAGGAAATCATGAAACATTGGCCCATAATCGGCATGGGGCTTTGACGCTTCTTCAAGAATGTCACCAGCTTCCAAGATCCCAATTTTCATAACTTCATCCGCCATAGATCGCTAAGGTTTGAGGGAGACTTAGGGGAAAAGCACGCATTGTAAAACATCTAAAACAACACGCCTTTAATGCGAAGCGCGGCAGGGCCAATGAAATTTTCGGGCCCAAAAATCGGAAAGGCTGGCCCAACCAAAGCCAGCCTTTCCAGCATCCGTGGCTACCGCGCGAGAGAGATGGGAAAAATCGCGGTGCCTGATGACCAACATATATCGTGTTGATGTGATTAACTTAGATGAGTCGTGTGGCGAGAATTGTGCAAGAATTGGGCGTTTTTGCCCAAGTTTCCGAGGGCAAAAGTCGCAAGGTTTCAAGCGAACCTGATGAGCACGGCGAAGACCATCGCCGTGCTCCAAAATCAATCAGGCGAAGTCAGACGAAATACTGTCCTCCATTGGCTGTGATGGTTGAACCGGTCACAAATCCTGCGTCGTCAGAAACCAAGAAGGTCACGCAGCGTGCGATCTCTTCTGGCTCGCCAAGACGGCCAACCGGGATTTGTGCCACGATGCTGTCGCGCACTTTTTCCGGCACAGCCATGACCATATCCGTGCCAATATAGCCGGGGCACACTGCATTTACGGTGATGTTGGCGCGCGCGCCCTCTTGAGCCAGAGCCTTGGTAAAGCCGAGATCACCAGCTTTGGCGGCAGAGTAGTTGGCCTGTGCGAACTGACCCTTCTGGCCATTGATCGACGAGATCGTCACGATGCGACCAAACTTGCGCTCGCGCATGCCCGGCCAAACAGGGTGGGTCATGTTGAAGACGCCGCTGAGGTTGGTGTCGATGACTTCCTTCCACTGCTCAGGCGTGATCTTGTGGAACGGTGCGTCACGTGTGATGCCCGCATTGTTGATCAGGATTTCGACCGGACCAAGCGCGCCTTCGACCTCAGCAATGCCTGCGGCACAGGCGTCATAATCCGCAACCGACCACTTAAAGGTCTTAATGCCGGTTTCTTCTGTGAACTTGGCCGCAGCCTCGTCATTTCCTGCGTAGTTTGCCGCGACAGTGTAACCCGCATCTTTGAGGGCGATGGAAATTGCAGCGCCGATGCCACGTGTTCCACCCGTGACCAAAGCAACTTTTGACATGATTCTCTTCCTATATTGTAATTTTGTTGCGTTACCTTAACGCGGAATTAGTCGCGTTCAACACACAAAGCAACGCCCATTCCGCCGCCGATGCAAAGTGTCGCAAGGCCCTTCTTGGCGTCGCGGCGTACCATCTCGTGCAGCAGCGTGTTCAGGATGCGGCAGCCAGATGCACCAATGGGGTGGCCAATCGCAATCGCGCCGCCATTTACGTTCACGATTGCCGGATCCCAGCCCATGTCCTTGTTCACTGCACAGGCCTGAGCGGCAAAGGCTTCGTTGGCCTCTACGAGATCGAGATCAGACGCTTTCCAACCAGCTTTCTCAAGCGCTTTGCGAGACGCGTAAATCGGACCAACGCCCATGATTTTTGGGTCAAGGCCAACTGTCGCGTAAGATGCAATGCGGCCCATTGGCTGAATGCCACGCTTTTCCGCATCATCCGATGACATCAAAACCGTTGCCGCTGCACCGTCATTGATGCCCGATGCGTTGGCCGCTGTGACCGAGCCTTCTTTGTCGAATGCAGGGCGCAGTTTTTGCATGTTTTCGATGGTGGCGCCGTGGCGGATGTATTCGTCAGAGTCTACAACGGTTTCGCCTTTGCGGGTCTTGAGTGTCACTGCAGCAATTTCGTCAGCAAATTTGCCAGCCTTTTGTGCCGCCTCAGCTTTGTTCTGTGAAGCGAGCGCAAATTCGTCCTGCTGATCGCGACCGATCTGCCACTGCTTGGCAACATTCTCTGCGGTGGTGCCCATGTGATAGCCGTTGAACGCATCCCAAAGACCATCGCGGATCATGCAGTCGATGAACTTCATGTCGCCCATTTTTTGGCCGGCCCGCAGATGTGCCACATGTGGCGACAGGCTCATGCTTTCCTGACCGCCAGCGACCACGACTTCCGCGTCCCCCAGCATGATGTGCTGTGCGCCAAGTGCAACTGCCCGCAAGCCGGACCCGCAGACCTGATTGATCGACCATGCGGCTGCGGCTTCTGGCAGACCTGCATTAATGTGGGCCTGACGTGCAGGGTTCTGACCCTGACCCGCTGTGAGCACTTGACCGAGAATTGTTTCTGACACGTCCTCCTTGCTGATGCCCGCCCGCTCTATGGCTGCGTTGATGGCTACGGTGCCCAGATCATGGGCGGGTGTGTTGGCAAAAGACCCGTTGAAGCTTCCAACAGGCGTGCGTGCGGCGGAGGCAATGACGACGTTTTTCATATGAGTTCTCTCTCTCAATGCGGAGGTGGTGATGGACTTATTTTGCGCTGCAACATAGTGAAATATTGCCAATTCGCAAGCGGTGAGACTTTGGGTCGCGGATCGCCTGAACTCTGCCTCGAATGATCAAGCTGCAGTTTCGCTATTCGCGCATGCAAAAATTATGTTGCAGACGCGTAACTCACTGCTAGTGTCGACGTAGCAAAAAATCTTGCTTGGCGATCGATCGGGAGGGTTCGTGTGGCCGAAAAAAAGCGCGATGAAAAGGATGGCAATGAGCCAATCATCATCAAAAAATATGCCAACCGCCGGCTTTATAATACAGCCAAATCCAGTTACGTCACTTTAGACCACTTGGCAGAGATGGTGCGCGAGGGACAAGACTTCGTGGTTAAGGACGCAAAATCGGGCGACGATATCACCCGCTCGGTTCTCACCCAGATCATCTTTGAGGAAGAAGCCAAGGGTCAGAACATGCTGCCCACGAACTTCCTGCGACAGCTCATTCAGCTTTATGGTGATTCTTTGCAAGGCTTCGTGCCAGGGTATCTTGAGGCTTCGATGGATACGTTTGCGCGCAATCAAGACGAGATGCGCAATCAGATCACACAAGCCTTTGGCGCCAATCCTGCCATGGCAAATCTGGAAGCTATGGCAAAATCCAACATGGAGTTTTTTGAGAACTCGATGAAGATGTTTGCGCCATTTGCCACCGGACTGTCGCCAACACCGTCGTCTGAGCCACAGCCAAAACCTAAAGCGGAGGCGTCAAAACCAGCAGCGGCACCCAAGGACGAAGAATTGGAAGCGCTCAAGCAGCAGCTGTCTCAGATGCAAAACCAGCTTACAAAGCTGATCAAAGACTAACACGACCCGGCGTGGGATTTGCGTTCAAGGCCGGCAATCCAGTCATGGGTTGGCCGTATAAGAACCCTTGAATGCAATCGACCCCCATTTCCGTGAGAAGGGAAGCCTCTTCTTC
>CAZQMR010000041.1:0-20324 GCA_964594465.1 uncultured Rhodobacterales bacterium
AGCTTACCCCGTTCGATGTCGCTGAAATCTTTGGGCAGCTTGATTTCAAGGCGACCATCAGCGGCAGTGCATTTGGCCACCCCTGCCCCGGTTGGCACCTGAAATGTGGTTTTAGCTTTGCGGGTTTTTTCGGGGGTTGCCGGCTTTGCGGCCCCCTCGCCCACCGCAGCGCGACGCAGCACGCCGAGCTCGTCCTCAACGGAACGATTGGACCAGTCTTTCAGCTCCGCTTCGATGCTGCTCAGAATTGTTGGGTCGTTCTGCATCCGCTTGCGCAGGTTGAGGCCGAGATTGCGCGGGATGGCTTGTGGGTATGCCAGCACTTTGTCCAAGCGCACCATCAGCTCGACAAAGGCGCGGATGTAGCTTCGCTTTTGGTAGCCTGCTGATTGGAACAACTCGGCGACGGCTTTGTCTGGATCGTTGCATTTGGTGGCAGGATCGGCGGCATAGTTTTGGGCGAGCTGGGCCATTTCAGCGAATGAAATATCTTTGCGCACGAGATTTTCATCGACCATGCGACGGTACATGGCCTCTAGGTTTTCACCTTGGGCCACGATGCCTGCGGGGATTGCGGCGTATGTTTCCTCGCCGGTTTCCGCATGTAGCTCGCGGTAGGCAGTGAGGCGACGCATGCCTTGGACCAACTCGTAGCGGCCATCTGCACGGGCTTCGACGCGGATAGGGTTGGAGAGGCCAATGGCTTTGATGCTGTCCTTGAGTTCGGCCAGTTCCATGTCGTCGCCGGGGCGGCGGTCACGGGTGAGCTTTTCGCTCAGGACCTTTTCAAGGGGGATCAGATCGACGATGAGGCCGAGCTTTTTGAGGCGGACATGCTCATGGGCCAGTGCGTCGTTTTCGGCGCGGATTTGGGTTTCGGCCTCGCGGCGGGTTTTCAGCGCTTCGGCGTTTTCGGAGATGGCCGCGGCCATGGGCGAGCGCGATTTGGTTTCGAGCGCGGGGGCAGGGGCCTCATCTTCGGGGATATCAATGTCGAACATCCGGCGTTTCTTGCTCATGTGTCATCTCCCTCGATTGAGTTCCAGGCGGTGAGCATGGAGGTTTTGAATTCGGTATAGGCCACGTCAAATGTGCCACGTGCGCGGCGCCACGTTTCGCGGGTCATGTTGCGGTAGTCCATCTCGTAGACGGAGGAGAGGAAGCGCCCGGATTGCTCGACAGCGCGGGTCATCTCGATGGGGTGTTCGGCAACGCGATCCCCAAAGACGCGCTTGAAGGCGTCGAACATGACGCTGTGCAAATCGTTGTTGGGCTCAAAGCGGGTGAGCAGGAAGCGGACCTCGTGGAAGACTTTGGGAAGGCCGATCTTCCCCGCGGGGAAGGTTCCCTCGAACCCGTATGAGAGGTCTTCGAGCGCTTCGGAAAGCTGGCCAATGAAGCTCGTTGTGCTGTCGTATTCCCAGTAGCCGGGGCCGGATGGGATGTAGAGCATGTCGGCGGCGAAGACTGCGTTCATGGATTGGTAGCCGATGGCAGGTGGGCAGTCGAAGAGGATGAGGTCGTAGGCGTCGTCTGGGATAGCGTCGAGGTAGCGGGAGACGGCGGCGAAGAAGGACCAGTCGGGGTTGAGGTGGCGGTACTGGGCTGAGGCGAATTCGACGAAGGCAGCGTTGGCGCAGCTTGGGATGATGTCGATTGTGGGCCAGGAGGTTGGCTTGATGAAGTCAGCGACGCGCAGGCCGTCGAGGCCGAGGTCGCGGATGGAAGCCGGGATTTTGCGCTGGGGGAGGGCGGTGCCGCTTTCCGCACCTTGGGTGGCGTTGTTGAGCCGGTCGGTTTCTTGCACGAGGTCGCGGGCCATGACGCCCCAGACCGTGTGATCCTCGGCCACGTCGTTGAGGCCCATGGAATGGCTGAGTGTGGCCTGAGGGTCGAAATCAACGACAAGCACACGGTAGCCGTCGAGTGCGGCAGCGTGGGCGAAGTGGAGCGCGACGGTCGATTTGCCCGCGCCGCCTTTGAAGTTGGCGATGGCGGCACGCAGGGCGCGTTTGCCGGTGGGGCGCTCGGGCATCAGGCTTTTGCGGTTGAAGCGGACGCGGCGACGGAGCTCATTGACCTCTTCCAGCGAAAACCAGCGCTGGCGGCCATCAGTCTCGACTTCGCCGGAGGGCA
Organism: uncultured Rhodobacterales bacterium; assembly: GCA_964594465.1. Lineage (GTDB taxonomy): Bacteria > Pseudomonadota > Alphaproteobacteria > Rhodobacterales > Rhodobacteraceae > CAZQMR01. The sequence goes on from CAZQMR010000041.1 coordinate 2,137, forward strand.
GGGTGGGGTCAGAGGCGAGTTTGCCGCGGAAGGTGGATTGGTTGACGCCAAAGATCAGCTCCGCGACTTCCCAGCTTGAGAAGCGACGGAGGGTTTTCTCCATCTCGGGTGAGAAGGTCTGCTGGCGGATCCATCCTTGCAGCTTGAGCGATTGCGATTGCATCTCGCTGAGGTCTTCATGTGTAAACATTTGCCTGTTCTCCTGCGTTTTCCCAACGCTAATTCTTCGCTCTTTCGCATTTACGCCCAATTTGCGATTCACGCAAAGGGAAATTATGATGACATGGCGATTTCTTCCCCATGGGGAAGCGATGCGAAAAACAGTTGTTAAACAGATGTTTAGAATAGTCCCTTGATTCGCATTCCATGCAGCTGCTTGGCGAATAGAGTGAATATTTAGGGGGACTCTTGGGGAGGCGCCACCACAGTTAGGGGGTCATAGGTAGCCAATGAGGGGACATTCAGAATGGCCCCCCATAACCTATATCTTACCAAATTCTTCTATTTATGAAATTGGATTTGGCGCAAACCGAGCATCGCTCTTGACAGAATCGATCTACTGGACGCAAATAGCGGCGAGGTTAGGAATTGCGTTGAGTTTGGCCCAGTGAAGAGGCTCACCGACCATTCCACTAAAATGACGCACGCATCAGAAATGTTTTTCGTTTGCGCGATGATCGGGCAGGAGCAATGCCATGTTGGCTGCAAAAACAATAGGGCGCAATTCTAGCGTTCTGAAATATGATATTCTATCAGCACTGTCGGTTTTTGCCTTGAATGGCGACAAACATCGTCAGCGCTCTGTGCTTCGGCTGCAGGCCCTGATTACGACCCGATACAACTGGGGCCGCAACGAACTTTCAATTGGCCGACGCGAGATTGCCAAGCTTTGGGCCGTAGAAGAACGTACTGTCAAAAGAGAAATGTCTCGCCTTAGAGCGAGTGGGTGGCTCTCGGTCAAACATCCAGCAGCGCGGGGCAGGGTGGCAGTTTATGCTTTAGATCTTGAGTGCATACTTGAAGCCAGCCGAGAGCATTGGCCAAGCATGGGGCCGGACTTTGTGCTTCGAATGGAAAGCTTGCTAAACCCAACACCCAAACCTGAAGGGAGCAACGTAGTGCCTTTTCAAGCGCCACCCAATAGTACGGATGTTTGGGGGCAAGTGGCCCAGATGCTGCATAGCCGTGACACCCAGCGATACACGGCCTGGTTCCAACATCTCTGTCAGGATCACATTGATGATGGGACTCTAATATTGAGCGCACCCACACGCTTCCTTGCGCAATACGTTGAGAGTCACTTTGGCGCGGAACTGGAAAAATTGGTGTGCAGTGTTGATCCAGATCTTTCGGGCGTGCGGATCTTGAGCGGGGTGAATTGAGGATCATTTTGTGCGTTTGATGGAACGTATGATTGACTTGTACGGCTTTTTGCCGTACGCAACTCCTGTAAGGAGTATGTCATGTTCAATTTCGATCCAGTTGACCAGCCAAGTGGCAAAATGGAAGCGCGCAAAGAGCTGCGTATGCACAAGCAGGATGAGGCGCGGATCAAGGCTGCGGCGGCAGCGACTGGTTTGCAGGAAGCGGATTTCATTCGTCAAGCTGCCTTGTTGCGTGCTCAAGAAGTCGAACGCCAGCTTTCCCTTTCGATTTTGCCACAAGATGCGTTTGAAGCCTTTAAGGCTGCTGTTGAAACACCCGCTAAAGTTCAGAGTGGATTGCGAGCTGCTCAGAGTGCAAGCAAAGGTCTGTTGAAGGATGGCTGACGCTTCGGCGCCGCTGGTAATTTCGAAGTTCGACAAGAATTTGCATGATCGGAGCAAGTTTAGCTGCGGCTTCAAGCCGATTGATAACTTTCTTAAAAAGTCGCTTTCGGAACATGTGAAGAGCGGGATGGTCACCGCATACCTCGCCACCGAACAGGGGTCGAAGGATGTTGTCGCGTTTTATACACTGAGCGCGCTTTCGGTGAGAGCTGATCCGGGGCCCAAGGCATGGTCGCACGCACGCGTTCCGGATGTCCCGACGATTTACATTAGGGCAGTTGCCGTTGATGAGAAACGGCAGGGCAGGGGGCTTGGTACGGCACTGGTTGTTGACGCTTTGCAGCGCTGTGCTGGGATTGCTGAGCAAATGGGCGCTGCTGCTGTTGTCTTGGACGTGCTGCGAGATGTGAATTTTGAGCGGCGACGGTTGTTCTATGAAGGTCTGGGGTTTCGGGCTTTGGGCGATCCAGATAATGAAACCAGAATGTTCATCTCTCTTTTGGATATACGTGCGTCGCTTGAATGAAGTTCAGAGGTAAGTACATGAAATCGCGTTATATATTTAGAATAATTGTCTCTTATCGCGCTAAATGTGATTGCCACTATACACAATGAGTAGCGCTCGAAATGGCAATTTTGTGCACATTAAATACCGTAGAGTGATAAATATCGATCTCGCACTTTGACATGGCGTTCCCACAGATGGTGCGGTCACACCGTTTACAAAAACTCCGTGTTTGTGGCGGCTTATCAGTCAAAGATGCGGGTTTTCTCGCTATAAACTGATCGCTTTTTTCTAACCGAGCAGTTTTGCTCTTTCTCTTGTTTGAAGTACTGCTAAACTTGCCTTGTATTTTACGGAGGAGTTTTCGATGGCATTTGATTCTTCGCGCTCAATTGTAGCCCAGTGGAATGAGTTGGCTTTAGAGGCAATTCGCCTAGGTGATCCGGTCCCAACAGAGATAACGCGTGCGCTGCATATTTCGCATGCGGCAATTTATGACGCTTGGGCCGCTTATGATCCTCACGCGGTTGGAGCCTACTTCAAAGGTCTTGCAACAGGAGAGGACACGCAAGGCACGCGCGAAGTTGCAGTAAGTTATGCCGCTTTTCACGCGTTATCAGAGGTCTTTCCTGAGCATGTTTATTTGTTCAAAGACTTTATGGACTCAATGGGGCTTGATGCTCAAACGTCATCAACGGATCTATCCACTGCTGCCGGGATAGGTATCGCCTCCGCTGAGGCCGTGATTTCAGCCCGGCTGGAAGATGGATCCAATGCTGCGAATGAGTTCCAAGATACAAGCGGCTATGAGGCGGGAAATTCTGAGGATCCAAGTGATCCGAATTTTGATCCAAATCTCTGGACGCCGCTGCGTGTGCCAACAGGCGCTGTGCGCGATGAAAACGGAATTCCTATCGCGACGGAGAATCCTGCAAGCTACACGGTTCAAAAGCCGATCAGTCCCCATTGGGGGTCCGTGGAGCCATTCGCGATTTCTGACAGCGACGACTATTTGCCGCCAGCCCCGCCAAAGCTTGGCGATCAGTCGGAATACGTAGATGCGTCAGGCAAGGTTACCACCGGGGATGCTGCTTATCGGGAACAGTTTGGTGAGTTGGTAGATATCAGTGCAGGTTTGACCACAGAACAAAAAGTCATTGCCGAGTATTGGGCGGACGGACCACAGACATCGACGCCACCGGGCCACTGGAATGAAATCGCACAGGATATTTCTGGGCGCGAAGGGTATGGTCTGGATGAGGACGTTAAGTTGTTCTTCGCCCTTAACAACGCTCTGTTTGATGCAGGTGTCGCGATTTGGGATGCAAAATACACGTATGATTTTGTAAGGCCGCAAACAGCCATTCGGCATCTTTATGAAGATGAGACTATTTCGTCGTGGGCAGGGCCGGATCAGGGCACGCAGGATATTGCTGGCGGGGAATGGGTTCCGTACCAGAACGTAACATTTGTGACCCCTGCATTTCCGGAATTTACATCTGGCCATTCTGGCTTTTCTTATGCTGCGGCTTCCATACTTGAAGCATTCACTGGCACCGACACCTATTATGATGGGGTTTCAAGGGGTGCATATGACCTAGACGGAGACGGTCAACGGGACCTCATAGGGCAATACACAACGGATGAATTGGCATTCGAAAACGCATCAGGTGAAACCGTAACACTTCAGTGGGAAACCCTTTGGGATGCTGCCGAAGAAGCCGGCTATTCGCGATTGTATGGTGGCATTCATATCCAGGATGGGGATCTCTTCGGACGTCAGATCGGAGCGGATGTTGCAAAAGACGTTTGGGAGGCAACGCGTCTTCTATTCGATATGGACGCGAACAATGTCTTTGAGGCCTCGACCGGTGATGTGCTTTACCTTGGCGCAGGTAGCGATGAGATTATTGGTGGCTTGTCGGATCTGAATGGCCTGCAGGTCTTTGACTTTGGCGCAGACGATGCGATTTCGATCAACAGCTTGGTACTGGCTGATGACGGATTCAAAGTTTCTCCCGGCTCTGCAATCCTCGAGCTTGATCAGGATGGTGACGGAGAGCCCGACGCTGTTATTACGCTCGAGGGCGAATACGATGACGACCGCTTTATTGCGGTTGAAGTTGATGGTGAAACAACGCTTCGAATTGCGACTGACGCAGACGTTGAGCTGACGGATTCCTCCGAGCGCTTCATTACAACGGATCCCACAGCAAATGTGGTCGCCGCCGGTGATGGTGACGATGTTTTGGTGAGCTCAGGTGGCGGTGATATCCTTGATGGCGACGATGGAAATGACGTGTTGCTCGGAGGTGCCGGCGAAGACATTTTGATCGGAGCGGGCGGGACAGATATTGCGACCGGCGGGGCCGGTTCAGACATTTTTTCCTTTGATATCGGGGACGCGCCTGCCTCTTCCGGTGTGACGGCTGAATTCATAACTGATTTTGAAAGCGGTATTGATAAGATTGAATTATCTGGATTTGGCGAGCTTTCCTTTGACACTTTCAATTGGTTATCCACGGAAGCAGGCGTCGCGCTAGAACTGCCCAACAGCCGTTTTATCGTGTTTGAGGAAATCGATGATCAATCTCAGCTCGCTGAAATAGACTTTGTGTTCCCGATGTCCGGACGGGATGTTATCTTCGCGGACTCAAAGCCACAAATTTTGACAGAGTCCAGTGATCGCTATGTTTCTACCGGGCCGGCCGCAGACGATGTTGAGGGACGGGGCGGCGATGATGCTATTGTCACCGCATCTGGTGCTGATCTCCTGATAGGTGGAGACGGCAGCGACGCACTCTTTGCCGGATCTGGTGACGATACCCTGGAGGGCGGTGCAGGATCCAACCGCCTTGAAGGGGGCACTGGAAGCGACTTATTCCGCTTTCAGGGGGCTACCAGTTCAGACGACGGAAACATCGTCGCTGATTTCATTACTGACTACGAGGCGGGAACTGACCGAATCGAAATCTTTGGGTTCAACGGGATCAGTGCCTTTTCTGACGTAGGTTTTTCGGCACGCGATGGCGTTGTGATTGCTGATCTTGGGACCAACAGATTTATCGTTTTCGAGGGTATTTCTGATGTCGACCTGATTGACGAAGGCGATTTTTCGTTCACCGGTGAAGCACCTGTTTTAAGTGTTTCTCTTCAAGAAGATAGCGGCAGTTCAGATCTCGATCTGGTGACCTTCAATCCGACAATCTCCGGCTCCGCAATCGACGATATTGGTATATCGAAACTGGAGTTGTCCGTAACCGATGCAGACGATTTCCAAAATGTCACATCCTATTTGCAACCCAACGGTGATTTTTCACTCGATCAGGCCGCGTTGGAGCTCGTCTTGGGAGCGCCTCTTGGTTCGGGCGCGCAGGCTTATACGTTGCGGGCCACGGACCTCGAGGGCCAGGTTTCAGAACAATCGATCTTGTTCACTTTGGACCAGACCGCACCAACTGTTGTCTTGGCACCCTCTGGTAGCTTGGAAACCAGCCCCGATACGCTGACGATCAGTTTTTCAGAAGCCATGTCGGCGGAGGCATTCGTTGCTGGCGGATTTTCTCTTCTGGATAGCAATGGCGATCCCGTTTCAATTACATCCGTTGACCAGATTTCGTCGGATAGTGCTAGGCTTAATCTTGCGGCAACCCTTGTTGATGGCAGCTACACGCTTGATGTCCCGGCGGCGGCTAGTGATCTGGCGGGCAACGCTCTTGCTGGCGCATCCTCGTTCGACTTTACCGTGGACGCACTGACACGTGTCGTGTCCATAGGACCCACCAGCGGCGCACAACGTGCCACGCTTGATCGCAAAATCGTTGTCGAGTTTGACCGCGCTGTTCAGGCCGACACAGTTGATGCTGAAAGCTTCCAAGTCACAGCTCTTGGACAGGCGCTTGAAGGCCGGATTTCTGTGTCTTCAAACGGTCAAGTGCTGACCTTCTTCCCCGATGAATTGCTGCCAGCAGCGACGCAGCTGCGCATCAAGGTGGATGGTGACAAAATCCTCGGTGCAGATGGCAAGGCTGTGGATGCGGATGGAGACGGCGAAGCAGGTGGGGTGCTGACATCGGATTTCTCAACGGTAACGCTCACGCGGATCCCAAATACCAATGTCGAGGGCTTCATTTTCGATGCCAATTATCGTGACGCGGATGACCTCGACATCCCATTGGAAGGTGTCGTTGTTAAAGTTGTGGGCTTGCCGGGGGTTGAGGCGGTCACAGATGCAACTGGCCGGTTCTTGCTGGAAGATTTGCCAATTCCGCAGGTCTATCTGGACTTTGATGCGTCTAACGTCTCGAACCGTCCTGACTTTGACTACGGCACGATCGTCAAACCCGTTGATACGGTTGCCGGTCAGACGGTTGGCCTGACCAGTGGCGATAAAGGCTTCAACATCTTCTTTGCTGCGCTTTCCGAGGGTGACGTCACTCAGATCGTTGAAGGGGAAGACACAGAGGCTGGCATTGGCGAAAATGGTCTAGCCAACTTGTCAGAAATTTTCCCCAATATTGATCCATCTGAATGGGACAAGCTCAAGGTCACCATTCCGGCGGATTCGCTAACGTTTGATGATGGCACACAGGCCAGCGAAGTTTCAGTAATGGTGTTCGAGCCGGATCGGATCCCCGCACCGCTTCCTGCCGGTTTCGACCCTACAGTGGTCTTCACTGTCAAAGCGGGCGATGCGACCAATGTAGATGGCAAAGCCCAGATCGATTTTCCAAACCTTGACGGATTGGCGGTTGGCGAAAAACGCCCAATTCTCAGCTTCGATCATGACGCAGGCGAGTGGGTGCAGTCTGGCACAGCCATTGTCGTCGAGGACGGGGATGGTGGCACGGTTCTTCGATCTGAAGGTGACACAGGTGTCAATACGCTGGGGTGGAAAGGTATCGGTGGCAATCCTACAGAAGAGGAAGATACCAGGCCAGACCCAAATGAACCGGAAGAATGTGAGCACGAAGGTGATGAAGATGAAGTCTACGAGCTAAATTGGCAGTACAATTGGGACTACGAAGTGGTTCCATTTGAGCTGTTTGCTGAATGGGCTGCAAGCCTTTCTGTGCCAACTGATATATTCCCTGAAGATTCCGATTTTGATGTAAGTTTGCTGAACTTTTCTTATGATGACAGCGTCTCTTGGGCCCCCGCTACAATATCAGATAGCGGCGGAGACAGTGGGTCGTTCGAAATTCCTGAATGGTTGGCAAACGTTCTCTATTGGTTGCCGAAATCCTTCTCGATATCAATTTCGGGAAGCGCATCTATCAATGCAGGCATCGGGGTTTCCGCAGAACTCGATATTGAGCCGGGCGAAGGTGATATTGAACTGGAGAACATTGAGGTTCGACCGGGAAATATTCAGGCCGAAATTGATGCTACGATTAGCGTTGGTGGTGCTCTGGGCGGTTACCTCAGTTTCCTAAACACGTCCTTCAATGTGACTGTTCCAGTATTTGGACCTCCTACTATTGATGTGCCTGACCAGAGACTGGGATCACTTCCAGAGCTACCAATCAGAGATTTTGAGTTTAGTTTGGAACTCGGTGCATCGGCTGGCGCCAGATCTACTGCGGAGGGGAACGGTTCTGGCAGTTATTCAGTTTCTGAGAATTCTAATCCCCACGATTGCGACGATGGAGGGGGACCTCAATCCGCCACGTTACCTCAAGCCACCTCCGCATCCGATGGAGATCCGGTCGTAACCGCCAGCTTTGCCCAAACTCTCAACGCGGCGTTTGCAAGTGTGCTCACCTTTGATCCAGATGCGCTTACCGAGTTGGAAAATATCAACCGATCCACTGTCACGTCGGTCGCGGATATCGACACGATTTACTATCTCTATGAGTTGGACAATGGCTTGGTTGTCCGAGGCACGGTGCAGGAAGGTCAGCGCATTTCCGAGTTGCTTCCGGCTGACGAAGCCTTCACATTTTATGCCTACTCTCCGCGTTACAACAAAAGCGCCGTTGTTCGGGTGGAGAGCGACGAAGATCTTCCAGAAACTTTGCCGTTTCCGATCGAAGGCGGAATTGATCTAGACGATGATTCATTGCCAGATATTGCTGAGTTCATTATCGGCACAAGCGATACTGATGACGATTCTGATGATGACGGCATCTCAGACAGCGCCGAACTGGCGCAAGGCCTGAACCCGCTCGATGGCGTTGGTTTCCCAACAGGTTTGATCGGCAATGTCCAGACCTCTGGCAGCGCGCTCGACCTTTATTTGACGGGCGAGCTTGATGGCTCAGGTGGCCAAACTGCGTTTGTGGCAACCGGGGACCATGGTCTTGCGATTGTGGATGCCTCTCAGTTCTCTACACCGATTTTGCAAGCCGAGCTGGAACTTTCTGGCACCAACTCCCGCGTGGCTGTTGATGCACAAAGAGAGCTTGCTTTTGTGGCTTCAACCACTGGCTTGCACATCGTTGATGTTTCGGATCCGATTGATCCACAGCTCGTCCAAACTGCAAACATTCCCGGTGGCGCACAGAGCTTGTTGTTCCGCGACGGTCTGCTGTTCGTCGGGGGGCGTGACCTTTATGTAGTTAATCCGGCGGCAGGCGCCATTCTGGCCGAAATCGACACATCAGGTCCGGTCACAGACATCGCTGCATCGGGTGACACAGTTTACGCAGTAGTAGATAACACCACTCTGGTTTCATACGCTTTCAACGGTCAATTCCTCGTCGAGCTTGACAGCGTAACAATCCCCACCCCACCAGTGCGCCGCCAACAATTCGATGATTTCCGCATCTTCGTCTCAGACGATGTTGCCTATGTCTCCAATGGCTTGGACTTGACGGTCATCGCACCTTCCCGGCCGCTCGAACGCGGTGGCTATGTGACATTTGATGTTTCTGACCCCGGCAACCTAGAACTTATCTCAAATATCGACACACCCGCCGTGCAGGCTGCAAACCAACAGACTGTCACAAACGGAGCGGGTCTTGGCTTGGTTGCGGCAGGTCAGCGCGGCTTGCAAATTCATGACACTTCCGACCCAGAAAATACCTACGACTTGGTTGCAGAATTTAATACGCCGGGTGACGCACAGGCTGTGTCACTGGCCAGTGGTATCGCTTACGTGGCAGATGGTTCAGGCGGGCTTCAGGTTATCAATTTCTTGCCCTTTGATGCCAATGGACAGCCGCCAACCGTAACCTTCAATAGCTCAGCTTCGGATGCGGATCCCAACGCAGATGGCATACAAGTCGAAGAAGGCGAAACCGTCAGGCTTGATTTGGGCATCACAGATGATGTGCAAATCCGCAACGTAGAACTGCTGGTCAACGGTCAGGTGGTTTTGAATGACGTTTCAGCGCCTTATGATTTGGCGTTCTCAGTGCCTTCTTTGTCCGACGGCGCAACAACTGTCGAAATTGCGGTTCGCGCCACCGACACCGGCGGAAATGCAACCACAAGTGAATCCATCAGTTTCGATATCATTCCTGACATCACATCTCCGGAAGTATTGTCGATTAGCCCGACAGATGGTCGTTTGGTTCTTGTTGGAGAAAGCACGGTTTCCGTAGCTTTCAGTGAACCCATTGATGAAGATACGATCTCCCTAAATGGAGTTGTCGCCGTTGCCTCGGATGGCACAGAAATCGTGGCGAAAGATCTCGTTTTGCTTGCTGATGATCAAGTCGCTCTCTTTACGTTCGATCCTTTGGCGCTTGGTGACTATACGCTGAACTTCAATTTGAGCGGGCTCTCTGACCGCGCTGGCAATGCCATTGTTACACCGCCTTCCTCTCAATCAATTACAGTCGTTGATGCTACCGCGGTATGGAACGATCCCGCCGGTGGCAATTGGTTTGATGCCAGCAAATGGCGCGATGGTGTGGTGCCTGTTGCAGATGATGGGGTTGCAGTTGTCATTGATGAAGGTTCCTTAGTTTCGGTCAATGGTACTGTAGAGGTCGACCGGATCCTGCTCCAAGGCGATTTGCTACTACAAAGTGGCACGCTTGCTGTTGATGATTTTGAAGGCGTCAGCGGAACGCTTTCGCAATCAAGTGGAACTTTGGAAGACACGTCGATTCGTGGCTCTGAAGAGTTCAGTGTTTCGATCAGTGGTGGCATTTGGCGTGGTGTTGATTTGGGTGTTGATGGTTTTGTTGAGACGGGTCGTTTGTTGAGTGTTTATGATGGATTGACGCTTGATGGAGATTTGTCTGTTGATGGGACTGGTCGGGTTTATTTTTATGGGGCTCAGGGGATTGATGGGTCTGGGACCTTTACGCTGAACCAGCAGAACTCGAGCTGGTTTTATCTTGTGAGCCAGGACAGTTCGGCCAGTGAGCTTGTGAGCTTTGGGGCGGATGTGACGCTTGAGGGTCAGGGGTATAACACTGTGTCTCGGGCTGAGGATCGGTTCCAGTTCTTGGGCGATGTTGTTGGTGTTGGGGGTGAGTTGCGGCTCAGCTACATCGACAATGGCGGCGAGGTTCTGTCGCTTGACAGTGCGGCTGGTGGCTGGGTGACGTTGCAAACCTCGATCAACAACGCAGCTGTTGAGGTTGGTGCGGGCGCGGATGTGCGGGTTTTGTCGAGCCAGCTCAATGATGTGAGTTTTGGCGGTGCTGGTGTTGCGCGGATGGAAAGCGCGACGGCGTCTGGTCTGAGCATTCTGGGTTCCGCTGAGATCGAGGGCACGAGTGCCAACCGCACGGCGAGTGTGACGGTGACGGATGATCTGAGCGTTTCTGGCAGCTTGATCCTTTCGGGCACGGGGGCGCGCTACGCCAATCTTTACATGACCGGCGGGCAGGAGATCGGCGGGGATGGCGAGATTTTCCTGAGCCGCAACAATGCGATTGGCGACGAGGCTGTTTTGAACCTGATCCGCCTGAACTCGCAACTGAGTGGTGAGCGGGAAGATCTGGTCTTTGGCGAAGATCTGAGCCTGCGGGGCACGGGCGAGGTCACGATCGGTTCGGTCGAGGACCGGATCCAGATCCTTGGCAGCGTTGTGGGTGAAGATGGCGCGCTGACACTGCGCTATATTGACAATCAAGGCGAGACTTTGAATGTCGATGCGAGTGCGGGGCAGGTGCGCTTTGGCACTTTGCTGGAAAATACGGTGCTGAGCGCCAGCACGCCGCAAGCGGGCTTTGTGGATTTTGTGAGCGGCACGTCTGTGCGGGCAACTACGTTTGACATTGACGCGCGCCTGAGCACCGCCTCCAATTCCAGTATCACAATCACGCTTGAAGATGAGATTACGCTCAACAGCAGCTTTGAGCTGGCCACGCAAGCCGGGCGCAATGCCTATCTCTATATTGATGGGGAACAAACCATTGATGGCACCGGAGAATTGGTGCTGAGCCGGGACAATCTCAATCCAGGCCAGACCGGCAACAACTGGGCGATCTTCCGGGGCGATCTGTCGGGTACGGTGGAGACGCTGACCTACGGCGCCGGGCTTGAGATCTCCGGGGATGGCCTGCTTTATGCTCAGCAGAGCGAAGACAGCCTGCGCATTCTGAGCCAGGTCACCGGCATCGCCGGCGAGCGCCTGACGCTGCGCGATATCGACAATGCGGGTGCAGCGCTCAATCTGGACATCACTGAGGGCGAGGTGTTTTTGGGCACCCAGATCGCCAACACGGTGATCACCGGAACCGGCACAGCGCGTTTTGAGACCAGTGCCCAACTTGACGCTGTGACACTGGATATGGATGCCCAGATCGGGTTCGTCTCAGGCAATAATTCGATCAACGCGACCGGCGGCCTGACCATCAACAGCGATCTGACACTCGCGGCGGGTGTGAACGGGGACGCCTATCTCTACCTTAACGGGGAGCAGACCCTTGGCGGCACAGGGGCAGTTCTTCTGTCTGATGCAAACGCTCCGATTGGGGCCTTTGACAACCGGCTGATCTTTGACGGCGTGCTCACATCCAGCGAGACCCTGACGATTGCCGAAGACCTCGATATCCGCGGTGAAGGTTTCGTCTATGCCCAGGATACGGGCGATGCAATTCTGGTTGAAGGCCAGATCATCGCCGATGACGGCGTACTGCGGGTCCAGGATATTGCTGATCTGGAAGGAACCCTCGGCGCAACCTCCAGCGGGGAACTGGATGTCGAAACCGCGCTCACCCTGACCGAACGCGGCACCCTGGCTGTTGGGCTGTCAGGCGCAAATGCCGAGGCGACCGCAGGACGCATCGATATAGAAACCGGCGTGCTGACGCTCACCGGAACCCTTGCTCTTGATTTCAGCACGGACTTCGACGCAGCCCTCGGCGACACCTTCGATATCATTACGTCTTCCAGCGGCTTCGCAGGCAGCTTTGACGGATACCAAGGCTTCGATCTCGATGGCAACAAAGCCTTCAAACTCATACAATCAAACCCAAACACACTAACATTAGAAGTCACAACAGACACCGACGCAGCCAGCCTTGGCTTTATTGGCAATACGTTCACGCCAGATCCAGCAACACCATTTGAGCGCATGGATGTCGCCCTTGACGATGTGTCTGGCCGGGTTGTGGATGCCAATATTATAGCTGACAGCACGGGCCCTGATCTGGGGGTCACTGCGTTTGAGAACGTCGTGGTTCAGGTTGATCTAGAAGACAAAGCCCTGACCGGCGACAAGACATTGGTGATCGAGCAAGGCCTGCTGCTTGACGATGTAACGATGAGCTTTGGGGGCTCCTCGCTTGCGGAATATGTGCTTGATGTGAACGGCGCGCAAACCATCGGCGGCACGGGTGTGATTGATTTTGATCTGCTGGACACAGGCACCGGTCGTGGGTCACCCAACCTGATCCGTTTTGATGGCACCACATCCGCGCGTGAGATATTAACCATTGATGAAGGGATCACCATTCGGGGGGACGTTGGTGTCTATACCTCCAATCCTGAAGCGAACGCGATTGCGTTTTTGGGAACACTTGAAGGGGTTGCTGATCAAAGACTTACCCTGGCGGGTGTCAACAACAGTGGTGCGTCATTTGATGTGGATGCCAGTGAGGGCTATGTCGGGCTGTTTGGACGGATTTCGAATGCGGTGATTGACGCGGCTACCGGAAACAGCGGCGCGCTGCACCTCAACAATAACGCAGTCTTGCAAGATGTGACCTTTGCTATTGATACAATTCTCGATGCCAGTGGGGCGAGCGCGCAGGATGTAGATGTCGTCAGCGGATTGGCGTTGAGCGGCACGACGATGACGCTTGCTGGCTTCAACAATCTTGCACAATTGAACTTCCTTGGCAGTCAGGATGTGACGGGCACCGGCACAATCATGATGGCTGTGAACCCAGACGGCCCGACCAATAATGACCTGCGCTTTGACGGCTTTGAAAGCTTCTCTGAGGTTCTGAGCTTTGGTGCCGGGATCACAATTCAGGGCAGCGGTCTGATCGATGCTGTGGATGCAGGCGACAAGATCAGCATTCTTGGCACAGTGGTCAGCGCAAGCGACGGCATTCTTGCCATCAATGACCTGGATAATGCAGGGGGCAGTGTCACTGTGGATGCCTCGCTCGGTCAATTGGCTTTTGGCAGCGGCATTGCAAATACTGAGATCATTGCCGCAGCTGGCAATACAGGCGCAATCGATCTGCTCTCCAATGGCGGTTTGCGCAATGTTATACTTGGAATTGATACGCGCATGGAGTCAGAGACGTCTGCGCGCAGTTACACAGTGCGCGATGGTTTGACCTTGAACGATGCCTCCTTGACGTTGGCGGGGTCCGAACTTGCAGCTGCAACGCTGACATTCTTCGGGGCGCAAACTCTGGATGGCACAGGGCGCCTGTTTTTGTCAGGCGAGAATGAGATCGATATGCGCGGCGTGGCAAACCGCGTGGTTTTCTCTGGTGTTGAGGGCGGAACTGAGACCTTCACAATTGCCGAGGATATTCTGCTGGAAGGCTATGGATCGGTCACGGTCAGCGCTGGCGATATTCTGGACTTTGACGGTGATGCGATTGCGCGCGGTGGCACTTTGGCACTGCAAGGCATCGAAGACATCACCGGTTCGCTGAATGTAAGCGATGATGCTGTGCTTGGGTTTGACCGAACGCTTGGTCTGGCGTCCAGCAGCGACCTTACGATCGCTCTGAGCGGATCGGGTCGGGAAACAGAAACTGGCTTGCTGAATGTGACAGGCCTTTTGCAACGTGGCGGTACGTTCAGCTTTGACATTGCCGCTGATTTTGATGCTGAGATCGGCACAGAATTTGAGATCATGCGCGCCACTGGCGGCTTCACAGACAGTTTTGCATCGGTTCAAAACACTGAATTTGGCACGGATCGCGGGCTGGCGTTGATTGAAGATGGCACATCGCTTTACGCGCGGGTTGTCAGTACAGCGCAAGCAGGTCAGCAATTGTCCCGCGCGGATCTACCTGTCGAGCCAGCGCTGCCAGTTCTTAGCACGAATTTCGAAAACGTGACACTTGATGCAGCTCTTGTTGGTGGCCCTGAGGCGTCGATCAGTGGTGGCATTTGGCGTGGTGTTGATTTGGGTGTTGATGGTTTTGTTGAGACGGGTCGTTTGTTGAGTGTTTATGATGGATTGACGCTTGATGGAGATTTGTCTGTTGATGGGACTGGTCGGGTTTATTTTTATGGGGCTCAGGGGATTGATGGGTCTGGGACCTTTACGCTGAACCAGCAGAACTCGAGCTGGTTTTATCTTGTGAGCCAGGACAGTTCGGCCAGTGAGCTTGTGAGCTTTGGGGCGGATGTGACGCTTGAGGGTCAGGGGTATAACACTGTGTCTCGGGCTGAGGATCGGTTCCAGTTCTTGGGCGATGTTGTTGGTGTTGGGGGTGAGTTGCGGCTCAGCTACATCGACAATGGCGGCGAGGTTCTGTCGCTTGACAGTGCGGCTGGTGGCTGGGTGACGTTGCAAACCTCGATCAACAACGCAGCTGTTGAGGTTGGTGCGGGCGCGGATGTGCGGGTTTTGTCGAGCCAGCTCAATGATGTGAGTTTTGGCGGTGCTGGTGTTGCGCGGATGGAAAGCGCGACGGCGTCTGGTCTGAGCATTCTGGGTTCCGCTGAGATCGAGGGCACGAGTGCCAACCGCACGGCGAGTGTGACGGTGACGGATGATCTGAGCGTTTCTGGCAGCTTGATCCTTTCGGGCACGGGGGCGCGCTACGCCAATCTTTACATGACCGGCGGGCAGGAGATCGGCGGGGATGGCGAGATTTTCCTGAGCCGCAACAATGCGATTGGCGACGAGGCTGTTTTGAACCTGATCCGCCTGAACTCGCAACTGAGTGGTGAGCGGGAAGATCTGGTCTTTGGCGAAGATCTGAGCCTGCGGGGCACGGGCGAGGTCACGATCGGTTCGGTCGAGGACCGGATCCAGATCCTTGGCAGCGTTGTGGGTGAAGATGGCGCGCTGACACTGCGCTATATTGACAATCAAGGCGAGACTTTGAATGTCGATGCGAGTGCGGGGCAGGTGCGCTTTGGCACTTTGCTGGAAAATACGGTGCTGAGCGCCAGCACGCCGCAAGCGGGCTTTGTGGATTTTGTGAGCGGCACGTCTGTGCGGGCAACTACGTTTGACATTGACGCGCGCCTGAGCACCGCCTCCAATTCCAGTATCACAATCACGCTTGAAGATGAGATTACGCTCAACAGCAGCTTTGAGCTGGCCACGCAAGCCGGGCGCAATGCCTATCTCTATATTGATGGGGAACAAACCATTGATGGCACCGGAGAATTGGTGCTGAGCCGGGACAATCTCAATCCAGGCCAGACCGGCAACAACTGGGCGATCTTCCGGGGCGATCTGTCGGGTACGGTGGAGACGCTGACCTACGGCGCCGGGCTTGAGATCTCCGGGGATGGCCTGCTTTATGCTCAGCAGAGCGAAGACAGCCTGCGCATTCTGAGCCAGGTCACCGGCATCGCCGGCGAGCGCCTGACGCTGCGCGATATCGACAATGCGGGTGCAGCGCTCAATCTGGACATCACTGAGGGCGAGGTGTTTTTGGGCACCCAGATCGCCAACACGGTGATCACCGGAACCGGCACAGCGCGTTTTGAGACCAGTGCCCAACTTGACGCTGTGACACTGGATATGGATGCCCAGATCGGGTTCGTCTCAGGCAATAATTCGATCAACGCGACCGGCGGCCTGACCATCAACAGCGATCTGACACTCGCGGCGGGTGTGAACGGGGACGCCTATCTCTACCTTAACGGGGAGCAGACCCTTGGCGGCACAGGGGCAGTTCTTCTGTCTGATGCAAACGCTCCGATTGGGGCCTTTGACAACCGGCTGATCTTTGACGGCGTGCTCACATCCAGCGAGACCCTGACGATTGCCGAAGACCTCGATATCCGCGGTGAAGGTTTCGTCTATGCCCAGGATACGGGCGATGCAATTCTGGTTGAAGGCCAGATCATCGCCGATGACGGCGTACTGCGGGTCCAGGATATTGCTGATCTGGAAGGAACCCTCGGCGCAACCTCCAGCGGGGAACTGGATGTCGAAACCGCGCTCACCCTGACCGAACGCGGCACCCTGGCTGTTGGGCTGTCAGGCGCAAATGCCGAGGCGACCGCAGGACGCATCGATATAGAAACCGGCGTGCTGACGCTCACCGGAACCCTTGCTCTTGATTTCAGCACGGACTTCGACGCAGCCCTCGGCGACACCTTCGATATCATTACGTCTTCCAGCGGCTTCGCAGGCAGCTTTGACGGATACCAAGGCTTCGATCTCGATGGCAACAAAGCCTTCAAACTCATACAATCAAACCCAAACACACTAACATTAGAAGTCACAACAGACACCGACGCAGCGGGGTTCAATTTGAATGACAGTTTTGATTTCGGCTTCTCTTAAAAGGAATATGGGATTTATCACAAATTCAATTATGCGCCTAAAATCGCATTTTGGCGCGTAACGTTTTGTTAATGAACGGCTATTTTTTGGGGGAAAGCCACTGACCTGCGCCCTCAAAACTCCTCCATATTTGAGCAGAGTCCGTCCTTAAATTTTGAGACGGAAATATGAAGAAATCACGGTTCACTGACGAAAAGATCATCGGCATGATCAAAGAGCAGGAAAGCGGCATTGCGACTGCTGAGGTTTGTCGCAAGTACGGCATCAGCACGGCGTCGTTCTACAAGTTCAAATCGAAGTTTGGCGGAATGGATGTGTCTGATGCGAGGAAGCTGAAGGCGCTTGAAGACGAGAACACTAAACTCAAGAAGCTGCTCGCTGAACAAATGTTGGAGCGAGACCTTGGACGCCATTGGTCCGAGGACAATGGTCGAGCGCCAATCTCAAGGATGTTGCCTCGCGAAAGTGGTGACGCCCGCTGCGAAGCGGAAAGCTGTGGTCCACCTTCGTGATGAGCACGGGGTGAGCCATGACATTGCCCGGCAGGCGCATGCGCAGCATGCTGCCGGTAGGGGGCGGGCGTGTGATGTGCTGAAAGTGGATAGATCGAGCGTACGGTACAAGAGCATTCGACCTGACGATTCAAATCTACGCACAGCAATGAAAGAAGTTGCCGCGGAACGTCGGCGCTTTGGTTACAGGCGCATCCACATCATGCTAGAGCGCCAAGGCATCAGCATGAACCTGAAGAAGCTCAGGCGGCTTTACCGAGAAGAAGGGTTGCAGGTGAGGAAACGTGGTGGGCGTAAGCGGGCTCTGGGGACGGGCAGGCTAATGATTGTGCCCGAGCGTGTGAAAGAACGATGGAGCTTAGACTTCGTATCTGACGCCTTCACGGATGGTCGCAGGTTTCGCGTGTTGGCCGTCGTGGATGATTTTAGCAGAGGATGCTTGGCACTCATTCCAGACACTTCACTCTCAGGAAAACGACTGACACGCGAGCTCGATGCGATCATCCAAGAGCGCGGGAAACCCAACACTATTGTCAGCGACAACGGAAGCG